>NZ_JBQSWX010000003.1:0-204831 GCF_052377615.1 Arthrobacter sp. AOP36-A1-22
GCCAGTTGGTGTTGTGCACGATGCGGCCCACAATCGCATCCGCGTGCATTCCGAAACCAAGCCGCTGATGCCAATCCTTCTTGGCATACTGCGTGCAGAACACCGTCGAAGTGGCGTCATACCGGCGCTCCACCAACTGAGTATTTGACGGCTTGAGAGCCTGTGGATATTGCCAAAGGGAGCCAGCGTTATTGCCGAAGAGCGCCAGTAGCCGCCTGCATGGGAGCCACTGGCGCTCTCGGGGCTTCTCACTACCTGCCAGCCGCGTTAACCTGCTCTCGCATGTTGAAGGTCCCGGTCTCCATCCATATGGTGTTGTGGATAATCCGGTCCATGATCGCATCCGCGTGGACCCCGGAGCCGAGGCGCTGATGCCAATCCTTTTGCGGGTATTGCGAGCAGAACACCGTTGACGTCGCGTCGTAGCGCCGCTCCAGCAGCTCAAGGAGCATGCTCTGCATTGGCACCGATGGCTTGTCCAGTAGCCACTCATCAATTACCAACATCGTGAACGAGGCGTATTTGCGTAGGAACTTCGCGGCGCCGGATGGTTTGTCCTTGGCCTGCGCCCAGGCTTCCTCAAGGTCGGGCATGCGAATGTAGTGCGCCCGGATCCTGTGCTGGCAGGCCTGCTTGGCCAACGCGCATCCCAAGTAGGACTTCCCGGACCCCGTGAAGCCCTGGAAGACCACGTTGTCCCGACGCTCGACGAACGAGCAGGTCCCCAATTCGGCGATCATGGTGCGCGATAGCCCGCGTTCCTCAATCAAATCCACCCTGCACAGGTCCGCATTCGGATACCGCAGCCCGGCCCGCCGCAACAGTCCGGCGACCTTCGAATTGGCGAACTCCGAATACGCGTCGTCAACGAGCAGGCGAACACGTTCCTCGAAGGCCAGATGCATGCTCAAGGCCTCGTCCTGGGATTCGATGGCCGCGAGCAGGTCCCCGGCATTCATCTCGCGCACCTTGCGCTTGGTCTCGATATCCACGATGCTCATCGGTTCCCTCCTGCATAGTAGCCGGCACCACGGACGTAGCCGCTGGGTTCGCCGGGGTCCTCTGGTGGTGGTGTCCGCATCTGGTCTTGTCTGGTTTCCAGAATCGGGCGCAGATGCGCATAGCGCGGGGAACGGACATTTCCGCGCAAGGCGAGCTGGCAGGCAGCTTCCACCCGGGACGGTGAATAGCGCCGAGACAAACGCAGCACCGCAAGCGCGGCGTCCAGCCCTTGTTCCTCCATGGCCACCGACTCAAAGATCCGCTCGATGACCGTCACCGTTCCAGAACCAATCCGACAAGCCCATGCCCTGACGCGTGCCCCGCCCCATTCGCGCCAGCGGCGGTCCTCGGGCAGGTCGGCATCATTGGTGCGGTACTGGTTGATGCTCCCCGCTGGTTGCAGCCGGTGGCTGGTCAGCCGTTGGTGATCGCGATAGACCTCCAACACCGATTCACCCACCCGCAAATCCACGCGCGCACCGATATGGATGAAAGGCACGGAGTAGAAGTTCCGCTGCCAGGACACGTAGCTGTTACGCCCAACCCGTCGACCCCGGATCCAGCGGCTGATCTCGTAGGGAACCGCGGGCAGGGGGCGCAACAGGGGTTTCTCCTCGCTGGTGAACACGCCCAGACGCGATCCGGCACGCTTCTGGAACGGCTCGCGGTTATAGGCCTCGATACGTTCGCCGATGGCCAGGCGCAACTGATCCGACGTGGTGAAGGAGTGCTCGCGCAGTGAGGCGATCACCCAGGTGGCGACGTGCCCTACGGTGTTTTCCACGCTTGGTTTGTCTTTGGCACGCTTCACTCTGGCGGGCAGCACGGCGGCGCCGTAGTGCCCGGCGAGTTCGCGGTAGGCGTCGTTGAGTACGATCTCGCCCTCGCGGGGGTGGGAGATGACCCCGGTCTTGAGGTTGTCCGAGACGATCCGAGGCACCGAGCCGCCCATGAATTCGAACATCGCCACGTGCACGCGCAACCAGCTGTCCTGTTTCATGTCCAGGGTCGGCGCCACGAAGGCGTACCTGCTGAACGGCAGGCAGGCGACGAACAGATACACGGTCCGCTTGCTGCCGGTCACCGGATCATCCAAGTGCATGGTCGGGCCCGACCAGTCGACCTCGACGCTGACGCCGGCCTTATGCCCGACCCTCGAGGCGGCGCCGGCGACGAGGACGTGGCGTTGGTAGGACTTACAGAACCGGTCGTAGCCCATCGCCGGCTGCCGTGATGCCGCGCAGGCATCCTGGTATTCACCGTGTAGCAGCTTCAGCGTCACCCCGACCCGGGCCAGTTGCCGGTGCACCTGGTTCCAGTCGGGTTGGACGAACACGCTTTGGTGTTCGCCGCGGCCGGGGAACAGCAGCGCATAGACCTCGACCTCGGATCGTTCGCGCAACTCGTCCCAGTCGGCACCGAGCCGGTCGGCGGCTTCGATAACGTCCGCGATGCTGTTCCTGGAGATGCCCTGCGAGGCAGAGATTGCCCTGCCCGATAGGCCATCGGCGCGAAGACCGAGCACGGCTTTCGCATTGATTTTCTTTACCATTGGAATTACTCCTTCCACCACGTGCCCTCACATGGTGGAAGGAGCCTAAGCAGGTGGCTCTGACCGACGTCAATGGTGGCTCCCAAACGCAATATCTGCGCAACGGGAACTGGCTCTGAACCGGACTACTGCTGGTCCTCAGCGACGCTAATATTCACCAACTCCAGCAACATGCTGCGCATACCCTGATCGGGATGGTCCAGAAGCCATTCATCGATTACCAGCACCGTGAAGGCCGAGTACTTCTTCAGGAATTTGTTCTGTCCTTGGGGCCTGTCCTTCGCCACCGCCCAGGGTTCCTCGAGGTCAGGCATACGGATGTAATGGGCCCGAATCCGGTGCTGGCAGGCCTGCATGGCCAGAGCGCACCCCAAATACGACTTCCCTGACCCGGTGAACCCCAGAACACGACGTTCTGCCGACGGTCGATGAACGAACACGTCCCGAGCTGGGCAATCACGTTGCGGTCTAGGCCACGCCCTTCCACCAAATCCAGCCGGCGAAGATCGGCCCCGGGATAGCGCAGCCCCGCCCGCCGGATCAGTCCCTCGA
The DNA here is from genome assembly GCF_052377615.1 of Arthrobacter sp. AOP36-A1-22. NCBI lineage: Bacteria > Bacillati > Actinomycetota > Actinomycetes > Micrococcales > Micrococcaceae > Arthrobacter > Arthrobacter sp. AOP36-A1-22. The sequence continues at coordinate 3,107 of NZ_JBQSWX010000003.1, forward strand.
CCTTGGAATGGTTGAACCCGCAGTGCGCCTCGTCGACCACGAGCCTCGGCCGTTCCTCGAAGGTCATCCCCAGTACGAGCGTCTCTTCTTGGGCCTCGATTGCTTCCAGCAACGGGCCCGCGCCCATTTCGCGGAGCTTGCGCTTGGTCTCGATATCGGTCCCGGTCACTTTGCGTCGCCTGCGTAGTAATCGGCACCGCGTACGCATCCGCCGTGTTCGGTTGGATCATGCCGTGGAGGTACTCAGCCTGGCAGCCGCTCCTGCCCAGTGGCCAGGAGCGGCTGCAGATGCGCAAACCGCGGAGATCGTATCGGACCCTTCAACGCCAGCTCGCAGACGGCCTCCACCCGCTGGGCCGAGTATCGCTTTGAGAGCCGCAACACGGCCAGAGCCGCGTCCAGGCCCTGTTCGTCGATGGGGACCGGACTCGAAGATTCGGTTGATAACGGTCATCGCCGCCGCGCCGATCCGTCCGGCCCATTCCCTTACCCGGGCAGAAACCCATTGCCGGTGCTGCTGTCCGGCAGGCAGGTCCGCGTCGTTGGTGCGGTATTCATTGGCCGCACCTTCGGGCAATAACAGGTGGCTATGGTGCCGTCCGGAGCCCCGGTAGATCAGTCGGACCCGATCGGTGATGCGCAGATCGACATTGGTCCGATATGGGCCAATGGCACCGAATAGTATTTCCGTTCCCAGACCACGTGCCCGTTGCGGCCCACGCGACGCCCGTAGGCCCAGGTGCTGATTTCGTAGGCCACCGCCGGCAATCCCGTCAGCAAGGGCTGTTCTTCTCGGCGAAGACGCTGGCCCGGGAACCGGGCCGCTTTTGGAACGGTTCCCCGCTATAGCCCTCCACTCGCTCGGTGATAGCCGATTTGAGTTCTGGCAACGTGGTGAACCGGGTCTGCCGCAAGTCGGCTCTAGTACGCATCGTCGCATGCCAGACTGTACTCTCAACGCTAGCCTTGTCTTTCGGCGCCTTCACGCGTCCGGGGAGAACCGCCGCGGAGTAGTGCGCGGCCATCTCGCGATAGGCGTCCTTGAGCACGATCTCGCCCTCGCGTGGGTGCTTGATGACCCCGGTCTTGAGATTGTCGGGCACGATTCTGGGCACCGAACCGGTGAAGGCCTCGAACATCGCCACGTGCGCCCTCAGCCAGGTGTCCTGCTTCATATCCAGTGTGGGCTCGACGAACGCGTACCGGCTGACAGGAAGGCACCCGACGAACAAGTACACAATTGTGGTCGTCCCAGATGCAGGACCGGCCAACTGAATCGTTGGTCCCGACCAGTCGACCTCGCCCGTTTGCCCTGCTTTATGTCCGACTCGTGAGGAAGCGCCGGTGATCCGCCCACGTCGCTGGTTGGTCCTGCAGATTCGGTCGTAACCCGTGGCCGGGTCACGGGCGACGGCGCATGAGTCCGCATACTCCCCATGCAGCAGCTTCAGTGTCACCACGACGCGGGCAATCTCCTTGTGGTTCCGGCCCCAATCCGGCTGGGCAAACACGCTGTGATGCTCTCCGCGGCCCCGGAAGACCAGGGTGTGCACCTCGGCCTCCGGGAATTGGGAGATTGCATCCCAGTTGAGTCCGGCTGCGTCGACGACTTCGAGGACTTCGAGGACCTCGGTGATGCTCTTGCGGGACATTCCCTGTGATGCCGCGTTCGCCCGACCGGAAAGGCCCTCGGTGCGCAACTACAAAATGAGCTTTGCTCCGATTTTCCCTACCATTGATGATTGCTCCTTCCGCCGCGTGCCCTATACACGCGTCGGAAGGAACCTAAGCTGGGTCGCCCCCAACAGCACCATAACCGGCCCCGAAGCCCGCCAATGCTGAATATGTCTACTGGCCCCCGAAGGCACGACCGGTGGCCCCCCAGCGAAGCGAATATTCAGCCGGAGAACGGCGTCGCACCCGTATACCTGTACTCCGCCCGAAGGAATCGCCGCGATGCCCCAACCAGGTGGTATTGGTGCGCCGCTCCGGCCGTGTGAAGATACAGCTAGCAGCCAACTCCGACATTCGAGTATGCGTGACGAAGTAGGCAGGGCCCGGAACAGCTGCTGAGTGCTAGATGGAGAAGGCCAGTGACTTGACGATGACTGCCACCACCAGTCGCACTGCGGATTCAGGGGCTCGGATCCTGCGGGGCGCCGGTCAGACTCTCGACCCAATCAGCAGTGGCCAGAAGATATAGAATTTTTCCTCGCCAGATAGCGAGCAGAAGTGCCGGACTGGAAAAGCTGCATGGTCTGCGGCCAGGTAACCACGCTAGTGGACGCCAGTGCCCAATTACACACGTAGAACGCCGAGGAAACTAACTGATGGTCGACATCCTTCCACTCGGCATCCGGAACCAGCATCCGTCCGGCACCCACCGCACAAGCCAAGACCACAAACGCGGAGGGCAGGAGTCGACGGATGCGTCGGGCCCAGAAGGCAACGAAATCGCCAGCCCAACGGGGAGGGGCCTTTATCAGATGCGCGGTGAACAAGAACCCAGAAATCGCAAGAAAGACATCCATCCCGACGAAGGCACCGTGAATTTAGTCGGCCAGAGTTGGTAGACGTCCACCATCGGCACGGTCGTATTCCTTGGATGTCTGGTCGGGACCAGGTGCTGCGAAGTGCCTGCGTGAACCTACCGCCTTCAGACTCTACTTCCATCTCGGAGAATATGACGGCTCTACTCATCTGCGAATAGACTTCGCTGGTTACGAACTACGCCATTCAGCGCTCGAAATCGGAAGGTACCGGATATGAGTGGTCCAGGAAGTGCCTGACCATGTGATCAATCCTGAGTTCGTCTCCGCACCGCGACTCAACTTCGTTGAGACAATATACTTCTGGCATCGTCCCACGCATCATTCGCAGCAATTGTAGTTGTGCCTTCTCGGAGGAAATATCGACGTAGCCGGAGGTGATGGAGGCGGGTACTGCGCTTCCGAGGAAAAGCCCGTAATAATGCGCCAACGACGAGGGGATCGAAAGGTCAGTGGAACTGCGAAACGGTGCAGCAGCCGTCGCGGATACGGCTTCCGGATAGTCCTTCTCGATACGTTCTAAAGTGGATCTGCGCTGCGCATGCGGTGCATGGAGGAACTTGCGGGTCGTTGTGCGCCCGAATCGGTCCGCGATGATGGCACCGTTGTTCTTGGCGGCGAGATCAACCGGCAGCACTCCCGAACCTGCTCCCCGAATGGTGATCGAGCTGAGGAAGAACCTACTCTGGCCCATGCTAGTGAAGAAATCACCCGGCGAGACGCTCCGCCCTAAGAAGACATCATCATTCATGTAGATGAAGTGTTCTGCAAGGTTCGGAATGCGGTGTAGTTGGGATTCGATGGAATGGGAATTGAAAGTTGGAAGGTTCAATGGATCCGCGAAGATTTCCCCATGGTCGACGATGTTTATCCGCCCGTCCTCGGTATTAAGCCATGTCGGGATCTGTCCGGCCGTCACCAAGTGAATGCGACGGACCCATGGTGCAAAGTACTCGACGGAACGCAGAGAATAGCGCAATTCATCATGTGAACTGTATCGGCCGTCGTCGTCCGCCGTGGGAAGGTCCGGGCCTTCATGACGCTGGCGAGCTGCCAGACGATCGGCCCGCCATCGCAAGTCACCTCCATCAACCCAGGTGTAGACGAGGTCGATGCCGAAGGTGGGCTCAAGTGCATCGGGCAATGACGGCGTCGCTGTGTCGCCGGGGATGATGACGACGGCGGCATGTGCCCTATCGACTTCCCGCAGCCCAGTCACCGGAGCTCCTACGCGCCAGCACAGGCCCGCACCAGGTGCTGGACGGCCAATCTCGACCTGAAGACCGGCTTGTCCCAGCACGGCACGGATTGCCCCGGCGTCCGCGATCCGGGCCCCAGTGAGCATGATGGCCTCTCCCGTGCCATTGAAAGTCGTCGTCGTCGGTACCCAGTTGACGAGCTTCCCGCGAATCACGGCGTCGTTCATGGCCCGTAGAGAACTCACGGTCATCCCTTGCAGGGGCCGCCGTGTCCTCGCCCCGTGCCCCAGATTCGCGACGGCACGGAGCATCGAGGCTGGAATCAACCCGGCAGCCCTTCCCCGCCACGCGCGCATGCGAACCTCCCTAGTCTGTGTCATTAGAAATCCGATGCCCGGAAGCCCCGACCCCACTTTAGCAGCGCGGCTCCCAGCCCTTTAGGCTGAATGCATGTCACCATTCTCCCGGCTCCAGCGCGTGGTCCGCCTGACGACAGATCGACTCAGCGCCATCCTGCTACGCCCCTTGGTCAACAGTTTGTTGGCGGCGCGTCGCCCCTCTCCAACGGAAGACGTTCCCTTCGTCGTTTATTTTGCCGACGTGCCCTCAAGCAGCTACCAGTTGGAACAGTGGATCCACCCGCTTGAAGTCTTGAACGCCAGATATGGTCCAGTGGTGTTGCTCCTTCGCAACCCGCAAGTGGCGCGACACATCGCCACCATGACACGGCTCGATATCGAATTGGCGGACACCTCAGACCATTTCGAAAGGTTCGTGCGGAGACACGACGTCCGAGCTGTCTTCTATCTCAATAACAACCAGAACAATTTCACGCCCTTGCGGATTAATGGTCCTGCGCACGTTCACTTGAGCCACGGTGAAAGCGAGAAGGCCTCGATGTTCTCCCACCAGCTCAAGGCCTATGATTACGTTTTCGTCGCTGGTCAGGCTTCTCGAGACCGTATCCTAGCCCACGTGCGGCACATAGACCCTGATTGTTTGATCCCCATCGGCCGGCCCCAACTTGCCGTCCCGACCACGAAGGGCGAAGCAACCGATCGACGGGTCACCGTCCTCTATGCCCCCACTTGGGAGGGTGACGGGCCAGACATGTCCTATGGCTCACTGGCCAGCCATGGCGAAGGTCTCGTACGCCGTTTGCTCTCCGATGACCGCGTTCGTGTACTCTTTCGTCCCCACCCCAAATCCGGAACCAATTCCCTGTCACACCGGACAGCTCTACGCACCATCACGAGCTTGCTTTCCACTGAAGCCGCCCGCGTGGCCGGACACCGTATCGATAATGAGCTCAATCCCGTCGTCAGCATCGAGACCGCAGATGTGCTCGTCTGCGATGTGTCGGCCATGGCCATGGATGCCTTGGGGCTGGGCAAGCCCTTGGTGCTCTGCCTGGCTGGCGGCCTAGTATCCGGTGACCTCTCCACGCACGTACGGACCTGGGTGGGCGGGCTACCATCGGCACCCGTGGACGAGTTGGTAGCCCTCGCCGTTCGTCCTGTCGCTGCGGAGCAGGTTGCCTACGCATCTCAAGTCTTCGGAGTAGGCTCCCCCGAACAGGCCATCGATGCCTTCGTCGCCGCCGCGAAGATGGCTTCAGAACTGCCGTGACGGCTACTCGTCCCGCCTCGGCGACAAAGCGGCTAGCTCAACTCCCTGACGATCTGACTCAAACTATCAAGGGTCTTTTTTAGTTCCGTCACGTGCCGTTCGTCGAAGGCGCTGAGCACGCGTTTCATTTCGGTCGTGGAAATACCCGAGGTCCGCGGCAGGTAAATCACCTCCACCTTATCCTCTAGATCGTCGAACTTTCCCTGCCAGTCATCGCCGATGCCGAAGACATCGACGTTGTACTTGGCGATATCCTCTCGTTTCTGCGCCCAGTTGTCTTCCGGGACCACCTCGTCCACATAGCGAATCGACCGCACAATCTCGGCGCGTTGGTGGTAGGGGACAATAGGCTTTTTGCCCTTGATGGCGTTGAACTCGTCGGTCGAGACGCCGACGATAAGATGATCTCCCTTTTCCTTCAGCCTCTTCAAGATATTGAGATGGCCGATATGGAAGAGGTCGAATGTTCCGTACGTCAATACGGTCTTGGTCATGTCTTTATACCTGACGTCGAGTTCCGGTTGTCCATCACAACTCTAGACGACCCGCATCCTGCGTTAGGCAACCGTTCATTCCGTGTTCGAGGACTCTGCGCCTAGATGATGGGAGGACGACCAGCCAGCGTCATACGCAGGTGCGTGCTCCACGCGAGCTTGGGACGCGGTGACTGATACCAGGGCGACGTACGATAGCCGGACACCAATCCGGCGAGATGCTGCCTTAGGCCCGTGCGGTCGTTGCGGAGACGGACGAAGTTGATTAAAGTCCAAGAAACCACGTAGGCCCAGCTGAAGGGCCACCGCAGGTTCCTGCGCGCCAACCAGACGCGGTTGCGTGCGTTCAGACGATAGAACTCCCCATGTCGTCGAGGGTCGACCACCGGATGGAATACACGCAGATCACCCGCGTACCAGACACGATGACCGGTGTCCCAAACACGCCAAGCTAACTCAATTCCCTCGTGGGCATACCAGAAACCTCCCGCCCATCCACGGGTGGCTTCAAAGATCGTCCGAGGTAGGAGAAGACAGGTCTCGCCAACATGGAAAATGTTACTTGACTCCCCCGCAGTTTTTTTATTGAGGCGAGGGATCCACCGCCGCGGCGACTCCTCACCTTCAGGATCGGCGATGCGTGGCATAAGCATTCCCATATCCGGGTACTTTCGGAAACGGCCCACCGCGTTTTGGAGAAAATCTACGTCTGGAAGCCAGGAATCATCATCAAGGAACAGAATGAACTCCCCTCGAACATGAGGCACTCCGGCGTTCCGACCTGCGGGGATGCCTTGGTTCTCTTCCAAATAGACGGGGACGAAACTTTCCGGTAGTCCTCCCGGCATCGATGCCGGGTCCCAGCCATTGCCGACTACGGCAACATCTAACTGGACGTTCTGCTGGAACTGAAGCGATGCGAAAGCACGCCTGAGCTCCTGCGGCCGGTCTCCCATCGTGAGAATCACGACGCCAATGCAAGGATCACTCTTCGTTGTGACCACGTCGTCCCCCTATGCCTTAAGCCTTGAGGAAGCGAGGCTGGCAACGAAATGGCCGACGATGACAAAAAGAGTAACCGGCGCTAGAAGCCACAAGACCCAAGATTCAATCAATCCAGGGCTACCAACAATCAAGGAAACTATGCTGGCGGCCAGGAACAAAAGGCTCAATTCCACTGCATGCAAAAGCCGATGAAACGGCAGATACCGTGCGAGTTTCCGTAACTTGCCCAAAAGAGTCATCGGCGGGATAGAGCGAGCGTCACCGGTGTCGGGAAGCTTGCCTAAGCCCGCCATGCCCCGAGCGGCGTGAACCATCAAACTTAATGAACGGTTGAGCACTAAAAACAGTGCAACCAACGCTCCGACGAACAACACTTGGTAGTCAAGGTCAGCCGACGGACCATGTTCAAGGCTCCGAGAAATCCGAACCGCAAGGGCGATCGGCAAAAGTGCCTCGGTAGTGTGGTGGCCGACCATGTCGATGAAAATTCCCTTAGGACCCTGCGTCTGCCGCCATCGAGCGACTTCGCCGTCACAACAGTCAAAATAAAGCTGGAGTTGGGACAACACGACAGCGAGAAGAGGGCCCCAAATACTTGGGACGAGCAACGCTGCAGACATACCCCAGCCGGCAAGGATCATCAGTCCTGTGACCCCGTTGGCGCTGATAGGGGTGCGGACTAGTAGCGCAGTGAAATAGATGGAAATATGTCGGAGGTAAAGTTCTGCCGTCCAATGTTCGGCGTTCCGTCGAGATCTCACTTCCGGAGGCTGGCAAACAGCACGGAGTTCGTCCAAGGACGGCCTAGCGGGCCGAGTTTCTGTATCTGTCATTCTGCATTCTCCGAGGAGGATTTCCCAGGATTTCCCAGCCGGCTCTGGTCCGTGGTTTGACCCGCTCCCAAGAGTCGTCCCCTAACGAATCCGTAGGCCCATGGGAAGTGGATGGTCGGCAATACTCGCAGCAAATGGAGCCGCTCCTGCACCGTGCAAGTACTGGCTTGTGCCGACGCGGCGACCGCCAATACGGAATAAGCTACTGGGACACTGCGCAAGGTTTGCTGGACGAATCGTCCCACGCCTTGATGATGATCCGCGCCAACGAGCCATGCCACGGTTCCCAAGGCAACCGATACAGCCATCGCCGGTGGCGCGAAGTGCCGCAGTGACTTTCCTTCTGGATACCTACGGGCTAATTCTCCGCGCCAGACGCCAGCGGCGTAACTTTGTGCCGCCAGACGACGGTAGTTGTCCCGAGGGAAGTAAGTCGTCTTCAGCAATGGATCGAACCAGACGGCTTCCCCCGCCTGGCGAATTCGGAGGCATAGCTCCCAGTCTTGACCTCGCCATAATGACTCATCGTAAAAACCGACCTCGTCGAAGATCGAGCGACGGAAGATTCCGAGATATGCAGACTCGGCCGGGCCTTCAGGAGCGCCCGAGTGATATGCCGCTCCCCCAAGACCCAGAGGAGAGTTATATGCCGCTGCGACCGCTCGTTGCAGTGAGTTCCGGCCCTGAGCATCCATCCGACCGCCAACATCGGCTGCCCCACTGCGCAATAGGGTGGCCACGCCACGACGCGTGTACTGGGGGTCAAGAACGCTGTGGGCATCGACACGAATGACGATGGGTGCCGTAGACGCCTTAATCGCGAGATTCAATCCCGCGGGTGTGCGACCGGACGGGTTTTGAACCCATCGAATTCTTGAATCTTGTAAGGCCATCTGTTCCACCACGGCATTGGTACCGTCGGCGCTTGGACCGAGGGCAAGGATGATCTCCTTGGAACCGTCGAAATCCTGACCGAGAATCCCTTCTACAGCGTTTCTAACGTACTCAGCCTCATTCAGCACGGGCATGACATACGAAACGGCGGGTATCTGGTCGGGTAAGTTCACTTCTTTGATTCCTTATATGCCTTCACGACGTCCTCCGCGTCCCCATCCATTTCAAGGACTCCCTGGTTTATCCAAAGCACCCTGTTGCAGGTATCGAGAATCGACTTCATGGAGTGTGAGACGAGGAAGACTGTTCCAGCTTCTTCCCTGATCTGACGGATCCGAGCTTCACTCCGCTTGCGGAAACGAGCGTCGCCGACTGCCAGCGCTTCGTCAACGATGAGAATTTCGTGTTGTTTCGAAGCGGCGATCGCAAATTTTAGGCGAGCGGACATACCGGACGAATAGGTGCGCATGGGAAGATCGATGAAGTCCTCGAGCTCAGCGAATTCGATAATGTCACTCCGCATCGCTTCGACTTCCTTGCGGCTATAGCCTAGGGCCAGACCACCCAGAGTAATATTTTTATCCCCTGATAATTCAGGAATGAGCGCAGCGCCGACGCCAAGCATATTGGGGCGTGAGGTCGCATAGACGGCGCCCGAAGCAGGCGGGGTCAGGCCCACGATGCTGCGCATTAGTGTGGACTTGCCTGATCCGTTAGACCCTATGATCCCAATAGATTCGTTCTCATAGGCGGTAAAAGAGATCCCCTTGACCGCGTGCACTTCCCGCAGTCCCCGGGTTTTTGTCATTAGCCGGCGTCCGCCTGCTGAACCTGCTGACTTTCCGCTGGAATACACCTTATATCGAACGTGAAGGTCCTCTACGACTACCACTGGACGTCTTCCGTCTGGATGGGTTTCAGCCGGCCCGCTCAATGGAGATACAGCGGCGGAAGACGGCGATTGTTCGGGCAAAATCTCACTAGGAAAAGTGCCCGTTCCTTCGGCTTGCTGGTGATTTCCATCGGCATTCCGGCGTCTCGCCGGAAGTCCCTGTGTGGTTGTTCGGGCGCTAGTTGCACTTCCATTGGTGCCGATGCGTTCTTCAGACTGTCGCCTGGGCCGAATCAGGTCATCAAAATCAGTTGACTCGGCCATAACGCTCCTCTGCTACCCAAAAGAAAATGACACCAAAGATCAACGTAAGTACAGACCAAATCGTCAAGTAACCCCAATACTCAACCGGGTAGTCGGTGCCCATGATGCAGCCCCTAGCAATCTGCAATGTCTGGTAGATCGGGTGGAAGTCAAAGATCTTCACCATGATTGGGAACATCTTCAGGATCCTATCCACTGAAAACAGCACACCCGACGTGTAGAACAACAGCCTATTGATTAGTGGTAATAGTTGCGTCAAGTCCCGCAAATGTACGGTGAGCCGCGCCGTGATGAGTGCAATCCCGGTGTTGAACAAGGTGTAGATGCCAACAAGCGGCAAGATGAGAAGCCAACTCCACGAAAGTTGGGCTCCCAAAATGAGGCAGTAGACATACATCACTCCCAGCATGGGTGCCAGAGTGAGCAGCTGCTGAAGGACAGTAGCTAGCGGAAGGGTAATGCGTGGAAACGAGAGCGACTGCACAAGGGAAGTATTCCCGGTGATGGACTTTGCGCCTTGGTTCATGGACTGGCTAAAGAATTCGAACAGGAAGACACCGATCACGACGTACATCGGAAACCCAGGGGGTCTGCTATCGCCCTGCAAAAGACCGAATATTGCACCGTACATCAATGCGTTCAAGGTCGGCTTGAGGACGACCCACAGCATGCCAAGCCGGTTGCGGCCGTTGCTGGCCTCGATTCGGCTGCGGGCCAACTCGTAGGCAAAGTCGCGGCGCCCCCAGGCTTGCTTCAAGTACGCAGCCAGCTTGGGCCGAGCGCCAACACGATGGAGCCCTTCTGGGCTCACTGAACCAATGACCGTCATCCGTTCAAACTCCTCATTTGGCCTTGGCTTCCAAGTCGTCGAAATACGATCCCATCGTATCGCTGCTCAGGGCTTCACCGACGTCATCAACAGCTTGTTCATCTTCCAACACGATGGATTGTCCGTCTGCGCTCGTCGATGTGCCTGCCGTTGGGAGGGTGAACAGGTGGACGTCTTTAGAACGCAACCCCTTGAATTGGATGGCCAATCCGGCAACGGTCCCTGCATCGAGCGAGTCGTCAAGTGATACATAGGGGGAGACCTTGTCAATGACCCTATAGACCTTGCTCGGATTGGTCAGTGTTTCTGACCGCAGGAGCTTGTCCATGACAGCTTTCAAGAACGTCTGTTGATTTTTCACCCGTTGGTAGTCACCATCGGAGAAGGACTTTCTTTCGCGGACAAAGCGGAGCGCGCGGTCGCCCTCCAAATCAATGTTTCCTACCGGGTAGAAATAGTCGGTGTCGTTCGCCGTGAAGGGAATTTCATTCTTCACTGTCACGCCACCCAGTGCGGTGGTGAGATCTCGGAACCCCTGGAAGTCCACTACCGCGACATGATCGATTTTAGCGTCGAATAAGCCTTCAAACGTTTGAACCACCAAGGGGACTCCCCCGAAAGCCATCGCCGAGTTAATCTTGTGCTTTCCATGGCCCGGAATCTCCAGCCACGTATCTCGCATGACTGACATGACGTAGATACCTTCGCGGTCGGCAGGAATATGGACGAGCATCATCGTGTCAGAGCGCTGGCCTGTACCACCGGTGTCGATGACGTCTTCGGTGACCTGGTTCGCTCCACCGTGGTCGGCACCCATCAACAAGATGTTCATGGACTTATCGCCCGGATCCTTCACTGGCCGAAGCGATTCGTCAGGAAAGGCTGAGCCTAACTCGGGGGTTTGGCCATCGAAGGTGTTGGCGAGCGTGAATAAGTATCCGCCGGCGACTAGAACGGCAACCACTATCAACGCCGACAACGACAGAATAACGGCGCGCACTGGGTGTTTTTTCCGCGGTGCCATCCTGCGTGGGGCATACCCGGATTCAGGCTGCGTACTGTTCAAGTCTTCTCCCGTGGGGACGTCGGCCGTGAAATGGCCCGAATTTGGCCGCGACGATGCCCGAATCAAGTGGATGGTCGTAAGCAAGCAAGTCTAGCGTCATTAGAAGACCAGATTTGCTCTACCTAGATTCAGCTGAATCTAGGCCTCCAAGTCCGCAACGAACTCCTTGAGCCACGGAACCAGTCGTTCGCCGATATCCTGCCGTTCTGCTGCGAGGCTAATGACCGCCTGAATATAGGAGAGCTTATCTCCCGTATCGTACCTACGACCACGGAAAATAACTGCGTGCACGCCACCTCCAGACTGATCCGAAGCAGCAAGTTCCTGAAGGGCGTCGGTCAGCTGGATTTCGTTGCCACGGCCGGGTTCAGTCCGCTCAAGAACCTCAAAAACTGAAGGATGCAGTACGTAGCGGCCAATCACCGCCAAATTGGACGGTGCTTCTTCCGGGTTCGGTTTTTCAACCAATCGGTTGACCTTGACGTAGTCCTCACCGTCTACGGCACTGACGTCAGCACATCCATAAGCACCGATCTGTGCAGGATCAACTTCCATCAACGCGATCACAGACCCACCCGAAATTTGTTGGACCCTGATCATTTCGCTCAGGAGATTGTCCCGTTCGTCAATGAGGTCATCGCCGAGAAGAACCGCGAAAGGGTCATCCCCCACGTGCAACTTCGCGCACAGAACAGCATGCCCTAACCCCTGGGGATCGCCCTGACGGATGTAGTGGATCTCTCCAAGGTCAGTCGCCTCCTGGATCAATGCGAGCTTCTCCGTGTCACCCTTGTCGGTCAAGACCTGCTCAAGATTCGGGACCCGGTCAAAGTGATCTTCAAGGGCTCGTTTGCTGCGTCCGGTGATCATCAATACGTCGTCTAAGCCTGCCTTGGCCGCCTCGGCGACGACATACTGGATAGCTGGCTTATCGACAACAGGGAGCATTTCCTTGGGCATCGCCTTGGTAGCCGGCAGGAAACGGGTCCCCAGGCCCGCTGCCGGAATCACTGCCTTGGTGATGCGTTTCGTTTCAGTCATGTTCTGACTTTACAAGACCTTTAGGATTTCGGGCTGCAGGCTCTAGCGACCATTGCGAAAACGGTTGACGACCGAACGTGGAAGGTACTCCTCCACATCACCGCCCAGAGCTTGGACTTCTTTGATCAGGCTTGAAGACAGATGCGCATACCTGTTATCCGCGGAGAGGAAAACAGTTTCGACGCCTGTCAGGTGCCGGTTCATGGCGGCCATCGGAACCTCGTATTGGTAATCCACAACCGAGCGCAGGCCTTTGACGATGGCATCTGCTCCGACTTCACGACAGAATCCTGCCAAGAGCCCGTCCCCCATCGGCACGACGCTGATGCCGGCAAGCCCAGAGACTGTTTCACGCGCCATGGCGATCCGCTCCTCCTCGTCGAAGCGGTACTTCTTGGAGTAGTTCGTCGACACGGCCACCACGACCTCGTCGAAGAGGCTACTGGCACGGGCAATGATTTCCACATGGCCCTTATGAATGGGATCAAAGGATCCGGGGCAGACGGCGCGACGCATACATGCAATCTATCAATTGGAGGCGTCCATGGCCTGCAAAAGTCGTCATGTTGGCCGCGTCCTTGCCATACTAAGTCCATGTCCCACAGCTTTCCCTGGCAACGTGCCGCCCATGGCGCAAACCTCCTCGGCACAGACGGCCACCTGGCAGCAACCATTTTCGAAGAGATCACAGTCCTCGCACGAAAACACGATGCCGTTAATCTCGGTCAAGGATTCCCCGACACGGACGGGCCCGACTTCATGGCCGAAGCAGCCGCAAAAAATATTCGATCAGGTCAGAACCAATATGCACCCGGTCCGGGTATTCCGGAGCTCCGCGAAGCTATTGCAGAACACCAGCAACACTTCTACGGGCTTTCGCCCGACCCGGCGGACGGCGTGGTGGTCACCACGGGTGCTACTGAAGCAATTGCTGCATCGGTCCTCGCCCTGGTCAACCCGGGAGACGAAGTTCTCACCTTCGAGCCCTTCTACGACTCCTACGGAGCCACCATCGCTTTGGCGGGAGGTATCCACCGAACGGTTCCGCTGCGGCTTCCTGATTTCCAGCCAGACCCGGCAGATCTTCAACGCGCCATCACCGACAAAACGCGGATGATTCTGCTTAATAATCCGCATAATCCGACGGGAATGGTCTTCAAGCGCGAAGTCCTCGAACAGATCGTCCAGCTCGCTGAACGTCACGACGTACTGATCGTGTCCGACGAAGTGTACGAGCACCTGACCTTCGGCTGTCAGCACATTCCGGTGGCCTCCATCGATGGCGCTTGGAAGCGGACGATCAGTATTTCCTCGGCAGGCAAGACTTTTTCCTTTACCGGGTGGAAGGTCGGATGGGCGAGTGGACCAGCCGACTTGATTGCTGCAGTCCGCACGGTGAAGCAGTTCCTTTCCTATAGTTCGGGTCCGGCCTACCAACCCGCCGTGGCCGAGGCACTCCGGCTTCCCGACGAATACTTCGCGAATTTTGCGACGGATCTGGCAGAACGCGGCACATTCCTGGCCGACGGCTTGGAGAACGCTGGCATGGGGGTGTACCGCCCTTCAGGCACGTACTTCGTCGTCGCCGATGTGGCACCCCTGGGAATCGACGACGCCGCGGACTTGGCGCGACAGATGCCTGAAATCGTTGGGGTTGCCGGGATTCCCCTGTCGGTCTTCTGTCACCAGGAGGGTGCCGCTGCTACACGTACGTTGATCCGGTTCGCCTTCTGCAAGCGGCCCGAAGTCCTCGCCGAGGCGACGAAACGGCTGAGTCGGCTGCGTGAAGTAATCACCCGATGAACGTCCCTCACCACAAGACCCATCGCCGCTGGCTGTCCGGTGTCGGTCAGCACGCGGACCTCATTCCGGACACGTGGATTCCCGGGGCATGGGTTCTCTCGATCGGCGGCGCCGAGCAATCCCACGTCAATCCAGCGGCTCCCGGCGACATCTTCTACGAGTACCTCCGCCGGACGGCAAACCATCTGGATCTACTCGGTTCTCCTGGGAGTCCGCTCAGTGTCCTCCATCTGGGGGCAGGAGCACTCACTTTGGCCCGCTATCTCGACGCAACACGGCCCGGCAGCACGCAGCTTGCCGTTGATTCAGAGCGGGAGCTCTTGGACTTCGTTACCGAGATCCTGCCGTTACCCGCCGAGGCGAACGTTCAACTGATGATCGCTGATGCACGTGATGTTGTCGCTGGGAAGCTTGCCGGGGAAACCTTCGACGCCGTCATACTGGATGTTTTTGCCGGAGCCGACGCTCCGGAGCACTTGCGTGCGGATGAATTCCATCGAGAAATCCGGCGATTATTGACCCCTGCGGGGATTTCATTGGTCAATGTCGGGGACGATCCGCCCTTTGCCTTCATCCGCCAACAGATCCGCGCCATGGAAGAGACCTACCGGCAGGTCACCGTCGCTGCTCCCCAGGATCTATTCGAGCTCCGGGCCCCGGGAAATTTCATTCTCATGGGGACGGATACCGCGTGGGACGGCTCTCGGCTAGACGACTTGCGTGGCATGGGCCCCCACCCCGGCAGTGTCCTTTCAGGCGTCGATCTTGACGACCTCCGCAAACCATAGGGTCGTCTCCCCGTATTTTTTCGTCGACAGTCCGGCCAGCTCCGCCGGCCACGAAGGTTCAGGGGAACGTGAGGAACGTTCCAGGACCACCAACGCCCCCTCGTTCAAGACAGGCACCAACGCCAGGAGCGTGGCCGAGAGCTCGGCGTCAGTCAGAGGGTAGGGCGGGTCCATGAAGACCAGGTCCCAGCCACGCCCCGACTCGGTTTCCGCTGCCAAAAACGTCTTGACTGACCCGCGCCGGGCCGCGATAACTTCGCGGCGCAGGTGTTTGTTGACTAACGCGGCATTGGCTTGGCACACCGCCAAAGCCTTGGGAGCTTGTTCAACGAGCACTACTGCTCGAGCTCCCCGACTGGCTGCCTCAACGCCGAGTGCGCCGGAGCCAGCATAGAGGTCCAGAACACGAGCGCCGTCGAGTTCGTCCTGGCTTTCCAACCTCGAGAAGAGTGCTTCCTTCACACGATCGGTCGTCGGTCGAGTAGCGTCACCCGGTACGGAAGTAAGGCCCAGTCCCCCGGCTGCACCGGCAATAACACGTCCCATATGCAGTTAACCTCGTTCCAGAAAAGCTTGCATGTCATCATCCACCCAGCTGTGCACCAGTTGGCGCAGTCCCGGGTGCGCGGCGAGCCCTCCGATGCTTTCAACGATTTTTCCGGCATCAGTTCGGGCTGCCGTGATGATCTTCCGGTCACGGACGACCCGGAGGATCTTCAGGGTGTTCTGTGTTCCCGATTGTCTGGCCCCCAGCACGTCTCCTTCGCGGCGTTCGGCCAAATCAACTTCTGCCAGCTCAAAACCGTCGGTGGTTTTGGCCACGGCTGCGAGTCGTTGCAAGGAAGGGTGCTCCTGGGGCAGCCATGACGCCAAGAGACAGGTCCCTGGCAGGCCGCCACGGCCAACGCGTCCGCGCAGCTGGTGCAACTGCGACACACCGAAGGAGTCGGCATCAAGGATCACCATGGCGGTGGCATTGGGGACATCGACGCCTACTTCGATGACCGTAGTGGAGATCAGGATTCCGGTCTCCCCCGATTCGAATCCTGACATTGAGGCTGCCTTCTCTTCGGTCGTCATCCGACCGTGCAGCGTATCGATGCCTACCCCGTTGAAAAGCGGCATGTTTGCCACACGTTGGTACATCTCCTCAACGGTAGCCTTCGGCGGTGCAGGCAGACCGGGCAGATTAGCGCCTTCAGATCCTGTGTCCGAGCCCATAGCTTCGGAGCCGTTCAGCCCCGGAGCCATGCCTTCTTCCGTCGCCTGTTCGGAGATGCGCGGGCACACCAAATAGACCTGGTGTCCCTGATCAACCTCTTCTCGCATGAGAGCAAACATTCGGTCGCGGTATCGTTCGTCATGGAGGTCAACGACATAGGTACTGGTCGGGGCCCGGCCGGCCGGCAATTCCGACAACGTACTGATCTCCAGATCCCCAAAGACCGTGATCGCGACGGTTCGCGGGATAGGTGTTGCCGTCATGACCAACATATGGGGTTGAATGCTGCCCTTGGCTCTCAGGGTATCTCGTTGTTCGACGCCAAACCGATGTTGTTCGTCGACAACAACGAATCCCAGTTCGGCGAAGATCACGTTTTCCGATAGCAATGCGTGGGTGCCGATGAGGATTCCGGTCTCCCCGGAGGCAACCCTCAGCAGGACTTCCTTGCGCTGTGCGGCGGGCATGGACCCAGTGAGCAGATCCACGCGTGTCCCGTTCGGATGCCCGTCTAGCTGCCCTGCACGTCCTAGTGGACCCAGCATCTTGGAGATGGAAGCATAGTGCTGCTGCGCCAGGACCTCTGTCGGTGCCATCAACGCCGTTTGTGCCCCGGCATCGATCACTTGGAGCATGGCCCGCAACGCCACGACGGTCTTACCTGACCCGACTTCGCCCTGGAGCAGACGGTTCATCGGTCGTTGACGCGCGAGATCCGCTGAAATTTCCATCCCAGCCCGGATCTGGCCTTCGGTGAGCGTGAACGGCAGAGATGCTTCGAAGGCATTGAGTATCCCGTCGACTCCCCCGACCCGAGCGGTCGCTGGCTGGCGGAAGCGGTGCGCCCGGCGCTCAGCCAAGGCCAGCTGGAGCACCAATGCCTCGTCGTATCGGAAGCGTTTCTTCGCCGCTTCACCATGGGCGACCGTATCCGGCGCGTGGACCGCGTGTAGGGCTCGTGCGAGCTCGGGAAGGCGGTGTTGCTCGCGGAGTGATTCGGGCAGCGGATCTGGGTATGTTGTCGATGAGACGCCAGCCAACACCAGGTCCATCATGCCCCGCAGTGCCTGGCTACTAACAGCAGCGGTCGCCGGGTAGATGGGGATCGGCCGGGGTTCGGCGTCCTCTGCGGTTTCCAAGAGTGCGTATTCGGGTTGGGCTAGTTGAAGTGTCTGCCGGTAGGCACCGACTTTTCCACTGAACATGGCCACGGTTCCGTGGGTCAGTTCCTTGGCAGCCTTGTACCCGTTGAAGAAGGTCATGTTGAGTAGGCCCTGCGTGTCGCCGAGTTCGTCCTCGACAGCTACTTGCAGGAGCATCCCTTTGCGTCGTTGCATTCTGCGTTGCTCCGAGGAGACGACCCGGGCCACCACGGTCACGGTTTCACCGAACGGAAGTTCGTCGATACGCGTCAGTTCACCCACGTCGAGATAACGTCGGGGGAAGTGGTGGAGCAGTTCCCCACAGGTTTCAAGGTGAAAGGCCTTGGCCACTGCGTCGGCTGCTCGACTTCCAATTGCCGAGCGCAAGGGTGTTTCCGGGCCGAAGGACGTTGAGTCAGCCACTGTGGGTACACAAGTCCGTAATAGAAACGTTGACCGGTTCACCGGCCTCACGGATGGCTTCCAGCGCGTCTTCTGCAGCAGGAACATGGACGTGGACACGCCAGCGATAAGCCTCGTTGGGACCATTGACCGCGCTCATGATGACCGAGTTACCGAGCGAGTCGAGCCGGGCACGCAGCGTGGCAGCTTCCAAGGCTCCCAACGTGATCGTGCACATCACTTCGACGCCTTCCTCAGTTGAGGACGTGGCATGAATGTGGGGATCCTGGATTCCGTACCCGTGTAACGGTGTATAGCGCGATTCCTCAGGTTCTTCACCCGTCAGCGCTGCACACAGCGTATCGAGGACCAGCAGCATGCCCACGGCTCCGGCATCTACCACCTTGGCTTTGGTCAGCGTCCCGAGCTGGTCTTCAGTACTGACCACGGATTGGATCGTTACTTCCTGCACGGCAGTCAGAACCTCGCGCAGGTTTGCTCGACTGGACGGATCGGCAGTCGATTGTGCCACCGCGCTACTTGCCGCCCGAGCCGCGGACTCCGCCACGGAGAGCATGGTCCCCGGAACCGGGTCGCTGAGCGCGGACCATGCCCGGACCCTTCCACGTTCAAGGGCGGCGGCGAGCAAGGGGCCGGTCAATCGTGGCTGTCCTAGCAGCGGTTCTGAAAAACCGATAAGGAACACCGAAAGCAGTGTCCCTGAATTACCGCGCGCCGATTCCATTCCGGCTCGACCAGCCGTCGCCAGATACTCGCCGAGGTCCTCTGATTCCAATACCGACACCGCGTCGTGGGCAGTTCGCGCGGTCAGGTAAAGATTGGAGCCAGTATCCCCATCAGCTACCGGAAAGATATTGATAGCGTCCAGCCGGTCGCTATGGTTGGCCAGGGCCCCGACCATCGATTCGAGCCAGGTGGCTGCTGCGGGCACCCCTGAAGCGATCTTGGCGGTCATGTTCGTTCCCCTTACGGGTTGCTTAGAGTCCGTGTGACTGGACGAATTCGCCGACTTTGTCATCCTTGAGTGCGGTGGCGAGTTCATCGATCGCCGCGTCGTCAGGGACAACGATTGATTGGCCGTCGTTGGACCAACCGGTGCCCTTATTCGGCAGTGTGAAGAAGTGCATGTCCCCACTTCGCACACGAGCCAGAGAGCCGCCCAATTTACCAACCTCGACCGCGCCGAATTCATCGTCGACAGCGATATATGGCGAGATTTCATCGACCACATCGGTCATCTTGGCCGGGTTGGCCAAAGTTTTCGGAGTCAACACCTTCCCCACGACAGCCTTGATAAAGGTCTGTTGGTTCTTCACTCGCTGGTAGTCGCCATCCTTGAACGACTTTCGCTCGCGGACGAAAGCCAAGGCCTTATCTCCTTCGAGATGTGTCTGTCCTTGAGTGAAGTCATAGTGCCCGTACCCTGACGTGAAATTCGATGGCACGTTGACATCGACACCACCTATCGCCTCGGTGAGCCCCTTGAAGCCTTCCATATCAATGGAAGCAACATGGTCAATACGCGTATCCAAGAGTGTCTCCAGCGTCTGGACCGCCAGCGGGACTCCACCGTAGGAGAAGGCTGCGTTAATCTTGTGGCTGCCCTTCCCCGGAATCGGCACCCAAGTATCGCGCATAATCGAGGTGACGAAAACGTTCTTTCGGTCTGCCGGTACGTGGATCAGCATGATGGTGTCAGATCTGCCGGCATTGGGGACACCCTTGAGGTTCTCCGAGTCACCGGATCCGCCTCCAGAGTCGCTGCCCAGGAGAAGAATGTTGGAGGCTCCATTGGCCGACTTCTCAGGGCGGACTGAGTCCGAAGGGAAAGCTGACTCGATTTTTGCGCTGTGCGAATCGAAGTTCTTGGCGAGCATGAAGACGTATCCACCGGCGACCAGGGCGGCAATCACGACCAGTGACAAGAGAGTGATGATGGTCGCTCGTACCGGGTGCTTCTTCTTATGTTCGGGTTCACCGAACGCCAAATCCATGTTCTCGTGGGACATGTCAGCCTTTCATCGCCGTGGTTGCCGTCTCATCTT
This sequence comes from Arthrobacter sp. AOP36-A1-22, assembly GCF_052377615.1. Taxonomy (NCBI): domain Bacteria; kingdom Bacillati; phylum Actinomycetota; class Actinomycetes; order Micrococcales; family Micrococcaceae; genus Arthrobacter; species Arthrobacter sp. AOP36-A1-22. The sequence continues at coordinate 23,225 of NZ_JBQSWX010000003.1, forward strand.
AGCCGTGGCACCACGGGTTAGAGTGGAGGTGTGCGTTTGCCTGTTGATTTTTCTGTCCAGCGCCGGGCCCTCCCGGCGGTCGTTGCCCTTCTCGCGGGCCTATCATTGGCAGGATGTGCCAGCCCCGCTACCGTGCAACCGGCCGATGACGCCGCCAATCCCCTCTGCGCTGACATGATGGTCACCATGCCCGATGAGCTGGCCGGCTACAAACTTCGCCCCACAACCAGTCAAGCAACGGCAGTCTGGGGGGACCCTGCGAAAATCATCCTGCGGTGCGGCGTCAATGTTCCGGGCCCGACGACGGATCAGTGTGCCGGCGTGAACGGTGTGGATTGGGTGGCCAAGGAGGGTGAAGTCGCGTGGACGTTGACCACCTACGGCCGGACCCCCGCGACCGAGGTCCTTTTCAACCCGGATGAAGTGCCTTCCAGTTCAGTGCTGTCCCAGCTTGGATCCGCCGCCGAGCGTATTCCCGCCCAAGGAGGGTGCAGCACCCAAGACACCTCCGAGGACCTGCCGTAGGTTCCCGAAGGGAGCCACCGGGGCCTAGCGAAGACCGGTTTTTCGGTTCACGGCCAACCAGATCAGTTCGTCCACGAGTTCCGCGTAGCCGATTCCGGTTTCTCCCCAAATACGCGGGTACATGCTCACCGGGGTGAAGCCGGGCATGGTGTTGATCTCGTTGATGATCCAGCGGCCGTCATCGGTGTAGAAGAAGTCGACTCGAGCCAGGCCTTCACCACCGATCGCGTCGAACGCGATGGAAGCCTGTTCCCTGATGATCGAGATCTGGTCTTCAGGTAGAGCGGCCGGGCAGGTGAGCTCCGCGGCTCCCCCGTCCACGTATTTGGCGTTGAAATCGTAGAAGGTATCGGCCCCGGCCGTGACCTCGATTTCTCCGGGCAAGGAGGTGCGCGGTGCGTCCGAGCCGCGTCCTTCGAGAACACCGCATTCGATTTCACGGCCGGCAATGCCCTGTTCGATGATGACCTTCGGATCGTGCTCGCGCGCCGCGTCGATGGCTTCAACCAGGCCCGCTTGATCAGCCACCCGGCTCACGCCCACGGAGGATCCGGCCCGGGCAGGTTTCACGAAGATCGGATATTCCAAGCGCGACAGCCGGTCCAGACAGGACTGGCGATCACGCTGCCATTCCTTGTCGGTGATCACTTCGTAGGGACCGATTTCCAGCCCGGCGGCTTCGAAAACAAGCTTGGCGAAGTGCTTGTCCATACCGATCGCACTGGCGGCAACGCCGGAACCTACATAGGAGATATCCGCCATTTCCAGCAGACCTTGGACCGTCCCGTCCTCACCGAAGGATCCATGCAGGACCGGGAAGACTGCGTCTACTCCCCCAAGGCTCCGCATGGCCCCGGATTTGCTGTGTCCAACGAGTTCGCTCGCCTCGTTGGTGTGGGAGAACTGCAGGGACTCGTTGCTGGGCTCGACCTCAGGTGCTGCGCCCGATCTCAGCGACCAGGACTCCGGGTCGGCTTCCTCGATGGTCCACTGTCCTTGACGGGTGATACCGATGGGGATGACTTCGTATTTCTCCGGGTCCAGGACCCGGAGGATCCCGGCGGCAGTGACACAGCTCACGGAGTGTTCCGGCGACCGGCCGCCGAAGAGCAGTGCGATCCGTGTTCTGGTCTTCTTGGTCTCGCTCATGAGCCCTCTCCCTCGGATTTCAGTTCGCGGCCCAGCAGGCGTTCGGCCATGGCGGAAACGGTGAGCTTGCCTTCGAGGACCATGACGACGGCCTCGGTGATCGGCATTTCCACCTGCACGTTCCGCCCTAGGTCCAACACGGCTCGGGCGGACTTGATGCCCTCTGCCGTCTGCGTCATCGTGTCGTTGACTTCTTCGAGGGTGAGCCCGTTGCCCAGATACCTACCGGCCGTGCGGTTGCGTGAAAGCGGCGAGGAACAGGTGGCAACCAGGTCTCCCAGACCGGCAAGTCCGGACATGGTTTCCAGTTTTCCACCGATGGCCAGGGCCAACCGGGTCGTTTCGGCCAATCCACGGGTGATGACGGAGGCCTTGGTGTTGTCTCCCATCCCGCGGCCGTCGCAGATGCCGACGGCCAAGGCGATGACGTTCTTGACGATGCCACCGATTTCGACTCCGATGAGGTCGGTGTTCGTGTAGGGCCGGAAGTAGTCGGGAGAGCACGCGTTGGCGATCCATGCCGCGGTATCCCCGTCCGGGCAGGCAACCACCGAGGCGGTAGGCTCCTCACGCGCAATTTCCATGGCCAGGTTCGGGCCGGAGACCACGGCAATTTCGTCCTGGGTTCGGTCGAGCTCCTCGGCAATCACTTCCGTCATCCGTGAATCGGTGCCGCGCTCGAGCCCCTTCATCAAGGACACGATGACGGCGCCTGCCGGAATGAGGCCTGCTACGTTCCGGAGTTGTTCGCGGAGTTGTTGGGCCGGCACAGCCAGCACGACCATTTCCGCGTCGGCCAAGACGGCTGCGGCATCCGACGAGGCGATGATGTTGGCCGGAAGGACAGTCTCCTTCAGATAGGTCGAGTTCGTGTGCTTCGAGGTGATTTCCTCGGCGACCTCGGCACGACGCGCCCAAAGTTGGACCGTGGTTCCGTTGTCGGCACAAGAGTCCGCCAGGACCTTGGCGAAGGTCGTTCCCCAGCTCCCGGCTCCGAGAACGGCAATCTTCTGCGGTGTTGGCCTCATCGGTCCCCTCCCGGTCGGTCGTCTTCGGTGCGGTTCTTGTCTTCTGACTTCATACGTCCTGTCGCAGCCTGTCCGTGCGCGGCCGGGTCCCATGGGGTTTCCGGTGGCTGCTCGCCACGGAGTTCCCCGACCTCGACCGACACGGCGGCAATGATTCGTGTGGTTGCCTGGTCGAGAACTGCGCGAGTCATCGGCTGGTCCCGCAGATCATCGAGATCCACCGGCTCGCCGGCCCTCACATAGACCCGCTTCCGCGGAAGGATCTTCAAGGATTTTCCGTACCGGGGCAGAACTTTCTGGGCCCCCCAATGGGCGATCGGGACCACCGGAGCGCCGGTCTGCAAGGCGAGCCGGGCGGCCCCGGTGCGTCCGCGCATGGGCCATTCCTCGGGGTCGCGGGTCAGGGATCCTTCGGGATAGATGATGATCACGTCCCCGGCCTCCAACACCTCCTGCGCGATAGCGAGGGATCCGCTGGCACCCAAAGTGGCTCGGGAAACCGGAACCTGTCGGGAAGCCCGCAAGGCTGCCCCCAGGAGTGGAACCTTGAACAGCGAATCCTTCGTGAGGTACCGCGGAAGGCGCCCTTGGTTGTAGAAGGCATGGCCCACCACCACCGGGTCGAGCTCCGTGACATGGTTGGGGCAGGCGATGAATCCGCCTGCCGGCAGGTCATCGAACCCGATCCAGGTTTTGGCCATCAGCACGTTCATCAGGGGTCTGGCAATACCGGCCAGCACCCCGAAGACCAGTCGCTGTCCCCGTTCTTCCTTCATGCGGGCCCTAGACGATTTCGCTGATTTCGACGCGCGCTCCGAGGCCCTGGATCTTGTCCAGGAAACGCTCGTAGCCACGGCTGATCAGCTCGATACCGGTCACGTGGCTGGTCCCCTCGGCAGCCAGGGCCGCAATCAGGTGCGAGAAACCTCCGCGTAGGTCCGGAATGTCGATATCGCGGCCCATGAGCTGCGAGGGGCCGGTGATCACTGCCGAGTGTTTGAAGTTTCGTTGTCCGAAACGGCAGGGAACCGCGCCGAGGCATTCGCGGTGCAACTGGATGGTTGCTCCCATGCGCACCAAGGCCTCGGTGAACCCGAAACGGTTTTCATAGACAGTCTCGTGGACGATCGAGACCCCATGGGCCTGGGTCAGGGCAACCACCAGGGGCTGCTGCCAGTCGGTCATGAATCCGGGGTGGACATCGGTTTCGAGAACCAGAGGCTTCAGTTCCCCTCCGGGGTGGAAGAAGCGGATCCCATCATCGTGCACCTCGAAGTCCCCACCGATCTTGCGGTAGGTGTTCAAGAAGGACGTCAGGTCCTGCTGGTCCGCTCCCTCGACATAGATGTCTCCCCGCGTGGCCAACGCCGCAGAGGCCCACGAGGCCCCTTCATTGCGGTCGGGAATGGCACGATGGTTGTAACCATGGAGCGCGGCGACCCCCTCGATCCGGATGACCCGGTCGGTCTGGACCGTGATGATGGCACCCATTTTCTGCAGGAGCGCGATCAGGTCCATGATTTCAGGCTCCACCGCAGCACCGGTGAGTTCGGTGATGCCTTCGGCACGGACGGCCGTCAGCAGGACCTGCTCGGTGGCACCGACACTCGGATAGGGCAAATCCACCTTGGCGCCCTTGAGACCGTGCGGCGCACTGATCGAAATGCCATTGGCACGCTTATCGACCACCGCACCGAAGTTGCGGAGGACGTCCAAATGGAAATCGATAGGGCGGTCCCCGATCCTGCATCCCCCGAGATCGGGGATGAAGGCCTCACCGATGCTGTGGATCAACGGGCCACAGAATAGGATCGGAATACGAGAGTCCCCGGCATGGGCATCGATCTCATTGGACGGGGCCGTCTTGGCGCCCTGGGGGTCGAGGGTGAGATCACCGGATTCAGGATCCTTTTCGACCGTGACGCCGTGGATCTGCAACAGACTCGTGACGACGTCGACATCCTTGATTTCCGGAACGTTGCGCAGTACCGAGGGGGTGTTTCCCAAAAGAGAAGCCACCATCGCCTTCGGAACTAGATTCTTGGCCCCCCTGACCTTTACTCTCCCCTGTAGCGGGACGCCGCCGTGGATAGTCAGGACCTTGCCCATGTATCAAAACCTCACACTTGTATGGTTCTTCGAGTTCTCCGAAGGTTCTCGGCAAGCATACAGCCACCAACCCCGACGACCTTTGAACGCGCGGCGGTTCGGCGTGCGCGATTCGCTGTCGGCGGAAGTGTGGAACACCTACGCTCAGGAATATTTTGCGGGAAGCGTCTTCGGCTTCCAGCTCGGTCTGGTCTGCTCGTAGGCGGTGATATCCGGCTCCTGTTGCAGGGTCAGGCCGATGTCATCCAGGCCTTCCATGAGCCGCCAACGCGTGTAGTCGTCAATCTCGAAGGGTGCGACGAGCGATCCGCAGCTGACGGTCCGCGATTCCAGGTCCACGGTGACCGTGGTCCCTGGATGATTATCGAGTTCCTTCCAGATGAGCTCGATATCACCCTGGTCGACCTGCGCAGCGACCAGCCCCTGTTTACCGGAGTTGCCCCGGAAGATGTCGCCGAAACGCGACGAGAGGACTGCACGGAAACCATAGTCCTTCAGCGCCCAGACGGCGTGCTCACGGGAGGAGCCGGTCCCGAAGTCCGGTCCGGCCACGAGGACGGAACCCTGGGAGAAGGATTCCTGGTTCAACACGAACTCGGGATCCTTGCGCCAGCGGGCAAACAACGCGTCGTCGAAGCCCGTGCGGGTGATCCGCTTGAGGTAGACGGCGGGGATGATCTGATCGGTGTCGATATCCGACTGCCGCAGCGGAACGCCGATACCCGTATGTGTGGTGATCTTTTCCATGTCTGCTTCCTTAGGCTGCTGAGACGGTTGCACCGTCGGCTGGTTCCAGGTCCGAGGGCGAACTCAGGGTTCCCCGAATGGCGGTGGCTGCTGCCACCAGCGGGGAGACCAGGTGGGTGCGACCGCCCTTACCTTGGCGGCCTTCGAAGTTGCGGTTGGAGGTGGAGGCACAGCGCTCTCCTTCGGCCAGCTGGTCCGGGTTCATGCCCAGGCACATCGAACAGCCGGCAAAGCGCCATTCGGCGCCGAAGTCCTTGAAGATCCGGTCCAATCCTTCGGCTTCGGCTTCGAGGCGCACGCGCGCGGAACCGGGAACCACGATCATGCGGATCTCCGGATCCTTCTGCCTACCGTTAATGATGTTGGCGGCAGAGCGCAGATCCTCCATGCGGGAGTTGGTACAGGAGCCCAAGAAAACGGTATCGACTCGGATGTCCTTCATCGGGGTGCCCGCTGACAGATCCATGTAGGTCAAGGCCCTTTCGCAGGCGGCACGTGCGTTCTCGTCCTGGAAGTCCTCGGGGGCGGGGACCGATTCGGAGAGTGAAACTCCTTGGCCGGGGTTGGTCCCCCAGGTGACGAAAGGCTCGAGTTCATCGGCGTTGACGTTGACCTCGGCATCGAACCGGGCGTCTTCGTCGGTACGCAACGTCTTCCAATAGTCCACGGCAGCATCCCAGTCTTCGCCCTCCGGGGCGTGCGGGCGGCCTTCGAGGTAGTCGAAGGTGGTCTGGTCGGGGGCGACCATACCTGCGCGGGCGCCGGCCTCGATCGACATGTTGCAGATCGTCATGCGGGCTTCCATGGACAGCGCACGGATGGCCGATCCACGGTATTCCAGCACATATCCCTGTCCGCCGCCGGTGCCGATCTTGGCGATGACCGCCAGGATGATGTCCTTGGAGGTCACACCTGTACGCAGCGTCCCCTCGACATTGATGGCCATCGTCTTGAACGGCTTCAATGACAGGGTCTGGGTCGCCATGACGTGCTCGACTTCGGAGGTGCCGATGCCGAAGGCCAGCGCGCCGAACGCCCCGTGGGTGGAGGTATGGGAATCACCGCACACCACGGTGACCCCGGGCTGAGTCAGGCCCAGCTGCGGCCCCACGACGTGGACGATTCCTTGCTCCTGATCGCCCAACGAGTGCAGCCTCACACCGTACTCGGCGCAATTGGCCCGCAGCGTCTCGATCTGGGTACGGGACGTCGGGTCCGCGATGGGCTTGTGGATCTCCAATGTCGGAGTGTTGTGGTCCTCGGTGGCGATGGTCAAGTCCGGCCGACGCAGCGGCCGGCCGGCCAGTCGCAGTCCTTCGAAGGCCTGCGGGGAAGTCACTTCGTGAATCAGGTGCAGGTCGATGTAGATGAGGTCCGGGCGTCGTGCCGAGCCCTCACCACCACCTTCTCGGACCACGTGTGCGTCCCAGACCTTTTCGGCCAGCGTCTTGGGCGTGGTGGGTGCCGTGGATCGTTCCTGTTCAGACATTGGGTTCCTCCTGGATTCTTCCCTCGCTATCTAGGACACCACCAGCGACACTCCGCACGCTAGCAGAATGACGTGCATCTCATATGTTGAGACGCTAGTATCAATAGATGGACACATCAAGCGGGGTCGGCGTCATCGACAAGGCAGCTTTGGTTCTCGATTCGCTCGAGGCCGGCCCCATCAGTCTGGCTCAATTGGTCGCAGCCACGGGACTCTCACGCCCCACGGTCCATCGGTTGGCCCAGGCCCTGGTGCACCATCGGCTGGCGGGAAAGGACATCCACGGGCGCTTCATGCTCGGGAGCCGGCTGGTGGAACTGGCCTCGGCAGCCGGTGAGGACCGCCTCATCGCCGCCGCCGGCCCCCTCCTGGTCCAGTTGCGCGACGCCACCGGAGAAAGCTCGCAGGTGTTTCGGCGCCAGGGCGAGAACCGGGTCTGCGTTGCCTCGGCAGAACGCCCCGTGGGTTTGCGTGACACCATTCCGGTGGGAACCCAGCTTTCGATGAAGGCCGGTTCCGCCGCCCAGGTCCTGTTGGCGTGGGAAGACCACGAACGGCTTCTTCACGGACTCAGCCACGCCCGCTTCTCCCCCACCATCCTTGCCGGCGTACGACGGCGCGGGTGGGCCCAATCCCTGGGGGAACGGGAACAAGGGGTGGCTTCGGTTTCGGCACCCGTCCGCGGACCCTCCGGCAGGGTCATCGCGGCAGTGTCGATCTCGGGTCCCATCGAACGCCTCGGTCGTCAGCCGGGCAAAGCCCATTCGGAAATCGTGTGCCGAATGGCCGCCCAACTCAGCGATGCCTTGAAGAAGCCAACGGTCTAGGTGCGACTTTCCTGCACCTTATTCGCTGAAATGGTCGAATCCTTCGGGGGAACCCTTCACGACTCCTGAAGGATACCGCTGGCCATCCAGGAATATCCGCTGCCGGGGTCCCTCGCCGGTCTTCTCGCGGCCCACCTGGCCGACGGGCACGAACCCCTGCGGCAGAGCGGTCTCTCGAGGGAAGGTTGCCAGCAACCCGTGGTCCTCTCCCCCACCGAGAACCCAACCCAAGGGCTCCCGCTCCAACAGTTCCGCAACGGCCCCGAGATCGAGGCCTTTGTGCCCCATCAAAACGAGGTGGGCCCGAAGCGCCATGGATTCCAACTCAATCAACACCCCGCTGGCCTCTGCCAACCGACCCGCGTCACGGACCAACCCGTCGGAGAGGTCCATCGCCGCCGTGGCTCCGGCGGCTGCTGCCCGGGGGCCTGCGTCCAAGGGCGGCCGCGGCCGGCACTGGCGTTCAACGACGGTCGAGCATGATGGACCGAGCGCAGCGTAGTCATGCTCGGATTCCAACAGGTCCAAGCCGGCCGCGGCAGCACCCATCACCCCGCAGACGGCGACGATGTCACCTGGACGGGCCCCGCTCCGTAGTAGCTCGGAACCAGGAATCATACCGGTCAAGGCGGCCGTGATCGACAGCTCACCGCCCGAGCTCAGGTCCCCGCCGGCCAGCGCACAGTGGTCGGCGCCGAGTTCCCGCACGGCGTCCGAGAAGCCGTCGGCAATCCCCTCGACCCAGGACACCGGTGTCTCCGGGGGGAGCGTCAGGCTAATCACTGCGGCCGTCGCCACGGCGCCCATGGCGTTGATGTCCGAGAGGTTCTGCGCCGCCGATTTCCAGCCGACGTCATATCCTGTGCTCTGATAGCCGTTGCGCCAGTTCAGGCGGAAGTCCTGATCCTGGACGAGGGTGTCGATGGTCACCACGAAGCGTCCTCCCGGTGCGGAGATGATGGCCGCGTCGTCCCCGGGGCCCAGCAGCATGTCGGCACCGCGCAGGCGCGGCAGGATCCGCTTCAGGACCCCTGCTTCGCCGATCCCGGCCACCGTGCGTTCCTGATCCGGAGTCTCAGCCACGGGCCCTCCGAACGGCAGAACCGAAGTTGTTGAAGCGACTGACTTCGGCATTCACCGGTTCCACCACCAGGTCCTGCGCCACGCGGGTGATGGATGCCCTGAGTTCCCTACGCGCCCTTCGGGCCCTCCCGGAAGCCGCTGCCCGAGCCAGGAGACCGGTCACCAGACCGAGGACGATCCCCAGCAGCACTCCCCCGACCAACATCAACGTCGGCACAGGAAATCCTTCAACCCGGGGGACCGCAGGGGCGTCGAACTGGAGATATCCCATGATCGCCAGCACGGCCAGCCATCCAGCCCCGGCCAGAGCCACAGCCAAGGCGGCCCACTGCACGACCGATACGACGGGCCACCACCAGGACCCGCGCCCTGCCGAGATATTTGTTGAGGCTATGGCCTGATCCAGTGCATCGGGCAGGTTCTTTGAGCTCGCCCGGGCGGCACGTCGGATCGATCCCCGCCAAGCTTCGGGAGCACCCTTGCTTGCCCCGTCGGCGAAGAGCCTCACCGCAGAATCCGCCTGGGCCCGTTGGGCAGCACCGGGCGCCGGTAATGACGTCCTGTTCACTGCAGGGTTGACGTCACGGCTGCGCAGGTTGAGCCGCCGCAGGGGATCGGGACGAAGCCTCGACAACCACCGGGTCACCGGCCAGCCGGTCCGACCTCGAGCTTGAAGCCGGTAGGAGGTCCGGGTCGCGGCAACCACGGTTTCCACACCGGCTGCATCCGCCAAGTGATCAGCCAGTGCTCGTTGCTCGGCAGTGCCAGGTTCGGTCAGCCCCCTCCCGATGGCCACTGCCGGGTCCTCTCCAGCTCCCGCTTCAGGAGCCGCCGCTGAGTGAGTTGGTCCCACCAGACCGTCCGCAGCAGCCGCCACGTCCTGAAGTAGGCGATCCGTCGACGCCGATCGGGCAACGGCAACATCGGCAATTGCTTCACGCAATCCATCGATGCCCTCCCCGGATTTCGCCGACACGGCATGGAGCCGTGGACGGCGCAGACCATCGGTCTCCAGAATGCCGCGGAGGGACTCGATTACTGCCGTGCGATCCGAGGAATCCAGGAGATCTATCTGGTTCAACACCACGAGCGTGATCCCGGCATATGCGGCCAGTGGACGGATAAATTCGTGATGAACCGCGGCATCGGCATATTTTTGTGGATCGAGCACCCACACCAGGACATCCACCTGGCCGGCAAGCCGCTCCGCGGTTTCGCGATTCCCTGCCGTCGTGGAATCAAAATCCGGAAGGTCCACCAGGATCAGCCCGCTGGCCTGGCCGCTTCGTCGTCGCAACAGCCCGGCCCGACTCGTACCCAACGGCTGATCAAGTTGGTGGCGTTCGGGAACCTGCAGCCAATCCAGGAGATCATCACTGCCCTCGGCCTGCCACACCCCGGCCAAGGGCACGCTGGTCGTCGGGCGCGTGGCCGCGGCACGGGCCAGATCCCTGCCGGTCACCGCGTTGAAAAGCGAGGACTTGCCGCTGCCGGTGGCACCGAAGAATCCAACGACGGTGTGCTCGGCGGACAGGGACCTGCGGGTGGAAGCCTGTTCCAGCACGGCGTCCGCTTTCTCGATTTGCGCCTGGGGCACCCGGCCCGTGCCAAGCTCGGAGGCATGTTGGAGCGCTTCGAGTCGTTCGATCAACGGTGTGGTCACCGCTTCCTTGCCCCGGCGGCTCATTTGAACTCTTTCGCAGTGGTCTGTGCCAGTTGTTCCAGCCGTCCGGACACGTCCTGCAAGCTGGCGATCTCCTCCATCGTCGGGATACCCCTCAACAGATCGAGGAATCGGGTACCTTCCTCGTCGAGTAGTTGCTTCACACGTTCTTCGAGCCCTTCACGCGCCGTTTTGGCCAAGCGCCGGACAGCGTCTTCTCCGAAAATGGACTCAAGCAGCTTTTGTCCGACCACGGCGGTACCACCGGCGATGCCGACCTCTAGTCCGGTCAATCCAGCCGTGGAGGCAAACACCACAACTATCAGGGCGACGGCAACACCGTTGACGCCGAAGGACACCATCCTCGCGGTGAAACGCTTTCCGGATCCTTCCGATCTGATCAGGGCCAACAGCTCGTTTTGCCAGTCACGAATTTCCGCTGCCACGCGATCGCTGAATCCCTCGGAGGTCGATCCGTAATCGACGTCGCCAAGAAGTGAGCGGGCCGCAGGATCCGCCCGCCAGAAGTTCTCCGACTGTTCTGCCGCCTTCGCCGCTTCGTCGACGATGACAGCGTGCAAACCAGTTTCGATGGCTTCTTCGACGGTGCTGACTGGCTGTGGCCTCCCGGAGAAAAACGCCCCGATGCGGTCGCGGACCTTGCCGATGTTCGATTCCAACGACCGGAAGAACTCCCCGGTCCCCACGAAGTCCTGCCACCGGGCCAGAACCTCGCCCCTCAACAGTGTTCCTTCGCTGGTCGCCTCAGCAATGCGCTGCGCGGCACCAGCGTAGGCGTCGGCGACATGGACGGTCAGTTGGTCTCCGGCAGCATGTTGCGCCTCCTGGGCCTCGACGACCTCTAATAAGAGGCGGGCCAGGCTGGCGATCACCCCACTGAGGGTCTTGCGCGCGATTGCGGCCCGGCCGGCACTGTCCTGGGCAATCCCGGCCAACCATTTCCTCACGGGTGCCACGGCTGCGTCGGAGAGCATGCCTTGCCCATCCAGCGTGGATTCCTGGACGACGAAGAGTTCGGCGGCCGCCAGCCCCTTTCCGTCGAGCATCGCCCGCAGATCGGCGGCGACTTCGTCGTCGACACCCGGAGGGACACGGTCCAGGACAATGGCCACGGTGATCTCGCGGGAGGCTGCATCCGTCAGAAGCTGCCAGGGCACGGCATCGGCGTATCTGTTGGCGGTAGTAACGAAGATCCAGAGATCGGCTGCCGAAAGCAGCTGCCCTGCCAGTTCACGGTTGGCGTCAGACACCGAGTCGATGTCAGGTGCGTCCAGCAACGCAATCCCTTGCGGGATGGTTGCGTGGCCGAGGAGCAGCAACGATGGCCGCCCCATGGTCGCTGGGCCTTCATCCGTCCCAACGGCCTTGGTGATTGCCGCCCCGGGAAGTTCCGCCCCTGGTTCGGCGCTGCCGCTCACGCGTGGAAGACCGGGCAGGATACGGCTCCCATCGAACCAGTCTCGCTCATCCGGATGATGGACGAGGATGGGCTGTCGCGTGGTCGGACGAATGGCGCCGGCCCGCGTCACCGGATGACCGACCAACGCATTGACCAGGGTGGACTTTCCGGCGCCCGTTGAACCACCGACCACCGCCAGAAGCGGGGCGTCGAGGCTGCGGTAGCGGGGCAGGACGTAGTCATCGAGTTGGACCCTCGCGTCCAGCACGCTGGTGCGCACCCGGTTGGCCTCTGGAAGGTCAAGTGGCAAGCGCACCGCTTCAAGGGCGGACCGGCACTCATGGAGTAGTCCGAGGGCCGGCGGTCCTGCTTGGCCATCGCTGTCTAGGGAAGTCACGACTACATCATGCCAAACGAGGCGGCGGAACAGTGCAACCAGCTCAAAGGAACCGCCCCGCGCGTGGCCTTGGGGTACAAAAGAAAATCGCGGCACATCATGATGATGTACCGCGAAATTCGACAGGTGACCCCAGCGGGATTCGAACCCGCGTTACCGCCGTGAGAGGGCGGCGTACTAGGCCGCTATACGATGGGGCCGCATAGCTCGCATCGTTGAGGGCTGATGCCGCCCTGTTCTGGTGAACGTGACCCCAGCGGGATTCGAACCCGCGTTACCGCCGTGAGAGGGCGGCGTACTAGGCCGCTATACGATGGGGCCATAGCTTGTCCTGATTGCTCATCGGACAATGCCAGCCGGCGCAGAATCTGCCCCGGCTGTAGCGCTGGGATACCAGGACTCGAACCTAGAATGTCGGTACCAGAAACCGATGTGTTGCCAATTACACCATATCCCAATGGTTTGCCGGACTACGTTCACATCCTTTCCGGGATGTTCCGTAGGCCTCGGCACGAGAAATAACTTTACCCGAGGATTCCGACAAAACCAAAATCGGCTGTTCGCGCCCAGCAATGGACGCTCAGACCAGCGTGGTCCTGAAGTTCTGCAGGCGCTTCAGGGATGAATCCTTGCCCAGGATGACCATGGATTCGAACAACGGAGGCGAGACACGCTTACCTGACATGGCGGTACGCAGCGGACCGAAGGCAAGCCGCGGCTTGATACCCATGTTCTCGATCAGCGCTGCGCGCAAGACCCCTTGAATCGATTCCGCGTCCCAGGCGACCAGTTCCGTCAGCTCGGCCAGGGCCGCGTCGAGAACTTCGTCGGCATTTCCGGGCATGCCCTTGAGAGCTTCCGGTTGGATCACGATCTCGTCATCGCCACGGAAAAGGAACTCGAGCATCTCTGGTGCCTCACCCAGCAAGGTGATGCGTTCCTGGACCAAAGGCGCCGCCTGGTCCAATATGTGCTCCTCCTCTGCGGTCAGCGTCTCCCCCGTGACTCCGGCAGCCCGTAAATAAGGAACCAATCGGTCGCGGAAATCCCGCGCTTCAAGCATCCGAACATGGGTGCCGTTGATGGCCTCAGCCTTTTTCACATCGAACCTGGCCGGGTTGCCGAGTACGTCGTGGATATCAAAAGCCGCCACCAGTTGGTCGCGCGTGAAGATGTCTTCGTCTGCCGACAGACTCCACCCCAGCAACGCCAGATAGTTCAACAGGCCTTCGGGGATGAAACCCCGGTCACGGTGGAGGAAGAGACTGGCCTCGGGGTCACGCTTGGAGAGCTTCTTCTTGCCGGCACCCATGACGTAGGGCAGATGCCCGAAGAGGGGCATGTGTTCGGCGATTCCCACATCGATCATCGCGCGGTACAGGGCGATCTGTCGTGGCGTCGAGGAGAGGATGTCCTCGCCGCGCAGGACGTGGGTGATCCCCATGAGGGCATCATCCACGGGGTTCACCAAGGTATAGAGTGGCTTCCCGTTGGCGCGGACAACGGCAAAATCGGGGACTGACCCGGCTTTGAAGGTGATCTCACCGCGAACGAGGTCGGTAAACGTCAGATCGTCATCCGGCATGCGCAATCTCAGGACGGGCTCCCGCCCCTCGGCCCGGAAGGCGGCGATCTGGTCCTCGCTGAGGGTCCGATCGAAGTTGTCATAGCCGAGCTTGGGGTCCTCCCCCGCCGCACGGTGGCGTGCCTCGACTTCCTCAGGGGTGGAGAACGACTCGTAGAGGTGCCCGGCGCTACGCAACTTCGCGATCGCGTCCTGATAGATATCTGCGCGCTGGGACTGCCGGTAGGGCTCGTGCGGGCCGCCGACGTCGACACCTTCATCCCAGGTGATGCCTAGCCAGTCGAGCGCGTCGAGGAGCTGACGATAGCTTTCCTCGGAGTCACGCTTGGCGTCGGTGTCTTCGATCCGGAACACCATTTTTCCGCCGGTATGCCGGGCATAGGCCCAGTTGAACAGTGCGGTGCGGATGAGTCCGACATGTGGGGTCCCGGTCGGGGACGGGCAGAAACGGACGCGGACAGGGGTCTCGTCGGTGACGATGGGAATCTGGGATGGCTCAATCATGATGCCACCCATCCTAATACGGTCAGGGGAAGTTGATCCGCGTCATCGCTCTGCGGTCCGACTCCTGCCACGTACCGCTGTGACAATACGGCGGGTCAATAGTGCCACGGCCACCACGATGGCGATGACCAACAACGTGGTGGTGACCGGAACAGGCCATCCTGCCCGGTAGGAGATCCGTGAGCAGACGGCCAATGCCCATGCGGTCGCCCAAAAAGCGGAGCGGCGCTTCTGCCAGGCAGGGCGGGCCGCCCGGCTCCGTTGGGTCTCCGTCATCGACTCCCTGATGGCCCGTCCGACGCGACGCTTTCCGTACATAGCAGCTGCCTCTAGCGACGGAACGTGTTGGTGAGCGTGCCGATGCCCTCGATCTCTACATCGAAACGCTGCCCTTCACGGAGCAGTCCGACCCCGGCAGGTGTCCCGGTCAGCAGGATGTCGCCGGGCAAGAGCGTGAACGCCTGCGAGGCATACGCCACCAGATCGGGAACGCTCCAGACCATCAAGGTGGTATCCCCGTCCTGGACGGTGTCGCCGTCCAAGCGTCCCTGGATCCGCACGTCTTCGACATCCAGTTCCGTTTCGATCCATGGGCCGATGGGGCAGGCACCATCCCAGCCCTTGGCACGGGCCCACTGGTTATCGGTTCTCTGCACGTCACGGGCCGTGAGATCGTTGGCACAGGTGTACCCGAAGATCACATCCCCGGCCTTGTCCGCGGGAACGTCTTTGCAGATGCGGCCGATCACGACGGCCAGTTCGGCTTCGTAGGACACTTCTTCGGAAAAGGCAGGAAGGGTCACCGGGTCACCAGGGCCGGCCACCGAAGTGTTCGGCTTGAGGAACATCAACGGAGTGACAGGTACTTCGTTGCCCATTTCCCGGGCATGTTCAGCGTAGGTGCGGCCGAAGCAGACGACCTTCGAGCGCGGGATGATCGGGGCCAGTAGCCGGACATCGTCGAGCCGGTGACGGGCACCGGTGGGCTTGATGCCTTGGAAGAAGGGGTCACCGGCGATGACGATGACTTCTTCGCCGTCGACTACGCCGTACATGGGGTCATCGTCTAGTACAAACCGAGCAATACGCATGGGTTACAGCCTAGTAGAGGAATCGTGGTCGTCGCGATCCGCGTCCCCGGGGGTAGGGCGTTTTCCGCTCAAGTCAGCTCTTCGAGATTTCGAATGGGATTCATCCGGGCTCATCTCCTCGGGAGCCAGTTCCCGGTAGCCTTCCGGGTTGGCTGATTGCCAGCGCCAGACATCAGCCACCATGTTCTCGAGCCCACGCTCTGATTTCCAACCGAGTTCCTCTCGAGCCAACGTGGGATCCGCCCAGTACGCCGGCAGGTCCCCAGGTCGGCGATCGGTGACTTCATATGGAACTTCTTTCCCCGAAGCACGGGAGAAAGCCTGAATCACATCCAGGACGGACGTCCCGACACCGCTACCCAAATTCCAGGAGTGCAGTCCGTCGTGGGCCACGAGGTATTCGAGGGCCTTGAGATGCCCTGCCGCCAGATCCACTACGTGGATGTAGTCCCGGACACCGGTGCCATCTGCCGTGTCATAGTCATTACCAAAGACATTCACTTTCTCTCTGCGCCCAACGGCAACCTGAGCGACAAAGGGCATCAGATTATTCGGCAGTCCCTGCGGGTCCTCGCCGATTCGGCCTGATTCATGGGCTCCCACGGGGTTGAAATACCGTAAATTGGCGATCTTCCAACGTCCATCCGAGGCCGCCAGATCCTGCAGGATCTGTTCGATATGCATCTTGGTCCGCCCATAAGGGTTCATGGCGTCCAGTGGCAGGGCTTCCGTGTACTCCACGGTGCCTCCTGCTTCGCCATAGACCGTGGCGGATGAGCTGAAGACGATGGTACGAACGTCGTGGGCTTCCATCGTCTCAAGCAGGTTGAGCGTCCCCACGACGTTGTTTCGGTAGTACCAGAGCGGTTTCAGCGCCGATTCACCAACGGCCTTCAACCCGGCAAAGTGAATAACTGCTTCGGGGTCCGCCTCGGTGAATACTCGATCAAGTGCTGCCGGATCCAGTAGGTCCGCCACGTGCAAGGAGGCTTCACGTCCCGCTAGTTCCGCAACCCGCCTCAGTGCTTCGACTGATGAATTCGACAGGTTATCCAGAACATGAACATCATGCCCGTCTTCAAGTAGTTGGAGAACAGTATGTGAGCCGATGTACCCGGCTCCGCCGGTAACGAGAATGCGCATGACCCAAGTCTATGAGGTCCGTCTCGGTCTCGGAGGTCATTGCACCGACGCTAGCCCGATTCATTTTTCATCGTTGCTCTCAGGCCCAGGCAGTTTCGAATGCTTCTCCACTCGCGAAGCCCGGTCCGGCACCACCGGTTCAATGCAGGCTGCGTCACCCCTCAGGTCCTCGAATTCGGACTCGGAGCGGCATCCGATCAATCGACAGAGACAGTTCGCCCGCTTCGAGTTATCCCTGGAGAGACGCGTGGTGACCCGCGCCTGCTTCGCCAGTTCGGTAATCGTGAGGGGTTGGGTGCTGGCCAGTTCCCATGGGACCTGCCCAGCCTGCCTCCACTTGGCCGGGCCCCTCCTGGTGCTCCGTCGTCCACGGGCGGTCCAGGGCATCTGGACGTTTACCTGGAGACCTCGACTGCTGTCAGCGTGGCTCCTCCACGGAGGCCATCCCCGACACCTACGCGGGCCACGGCGTTGCGTTGGTGTCGGGCCAGATGAGTCCGATTCGGAATACGTCTTTCCTAGACGAGGCGAGTCAGCCAGCCGTGGGTGTCTTCGACGGCTCCGGTCTGGATACCAAGCAGCTGTTCACGGATGGCCATGGCCACCGAATCCTGGCCGGTTTCGGGAGTAACGATCGATTCATCAGTGGTCTTCAGTTCCCCGATGGGAGTAATGACCGCAGCGGTACCGCAGGCAAAGACCTCGGCGAGGGAGCCGTCGGCTGCCGCGGTTCTCCATTCATCGATGGTGATCTTGCGTTCCTGCACCGTCAGGCCACGCTCACGGGCCAGCTCGATCACCGAGGACCGGGTGACGCCATGCAGGATGTTCCCGTTCAGTTCCGGGGTGACCAGGGTGCCATCGGTGAAGACGAAGAAGACGTTCATGCCGCCCAATTCGTCGACGGCGAAGTCGTTGGTGGGATCCAGGAAGAGGACCTGCTTGCAATCGTTGGCTTCTGCTTCGAGCTGGGCGGCCAGCGATGCGGCGTAGTTACCACCACATTTGGCTTCACCGGTGCCCCCGTGACCGGCCCGGGCATAGCTCGTCGATAGCCAGATGGAAACCGGCTTGAGCTCTCCCCCGAAGTAGTTTCCCGCCGGTGACGCGATGACACGGTAGGAGACCTCATGGGAGGGGCGCACGCCCAGGAAGGCTTCCGTGGCGATCATGAATGGACGCAGGTACAGCGCCTCGCCCTCGCCGGACGGAACCCAATCAACATCGACGGACACCAACCGCTTCAGCGAATCAATGAACACGTCGGTGGGCAGTTCGGGCAGGGCGAGCCGACGGGCAGAGGTGTTGAAACGTGCCGCGTTCGCTTCGGGCCTAAAGGTCCAGACACTTCCGTCCGCGTGGCGGTAGGCCTTCAACCCCTCGAAGATCTCTTGTCCGTAGTGCAGGACCGATGCCGCCGGGTCCATCATGATCGGACCATAGGGTTCGACCCGGGCATCGTGCCAGACCCCCTTGCCGGAGGCATCCTGGGTCCAGTCGACGACGGCGGTATGGTCGGTGAAGTAGTCGCCAAATCCGGGATCTGCCAGAATCTTGGCGCGTTCTTCGGCGCTCTTGGGGGTGGTGGAGAGCTGTTGTGAGAATTCCATGGTGCCTACGCACTTCCTCTGCAAAGTTTTCGTGCCGCCCCTCACACGGGACGTTGTTCCGGCACCAGCTTATGACAGCTCCAGCGTGATCGCGTCTCCGACTTCCGCAGTTGATCGCGGATCGGTCAGTTCCGCGCGTGAATCCAGATCTTTTTCAACTGCGGCTTCGACCCGGCGGGCAGCATCGGCCAGGCCCACATGTTCAAGCAGGAGCGCCGCGGAGAGGATCGCCGCGGTCGGGTCCGCGATCTGCTGTCCCGCGATGTCCGGAGCCGAGCCATGCACCGGTTCGAACATCGAGGGACCCGTACCCAGCATGTTGATGTTCCCCGAGGCCGCCAGTCCGATCCCCCCGGTGACCGCCCCCGCGAGGTCGGTGAGAATGTCGCCAAAGAGGTTGTCGGTGACGATGACATCGAAACGTGAAGGGTCCGTGGTCATGAAGATCGTGGCGGCATCGACGTGCATGTAGTCGTGGGTGACATCCGGATATTCGGTGGCGATGGCTTCGACTGTTCTGCGCCACAGGTGCCCTGCATGGACGAGAACGTTGTGCTTATGCACCAGAGTGACATGGCGACGCGGACGCTCGTTGGCGCGGCGGAAGGCCTCTCGGACTACCCTTTCGACTCCATAGGCCGTGTTGACGGAGACCTCGGTGGCGATCTCGTGCTCGGTGCCAACACGCAGTGCACCACCGTTGCCGACATAGGGTCCCTCGGTGCCCTCGCGGACGACGACGAAATCGATGTCCCCGGGATGTGCCAGTGGACTCGGGACCCCGGGATACAGGCGCGACGGGCGCAAGTTGATGTAGTGGTCGAGGCTGAAGCGCAGCTTGAGCAGCAGTTCGCGTTCAATCAGGCCCGAAGGAATGCGGGTATCCCCCGGCGCGGCACCTACGGCGCCGAAAAGGATCACCTCGTGGGCGCGCAGGGATTCGAGGGTCTCATCGGTGAGGGTCTCGCCGGTTTCCAACCAGTGCTGGGCGCCCAGGCTGTAGTTGGTGAACCGCAGTGAACGTTCCCCGCCTTCGGTTGCCTTCTTCAGGACCTTGAGGGCTTCGGCAATGACCTCTGGGCCAATGCCGTCACCAGGGATGACGGCCAAATCAATCGCGTTGCTCATGCTTCCAGAATATTGCCCTGTCCGGATAGCGGACAAACCGTCTCACCATTTGATACCAAGTCAACGGATCCCGTACACCCCAGAGCACCGCTACAACCACGGTATGACGCGGGGCGGGGGCGACCAAAAGTAGAGTAGGTCCATGACCCCGCACCGCATCCTGGATGTTTGGATCCGTAACCACCCGGGCAAAGTCGATGGGGCCCTGGCGATCGGACTGTGGCTGCTCCTCACGCTGTCGGCCTTCCTCCTGGGCGGATTCTCCGGACAGCACCGCGTCATCGAATTCATCATCGCGTCGTTGCAGGTCCTGCCGCTGATCTGGCGGCGCTCCCATCTGCTGCTGAGCAGTGCCGTCGTCGTGCTGGGATGCCTGCTGCAGGTCGTCCTAATCCCGACGTTCCTTCCCTCCCAAGTGACCGTACCGATCGTGGTATTTACGTTGGCGAAGTACGGCAAGCGTTGGGCCTCCTCCGCCGGTCTCGGCGCCGGCATGCTCGGGGCCCTGCTGGCCACGCTGCGCTACGGAAACCCGACCGGGCAGGCATTGGGCCTGCACCTGTTGCCCAACCTCGTGGGCCTGGCCCTGATCGTGCTGGTCGCCTGGACGTTCGGCGACCTTGCCCGCACCCGACGTCTGGCCATGCAGGCCTTGTCCGACCGGGCCAGCCGGTTGGAGATCGAACGCCAACAGGAACGTGACCTCGCCGCCTCCGATGAACGCGGCCGCATCGCCCGGGAGATGCACGACATCGTCGCCCATTCGCTCTCGGTCATCATCACCCAGGCCGATGGTGCCCGCTACGCGAGTGAACACGATCCGCTGGTCGCCCGCGAAACGCTGGGCACGCTCTCCGAAACCGGACGAAAGTCGCTACGCGAGATGCGCCGGCTACTCGGTGTCCTGCGGGGCGACGAGCAAGCCTCCACCCGCCCGTTGCCCACGCTGGCCGATATCGAATGGCTTCTGGACGAAACCCGGACCGCCGGGTTGGACGTTTCCTCCTCGATCACCGGGGCGCCCCGCCGTGAGCTCCCGCCGGGGGCGGAATTGACCGCCTACCGGGCCATCCAGGAAGCGTTGACCAATACGATCAAGCACGCCGGGCCGGCCGCTTCCTCGCAGGTCCGGTTGGAATGGACCTCCACCGGATTGGACGTGGAAGTCACCGACGACGGGCGCGGTGCGGCGGCGACCGAAGACAATGTCGGGGCCCGCCAGGGTCTGGTCGGCATGGCCGAGCGGGTGGGCCTCTACGATGGACGCATCGAGACCGGTCCGCGCAGCACCGGTGGATTCTCCGCCAGCATCTTCATCCCCTACACCGAGGACTAAGTGGACACCGAGCCCAACACCCCGATCACCGTCGCTCTCGTCGACGACCAGCTCCTGGTCCGCAGCGGATTCCGTATGCTGATCAATTCGCAGCCCGACCTGGAGGTCGTGGCCGAAGCCACCAATGGCCGTGAAGCCCTCGCCTCCCCCGCGCTGGCCCGCGCCGACGTCGTCCTGATGGATGTGCGCATGCCCGAAATGGACGGGATCCAGACGACGGCCAAACTACTCGAACACGGGCCGGGGGCCGACCCCCGCATCATCGTGCTGACCACCTTCGATCTGGACGAATACGCGTTGGCGGCCATCCATGCCGGGGCCAGCGGGTTCCTGCTCAAGGACGCCCCGCCGGAGGAACTCCTCGAGGCCATCCGCACCGTCTTCCGCGGGGATGCGGTGATCGCCCCCTCCACCACCCGGCGGCTGCTGGACCATGTCGCCCCGATGCTGCGCCAGCCGGCCGCCACCACGTCGGGGCACGAGGCGGCCGTGGCCTCACTGACGGCCCGCGAGGCCGAGGTCTTCGAACTCATCGCCTGGGGCAAGTCGAACCCGGAGATCGCCGCCGAACTATTCCTGTCCGAGGCGACCGTGAAGACCCACGTGGGGCGGATCCTGTCCAAGTTGCAGGCCCGCGACCGGGTCCAGGCCGTGGTCATTGCCTACGCCACCGGGGTCGTCACCCCATGATCGCTTTTCAGCGGCGGTAGCGGGGTTTTTCCTTGGGCTGGTGGATGAAGACGAAGAAGTACCAGAGCCCGCCCAGCCCCAGCAGGGCACCCAGCCCGACGGCGGGGGCCGATGGCGAGGTGACCAGATCCATCACGACAGAAGGCCGGTCGGCGGAGTCCCCGGCTTGGCTCGTGGCCTTCGAGGTCGGGACGACGGCCGCGGCGTTCGTGCCCCCGACCCCGGCCCCGGCCGAAGGGACCGGTTTCGCGGCATCGGAGCCGCCATCGTCCTGTTCGATGGAGAGCTTCACGCTCTGTGAGGCCTGGTCATAGACGAAATCACTGGCCTCCAACGATCCACGCACCAGCATCCGTCCGGTACCGGGTTCGATGAGCAGCCCGGTCTTGGGGTGGATCGGATATCCGGTGGCCGGGTCGATGAGGAACCCCGTGGCGGCATCGCGGGCGCCATACCGCGCTTCCGGGTGCGGGGTCCTGATGTTCTTGGAGGACTGGCCGGGCCACGGGCTCCTGGTCGAGCTGCCGGGTTTCGAGGGATACCGCGGGGGCTTCGGTGGTGCCGGAATGACCCCCGGGGTGGTTTTCGACGGCATCGTCGACGGTGCCGGGGCCGGAGGCTTCGAGCTCGAATCCGAGGACGACCCGCTGGACCCCGAGGAGGAGCCGGGCTGCGACGGGGACGTCGACGAGGGCGGCGGGGTCGTGGGATCCGGGCTGGAGGGCTCCGTCGTGGGGTCGGTCGTCTCCGTGGGGTCAACGGGCTCAGTGGGTTTAGTGGGTTCCGTCGGCTCGGTGGGCCCGGGGGATTCATCGGGGTCCGCCGTCTCGGAAGGGGTTTCCGGCCCGGGAGATTTCGATGGCGTGTCGCTCGGGGTGATCGGCGATTCCGGGGTGACCTCGGGGGTCTCCCCCGGCGTGTCGGTGTCGGTCTGGTCCGCGGTGTCGGCGGCGTTGACGCTGACTGCGTTGGATGTTTCAGCGGCGGAAGCGGGCGCGATGGCGAGGGAACCGCCCAGCACCAGGGCGCCGGCGATGGCGGCCCAGCGCAGGGTGGAGCGCGGGGTCGAGTATGGGGTCGTCGCGCGCATCCGCCTCCTTCACCGGGTCAGACGCCAAACGACGCCTCTGCCATTGTAACGAAAAGGACACGATTGGCGATATTCTTCGTTACTTCGACAGATTTCCGTCCTTGAAGTCCGCGAATACCTTCCGGGTTGCGCCGGTGATCTCCAGGATCGATTGGCCGTCGGCACTGCGCCCGTAATCGGCGGTGGGCACCTGGTGGCCCATCTTCTTCAACTCGATCCGGTAGGCCCAGGCCCCGAAGGTCAGCGCCTGTGCTGCCGTCAGATCGGTGGAGACGTGTTCATCGGCGATGTCGAGGATCTTCGCCAATCCGGAGGGCCCCTCGGCGACCGCCTTGGCCCCGATCCCGGCCAGTGCGATCCCCTGGTTGGAGGTGCGGTCGAAGTCGCCGTTGGGTAGCGTCTTGCGTTCGCGGGTGAACCAGAAGGCGTCGTACCCGTCGACCTTCTGCGTGCCCTTCTCCACCGCCCGCACCTTCATCGGGGCCTTGATGGTGATCCCGCCGAGCTCGTCGATCATCTTCTGGAATCCGGTGAAGCCGGTCAGGACGTAGCCCTGGACCGGCAGGCCGGTGGCCTTGGAGACGACCTTCGTCTGAGCGTCGGGCCCGCCGGTGGACAAGGCGCTGTTGATCTTGGCGTTGCGGCCATTGGCCTGGGGTACCCAGAGGTCACGCGGGATGCCCATGACCCCACCGCCGCCGTGGCCATCGACCCCGACCAGCTGCAAGGCATCGGCTCGGGCCTCTTCGATCTTCTCCCCCTGCTTTTCCCGGGCGTCGGAGCCCATGAGCAGCACATGGCGTTTTCCGCCCAATGCCTCCTTCGGGATCCCCAACGAGGGCCACCAGCCGCCCACCGCGGTCCAGCTGCCCTTCTTCTTCACCACCAGGGTGACGTCCTTGCCACTGGTGAGCACGGCGAAATGTTCCTTGTTCCAGGTCCCGGTCGACGCCTTCACCGTGGCGGCCTTCCCGGGTGCCTGGGCCTTCTTCAGCGCCTGGGCCGCCGGTCCGCTGGCGGGCACGGATTCCCCGGTGTAGAGGCTGGTGGCGAATCCTGCGAGGTCCTTCTTCATCCCTGGGGTCTTCACCGCCGGGGCGGAGGGGCTGGGCGTGGACGACGCCGAGGAGGCAGCCGGGCTCGGGGAGGCTTCCGGCTCGGCCGGGGTGCTGCAGCCGGTCAGCAGGGCCAGGGTCATTACGGGGGCCAGCACGGCGGCGGCAGTGGAGGAACGCACAGTCATGGGCTCATTCTGCCGTTCTGGGGGTTCGCGGGCCGTGATCGCCACACCAAAAAGCCCCGGCGGGTGGTCCGGATCAACCGCTGACTGGTGCCGATGTCATACCCCGGTATGACCTGGCGGGCCTCCAAGACCCTCCACCGGGTTGATCCGGCAGGGGCACCCGGGCCAATAGGTTTGGAGCATGACGATCACCAACACCCCCACCACCACCCAGGCAGTCTCCGCCCGCGGCCTCACCAAGGTCTACGGCAGCGGCAGCACAGCGGTCCACGCCCTGGCCGGCGTCGACATCGGCTTCACCGCCGGACGCTTCACCGCCATCATGGGCCCCTCCGGTTCCGGGAAGTCCACGCTCATGCATTGCCTGGCCGGACTGGATTCGGCCACCAGCGGTTCCATCACGATCGCCGGGCAGGAGATCACCTCGATGAACGACAACGAGCTGACCCGCCTGCGCCGCGAGAAGATCGGCTTCGTCTTCCAGTCCTTCAACCTGGTCCCGACCCTGGACGCGGAGCAGAACATCCTGCTGCCGCTCCAACTCGCCGGGAAGAAGCACGACGCCGCATGGCTCGCCACCGTCGTGGACACCCTGGGCCTCGGGGACCGGCTGGGCCACAAGCCGCATGAACTCTCCGGCGGACAGCAGCAGCGCGTCGCCGTCGCCCGCGCCCTACTCACCCGCCCCGCCGTCGTCTTCGGTGACGAACCCACCGGCAACCTCGATTCACGCACCGGTGCCGAAGTGCTCTCGCTGCTGCGCTCCTCGGTGCGCGAAATGGGCCAGACCATCATCATGGTCACCCATGACCCGGCCGCCGCCGGCTACGCCGACGAAGTCGTGCTGATGCGCGACGGCGAACTGGTCGGCCACCTTCCGGATCCGACGCCGGAAGCCGTGACCTCGGCACTGGCCGGTCTGGGGGCCTAGGATGTTTTCACTCGCCCTGGCCAACATCCGCATGTATTCGCGGCGTTTCATCGCCGTCACCCTGGCCGTGATGATCGGCACCGCCTTCCTGGCGGCCACCTTGATGGTCAACGCCTCCACCACCGCCTCGCTGGAACGCAGCATCGGCGAGGCCTACCAGAACGCCGATCTGGTCGCCGGCATCAGTCCCGATGAGACCGACGACAGCGTGGGACTGGGCCCCGAGCAGCTCACCGCGGTCCGCCAGGCCCCCGGCGTCGCCGCCGCGGAGGCCCAAAGCAGCGCCGGAGCCAGGATCGAAACCGGCTCGGGCGACTATAACGCCATCGTGCAATCCTATGGATCCGACGAACAGTTGCGCACCACCAAGCTGGACTCCGGTGCCGTTCCGGCCGGCCGCGAGGAAATCACGGTGGACGATCAGCATGCCAAGACCTACCACCTGAAGGTCGGCGACGAGGTCGGGATGTCCGGGTCCTCCGCGGACGGCTCCACGGTGGACTTCACGGCCCGGATCAGCGGGATCACGACCTCCAGCAACAGCCCTTTCATGGGGTCAAATCTGCAGGTGACCGTCTCCCCCCAGCGCTACTCCACCCTGATCGGCTCCGACCCGCAGTATCAATCCCTGCTCGTCCGACTGGATGATGGAACCGACCCGGCAGAGACCACCTCGGCCGTCACTGCCGCACTGAAGTCCGCGGGTGTCCCCCAGGCGTCGGTCATGACCGCGCAGGAACGCACCGTCGAAGACCTGGCAGGTTTCACCGGAGGCCAGGATCAGCTCACCGGGGTGCTGCTGGTCTTCGCATTGATCGCCCTGGTGGTCACCGGGCTGGTGGTCATGAACACCTTCGCGGTCCTGGTCGCCCAGCGCACCCGTGAACTCGCCCTGCTCCGAACCCTGGGTGCCCTGAGCTCCCAACTGCGCCGCTCGGTGCTGGTCGAGGCCCTGGTGGTGGGGCTGGTCTCCTCCGTCCTGGGCGTGCTGCTGGCCATCGGGGTCATGGCCGGGCTGGTCGGCTACGTCTCGACGCTGCCTTCGGCTTCCTTCGCCGTGTTGGCGGTGCCCCCGGGCGCGATCATCGCCGGTCTTCTCGCCGGCACCGTGATGACCCTCTTCGCCGCCTGGGCCCCGGCCCGCAAGGCGATGAGCGTGGCCCCCCTGGCCGCCCTGCGTCCTGCCGAGAACGCCACCGTGCACAACCGGGTGGGCAAGGTCCGTCTGGTCTTCGGGGCGCTCCTGCTGCTGGGTGGCGGAGGGTTGCTCATCGTCGGAGCGGTGCTGGGCCTGCTCCTGGTGGGTTTCGCCGGCGGCCTGTTCTCCTTCATCGGGGTACTGATGCTCGCCTCGCTCTTCCTGCCCGGTGCCGTCCGCGGCGTGGGACGGCTGATCGGTGGATCCTCGGTTCCGGCGAAGCTGGCGTCGTTGAACTCGGTGCGCAACCCCGGGCGCACCACCGCGACCGCAACGGCGCTGCTGATCGGCGTCACGCTGGTGTCGATGATGATGGTCGGCGCCCAGACCACCAAGCAGTCCTTCAACGACGAGCTGGCCCGCAACTACCTGGTCGATGTCACCGTCGCCTCCCCCGCCAGCTACGGTGAGGGCTTCGACGGCGGCGCCCAGCCCGGCCCCGATGCCGCGCCGGGGGTCGGCCAGCTCGGTACCGAACAAGCCAAGCTCGCCGCGGGGGTCGACTCGATCGAGGAGGTCGCACTGCTCAAACCCGTGGGGCGGAACGCCGCCGGGGAGCCGGTCTACGCCGCAACCGCCGAGCAACTGGCCCGGGTCCTCAAGGACCCGTCGCTGGTACCGGGCACCGGCGAAGTGTTGGTCGGCCAATCGACCACCAGTGACGACGTCGAGGTCACGGCGTTCGAGGGATCCACCGCCAGCTCCTTGGCGACCAAGCATTCCCAGTCGGAGATCTCGGCACCGCTGATGAGCCTGGAAACGGCACAGCAGCTCGATGGATACACCACCGGCGCTTCGGCGGCCCGTGCCGCGGCCGAGGCGGGACCCGATCAGGTGGGCGCCTATCCGCTGCTGTGGCTCAAAGCCGCCAACGGGCTGAGCACAGATCAGCTGCAGGAACTGAGCAGTACGTTGGCCGCCGAACTACACGTGCAGGACTACCAGGTCGCCGGTGGCGCCCTGGAGCGCTCGCTGTTCAACCAGGTCATCGACACGCTCTTGCTCGTGGTCTCCGGGTTGCTCGCCGTGGCGGTGTTCATTGCGCTGATCGGGGTGGCCAACACCCTGAGCCTGTCGGTGCTCGAACGCACCCGTGAGTCGGCCCTGCTGCGGGCCCTGGGGCTGACCCGGGGCCAGCTGCGCTCCATGCTGGCCCTGGAGGCGGTCTTGATTGCCGGGGTGGCCGCGGCACTGGGGATCGTGTTGGGTACCGCCTATGGCGCCCTGGGGGCCCAGTCGGCCCTGGGCGCCTTCACCGACGTGACGCTGTCATTGCCGTGGGCCCAGTTGGCGCTGGTCCTGGGGGTCTCCGTGGCCGCGGCGCTGGCCGCCTCGGTCCTGCCGTCCCGCCGGGCGGCCCTCCTCTCCCCCGTGGAGGGCCTGGCCACCGAATAGGCCCAGGACGGCCGGAAGCCCCGCCCCTCGTGCTATCGCCAGGAGCGGGGCTTCCGTTGTGTCGGATCCGGGTGGTCCGGCCTCGGACAAGCCGGGCCTTGCCTACTTCGAGACCTTGCCCATCAACCCGGCCACTGGACGCAGGAACAGGGGCCTGGCCAGGAGCCAGGCGGCGACCATGACGGCCAGCGAGGCAGCGAAGAATCCGAAGCCGAGCCATCCTGCCCCCTCCCTCGCGGCATACATGTGGTTGAGGTTGGCCAGCATCCCGGTGGAGAACACCAGCACCACGTGCACGATGACGAATCCGACGAAGAAGACCATCACCGGAAAATGGATCCTGCGGGCGAGTTCGATCGGGAAGGCCTTATCCAGCCTACGGTGGCCCTTGGGCCAGGCAGAGCTCATCCGCACGCCGGTGATCGCTGCGAGCGGAGCAGCGATGAACACGATGGCGAAATACGCCAACAGTTGCAGCGAGTTGTAGTTCACCCAGCCGTTCTCGATCGGCCAGTTCAACGAGGCATATTGCAAGGCGGCACTGAGCGCATTCGGGACCACGTCCCAACTCGTGGGAACTATCCTCATCCAGCCACCGGTGACGAAGAGCAACACCACGAAGACCAGCCCGTTGAGCAACCACAGCACGTCCAGGCTCAGGTGGAACCACAGGTCCAGGCTGATCTTGGTCGGCTTGTTCCGGGTCTTGAACAGTCCGGTGTTCCGGCGCGTCCAATGACCCGGGGGTCGGGCGGTGTTCCTCACCTGCCAGCCCGTACGGATGATCAGCACCAGGAAGAACGCGTTGAGGAAGTGCTGCCACCCCAGCCAGGCCGGTATCCCGACCGGGGCCCCGTCGGGAAGTTCGGACCGTCCGGGGTAGGTGAGCAGGAAGTCCTGCACCGGTTCCAACCCCCGGATCCACCGGGCCAGCACGACGACGACGGCCAGGGTCACCATGGCCACACCGATCCACAGCAGAATCGCCTTCACCCCGGTGGGATGCCTCCGGGTCCCGGGCTTTGTCCGGCCGGGCTCGGTCTTCAACGTCATCTCCGGTCCCCGCCCTAGACGCCCGCGCCGACGCCCGCGCGGTCGGCGAGGCCCTGCTGGAGCTGCGGAAGGATCGTGAACAGGTCACCGACGATGCCGAAATCGGCAATGTCGAAGATGGGGGCGTCCTCGTCCTCGTTGATGGCCACGATGCGTTGGGCGGTCTGCATGCCGGCGCGGTGCTGGATCGCCCCGGAGATGCCCACGGCCAGGTAGAGGTCCGGCGACACGCTGACACCTGTTTGGCCGACCTGGTGGTTCTGCGTGATGTAGCCGGCGTCGACGGCGGCCCGGGAAGCCCCCAGGCCGGCACCGAGGGCGTCGGCCAGCTGTCCCACCAGGGCGAAGTCCTCCTCCGAGCCCAGTCCCCGTCCACCGGAGACCACGATCTTCGCCGACGCCAGATCCGGGCGACCCGAGGTCGCCGGGGCGGGGTGGGTGGCCATGATGGCAGCTGCCGTGCTGGTCTCGACCTCCAGATCGAGGGTTTCGACCTTCGGGGTGTCGACGGGGGCAGGGGCGGCTTCTCCACTGGAGGAGACGGTCACCAGCGCAATGCCGGAGCCGACGGTGGACTCGGTGGAGTAGTTCCCTCCATAGACCGTATGCGTCGCGCGGACCCTGCCGTCCGCGGTGGTGACGTCGATGGCTTCAAGCATCACGGGGTTCCCCGTGCGGGCAGCCAGGCGGCCGATGGTCTCCCGGGCATCGGCCGTGGTGGAGGCCAGAACGGCGGCCGGTGCGTACCGGGTCACGGCCTCGGTGAGGGCGGCGACCGCGCCGGCGGCCACATGGCTGGTGGCTGCCGGGGTGTGGCCGATGAGGATCACGGGGGCGCCCCAGGCGGCGAGATCGGCACCGACCGTGGTCCCTGCAGGGGCGGCCACCACCGCGACCGGTTCGCCCAACCGGGCCGCCAGGGCCAGCAGATGGGCGGTATGGGGGCGCAGCGCGCCATTGGCCGCTATTTCACAGTTGACGAGAATCTTGCTCATGGTGTCCAGTCCCTTCAGATCAGGTGTTCGGCGCTGAGGTAGTCGATGAGTTCCGAGGCCGCCTGGCCCTCGTCGATGATCTTCGGCCCTGCGGTCCTGGCCGGACGTCTGCTCGAGGCGAGGACCAGGTTGCCGTCGTCGTGCGCGAGATCGGTAAGGCCAAGGGTGGCCGCGTCGCTCACGGTGACCGGCTTCCGTTTGGCGGTCATGATGCCCTTGAACTTGGGGAAGCGTGGTTCGGCGGCCCGTTCGGTGATCGAGACCACGGCGGGCAGGGGCGCGCTCACCGTCTCGGTGCCCTCGGCGGATTCGCGCTCGCCCGTGATCGATCCGCCGGTGAAATCAGCGGTGTTCAGCGGGCCGGCGAACGGGATCCCGAGCAGTTCGGCGATCATCGCCGGGACCACGCCGCCGCGGCCGTCGGTGGATTCGTTGCCGGCGAGGATGATGTCGTAGCCATCGTCCTGCAGCCCGGCGGCCAGTGCGCGGGCTGTGGTGAGGGCATCGGCACCGGCCAGCGTGTCGTCGTTGATGTGCCTGGCTGAGTCGGCTCCCATCTGGAGGGCCTTGCGCAGCGCATCACTGGCCTGGGCAGGACCCATCGTGACGGCCACCACCTCCACCGATTTATCGGCGTCCTTCTGGAGCAAGGCGATCTCGAGGGCGCGTTCGGTGATTTCGTCGGCAATGCGCTCGCTGGCGGCCCGGTCGACGTGGCCGGAGGCCGTCAGTTGTCTCTCGTCCCACGTGTCGGGGACCTGTTTGATCAGAACGGCAATCTTCATGGGGTTTCCTCCCTGCTGGTTTCCGGCGGAGCCGTGACTGCTCCCGCCGCGACGGTCCGGTCCGCTCCGAGGGATCGGTGGGTGTAGGTGCCGCGGTCCAGGACGACGGTGTCCCCGACGCGGACCTGGAACACGGCGCCGGTTTCGGTATGCCAGATGTTGGTCGTCAGTTCATCCCCGGGCACCACGGGGGAAACCAGGCGGACGCTGATGGCACCGAAGCGGTCGGGATCCGCATCGGCCACCTCCTCGAGCACGGCCACTCCGGCGAAGCCCATGGTGCACAACCCGTGCAGTATCGGCTTCTCGAAGCCCACCATGCGAGCCAGCTGCGGGTCGGAGTGCAACGGATTGCGATCCCCGTTCAGCCGGTAAAGCAGGGCCTGGTCCCGGGCAGTCCTGCGGGACACACTGATATCCGCCGGGCGGTCGGGGACGGCCCAGGTTTCCTTGGGTCCCGGATCCCCACCAAATCCGCCTTCGCCCCGGATGATCATGGTGGTGATGCTGGTCGCCACCGGTTCACGGGTCCGGGCATCCAAGAGCTCGGTGGTCAACTCGATCACCGCGTGCTTGCCCTTGTCGTGGACGGCAGTCATCCCGCTGACCGGGATCACGGTGCCCGCCGGCTCCAGGGTGCGGTGCAGGGTGATGGTCTGGCCGCCATGGAGGATCTGGGAGAGCTTGAAGTCCCCCAGCTCCTCCATCGAACCACCCGAACCGCCCAGGACGACGGCGAAGGTCGGCAGGACCTGCTGGTCGATGCCGCGGGAATTTTCTGTGGTGAACGCCAGGTTCTCCCCCGGGTTCGACGCCCCGGCTCCGACACTGAGCGCATAGAGCAACGCATCCCGGGACTCCCAGCTGTAGGGCTCTCCCTCAGTGGTCTTCCCGATGTTCTCGACGTTGATCGTCATGGGGTTCGCTCCTTCCACGGGGATCCCCCGTGCTGCTGTGGACACGCACCGGGACGGTGGTGCGGATCACGTACCTATAAATACTATAACCAGATTCTAGTTCTTGTCTATCTGTGATGTTCCGCCGGCACGGCCATGGCGTTCTTCCCGCGGCGCGCGCCCCTCTCGGCAGCCGTCTCGGGAACCCATTTCAGCGGATGGCGTTTGAGCATCAGCCCCAGTACGACCGACAGGACCGAGAAAGCCAGCACGAACAGGAAGGCTGCGCTGACGCCGGCCTGGTTGACCAAGGTCGTGCTGGGGTCCTGGTAGCTGGCCAGGATGTAGGCGCCGATGGCCGTCGCCGCCGACTGCCCGACGTTGCGCACCATGGTGTTGGTCCCCGCGGTTTCGGAGGTATTGGCCTCGGGAATGGCTTCGATGAGCACATTGGGCAGCGCGCCGAAGGTCAGCGAGATGCCGATGCCGTTGATCCCCTGGGCGATGATGAACATGGGGGCGTTGCCGAAGGACAACAGGATGATGGCCAAGGCCGCTGTCATCAACGTCAGCCCGCAGACGAAGACCGAGCGGGCACCGAACCGATAAGCCATCCGTCCGCCCAACGGGGAGAACGCGTAGCCCAGCAGCGCCGTGATGCAGCTGAGCACCCCGGCCGCCGTGGCGCTGAAACCCAGCCCGAACCCTTCACTCGTCGGATATTGCAGGACCATCTGCGTGGGCACTGCCAATCCACCGATCGGCCCGATGGCGGCACAGAGGGTGGCCGTCATGACCAGGGCGATCTGCCGGTTCTTGAACATCCGCAGATTCACGATCGGGGATTCCACGCGCAGTTCCCACCAGGCCCAGACCGCGGAGACGAGCAGGCCGGTGCCCATCAGACCGATGAACTGGGCCGAGGCGAATCCGGTTTTGGAACTGCCGGACAGGGCCAGCAGGACGGCACTGACGGCGATGGGCAGCAGCAGGGCCCCCAGATAGTCGGGTTTC
This sequence comes from Arthrobacter sp. AOP36-A1-22, assembly GCF_052377615.1. Taxonomy (NCBI): domain Bacteria; kingdom Bacillati; phylum Actinomycetota; class Actinomycetes; order Micrococcales; family Micrococcaceae; genus Arthrobacter; species Arthrobacter sp. AOP36-A1-22. The sequence goes on from NZ_JBQSWX010000003.1 coordinate 55,349, forward strand.
TCCGTCGTGGGGGCGGTCGTGTCCCGGGGGATGACAATCAGGATGGTGACGATCGCGACGCCGGCCAGCACCGCGGCGAAGGCGAAAATCCCATGCCAGGAGAAGGCGTCGATCATGAATCCTGCAATGAAGGCACCGGCGGCGCCGGCGATCAGGGCCGAAGCCCCGATCATGGAGACACCCACCGGAACGCGTTCCTCCTCGAGGTGTTCCCGGGCCAGGCCGAAGGCCAGCCCCATGACCGCGCCGGCAGTGCCTTGAATGGCGCGGCCCAGGATGATCATCCCCAGGGTTCCGCCCAGCAGGGAGATCAGCGAGCCGACCCCGGCGATGGCCAGCACGATAAGCAGGACCTTACGCCGGCCGTAGAGGTCCCCGAAGCGTCCGCCCATCACCCCGGCGGAGGCGGAAACCAGCAGGTAGGCGGTCACCACCCAGGCGACGGTGTTGGCGTCGACCTGGAATTCGGTGATTAGCGTCGGAAGGGTGACGTACATCATCGACAGTTCGAAGGCCGAGACGATCTCCGCCAGGATCAGCACCACCACGACGGCGGCGAATCCCGGTTTCTTGAGTTGTTTGATCAGGGTGGCCTGGCGGCCAGCGGGTGCGGACATCGTTGTCCCAACCTTTCAGGTAAGCGGCGAAAGAAGCATGGTGCAAACATTCCGTGGGTCCGCAACCCGCTCCGGTCAGGAACGGTCACAGCCCACCGGTGGCCCCACGGCTTTGAGGGGGACCACCGGTTGTGACTCGTGGGTGGTGGCTGGATCAGCCGTTTCCGTAGGCGACGGATTTGGTCCAGAAGAACTCCTCCAGGCCTTCCACCCCGCCTTCGTTGCCGTTGCCGGAGTGCCCGATCCCGCCGAAGGGTCGTTCGGTGACCGCATTGGGGGCGCCGTTGACGATGACTTCGCCGGTCTCGAGCTCTTCGGTGATTCGGATCGCCCGGCGCGTATCCGCGGTCCACAGGTAGCCGGAGAGCCCGTAATCGGTCCCGTTGGCCAGTTGGACCGCCTCTGCTTCGTCGCTGAACCGCATCACTGCCAAGACGGGGCCGAAGACTTCCTTCTGGGCCAACTCGCTGGCGGGGTCGACGTCGTCCAGGATGGTCGGCAGATAGTAGAACCCCTCGGCTAGTTCCCCCTCACCTCGGGAGCCGCCCATGACGAGCCGGGCGCCCTCGTCCTGGGCCCGGCCGACCATGCCCTCGATCCTGTCGATCGCCGCCTGGTTGACCACCGGCCCGCAGATCGTTGTCGGATCCTGGGGATCTCCGATGCTGAAGGAGCCGGCGATGGCGGCGACCTTGGCCAGGAACTCGTCGTGGATGGAGTCCTGCACCAGCAGCCGGGTCGGCATGGCGCAACCCTGCCCGGTCATGATCGCGAAGGCCATGACCGCCGCCTGCTGGGCTGCGGCATCCAGATCGGCGTCCTCGAACACGATGTTCGCCGATTTGCCCCCCAGTTCCAGCAGGACCGGCTTGAAGGTCTGCGCGGCGGTGGCGGTGATCTTGCGCGCGGTCTCCGGGCCACCGGTGAAGGACACCTTCTTGACCAGCGGGTGTTCCACCAGGGCTGCGCCCGCGTCGGCTCCGCCGGTGACGACGTTGAAGACGCCGTCGGGGATGCCTGCCTCCTGGACCAGGTCGGCGAAGAGCATGACACCCAGGGGCGTCAGTTCGCTGGGTTTGACGACGACGGTGTTCCCGGCGGCCAGGGCCGCGGGGACCTTCATCGCCAGGGACATCAGCGGGGCGTTCCAGGTGATGATGGCCCCGATGACACCGTAGGGCTGACGCAGGGTGTGCCCGAAGACCCCGCCGGCACCGACAGTAGAGGAGATCCTGCCCAGCGGCAGCTTATCGGCCCATCCCCCGTAGTACCTGATCCAGCTCACGGCAGCATCCACCGAGAGCCGGGCGGTGGTCCTCGGGGTCCCGTTGTCGGCGATGCCGAGTTCGGTGAACTCATCGACGTGGGCTTCGATGAGCCCGGCGAGTTTGAGCAGGGCCCGTCCGCGCTCGGCGGCGGGCGTGGCTTTCCACGTGGCGAAGGCCAGATGGGCGGCCTGGACGGCCTCGTCGACCTCTGCCGGTCCGGCCATCGGGACGCGGGCATCCATCTGGCCGGTGGCCGGGTTCACGTGCTCGTGGACGCCCTGGGCGTGCGTGCGGATTTCGGAGCCGATGCGCAGCGTGACCGCTGGCAGGGCGTCGGTGGTTTCTGTGCTCATTTCATACCTCCGGTTCGTAGCGCAGCATGGTGATGTCGGATGCGGGGTAGTCGCAGAAGACCGGCTTGACGCGCATGCCGATCGTGAGGTCTGCGTGGTCGATGTTGATCAGTTCGGTGGAGAACTTCGGGCCCTCATCCCATTGCACGACGGCCAGGACCATGGGGCCCTCGGCCGCGAAATGTGGTGACACCGGCCGGGTGGTGATCGTGTAGGTGTAGAGGGTCCCGGTGCCGGGGATCTCCCGCCATTGAAGGTCGTCGGCCAGGGTGCGCGGGGCCAGCGGCCGGGGGTAGAAGACGTATTCGCCCAGTGACGGGGAGTACTGGATGCGGACCTTGTGTTCGGCCAGCGCATCCCAGAACGGCTGGGTCAGCGGGGTCGGGACGGGCATGGGCCGTTCGAAAACGGGTGCTGTATCTGTGCTCATGGTCAAAGCTCCTATTCGCCTTCGAGGATCAGTGCGGTTTGTTCGCTCATGATGCCGCCGTTCCCGGAGACAAACGCCCGGTTGCAGTCGTTGACCTGGGCTTCTCCCGAGCGGCCCATGATTTGTCGGACGCCGTCGATCACGTGGTGCATGCCTCCGGCGATGCCCGCCTGGCCGAAGGACAGCTGGCCACCGGCGGTGTTCATCGGGAAATCACCGCGGAAGGTCAGGTCGTGTTCGTTGACGAACTGCATTCCCTTGCCCTTCTCGGTGAAGCCTGCGTCCTCCAAGGACATGAGCACGGTGATGGAATAGCAGTCATAGATGGAGACCATGTCCATATCGCCCCGGCCCAGGCCCGCCATATCGAAGGCCTGGTCGGCGGCGTGGATCATCGGCGAATACATCAGATCGTGGGCGTAGGTCGGCGTCTTATAGGGCACGCGTTCCCAGAAGCCCTTGATCCAGGCCGGACGGTTCTTTGACTTTTTGGCCTGGTTCTTGTTGCCGATGACGACCGCGGCGCCGCCCTGGCACGGCATGACGATTTCGAGTTTATGCAGGGGATCGGCGACCATCGGCGACGCCAGCACGTCCTCGATGGTCAGTGGCTGGCCGTGGAAGATGGCATCCGGCGTGGAACAGGCGTTGGTGCGCTGGTCGACGGCGATCTTGGCCATCGCGCGTTCGTCGTAGCCGAATTCATGTCCATAGCGTTTGGCGATCTGGCCGTAGGGCCCGTTCTGGCCCAGATTGGCATACGGGATTTCGAACTCCGCCTGCGGGGATCCGTAGGCGTTGGAGGAGGCCCCGAAGAGCATGCTGTCATCGAGGACGAACGGCCGACGCTCGTGGGTGGGCACCTCGTGGGTCCCGGGGAAGGTGACCAGGACTGTTTCGCACAATCCCAGTTCGACGGCGGCGGCGGCACGCCAGACGGCGGCAGCGGAGCCGGCCCCACCCAGGTCCACTATTTCGGCGAAGTTGGCGTTGATGCCCAGATATTCGGTGATGGTGGAGGGGACGAACATGCTGGCTTCGCCGATGAGCGGGGTGACGATTCCGTCGACGTCCGTGGCATCCAGGCCTGCGTCGTCCAACGCCGCCTTGGACAGGCGCGCCCACTGTTCGAGGTTGAAGGTCTTATCGCGGGTCAGCTTGCGCTGTGGCGGCAGTTCGTGGAAACCGAGAATCGCGGCTTCTGCTTTCAGTCCCATGGTGTTCTCCTGAGATCGGGGATGGTTGGTTCGGTGACGCGCCGATGGTCCGGCGCCTGGCTGTGGTGGTCGATGGTGACAGCTGGCGACGGTGGGATCTAGCTGTCCGCCGACACCGTTGCGGAACGCAGTGCGGCAATGCGGATCCCGAGTTCGGGATGCCCGGTGCCCTCGCCCAGCTGCGCGGTCAGGTCTGTGGGGTAGTCTCCCGGCGGCCAGAAAGTCTCGGCTGGCAGGATGCCGATGGCGTCCACCCCGATGGCTGTTCCTTGGCTCAAGACCAGGTCGGCGCCCTCGTTCCAGCCGAAGCCCAGAACATCGCTCTGGCCGCGGGGTGCGGGACCGATGCCGAAGGTGCGGGCACCGAGAACGTCCACGAGGACGGTGCGGGCGAGAGGCAGGTCCTCGACGACCCCATGGATGAGCTGGACCCGCACCGGATCGGTGTTCTGCTCATCCCACGGGCAACCACCGGTGGAATGGGGCAGTTGCTCCGCCGACGCGTCGAGGATCGTTGTGCTCTGGACCAGTTGGGCCAAAAAGCCCAGCCCGGTGTCCCGAGGGTGGAGGAAGGCCTCCTGCCATCCGGGGTGCTGCAGGTTCACCAGGATCGGCTCGATCCCTGCCTCCTGCGCCGCGGCGATGGCCGAACGGATGTCGCCCACCTTGAAGGTCACATGGTGCGGGGCCGCTGAGCCCTCGTGCTGGTCAAGGAAACGCTGGATGAAGGAGTGTTCGGACCCGCTGGGTTCGAGTAGTTCCACCCGCATGTCGTCGACCACCGCCAACTGGCAGGGGTTGAAGGCTTCGGTGGTGAATCCTCCGCCCCACCGGGCACCCAGCTCGCGGTTCAGCACCGGGCCGGCGGGCGCCCAGGCGGGCACCGCGATGGCCAGATGATCCAATTCGTGGGCGCTCATGAGAGCACCCCAGTATCCGTGGCCGAAGCCGCAGCCGGACTGAGAAGGGCTGCGCCGGTTAGGCGCCCTCGGCCTCGAACTGAGCGACCCGCAGGCCGATCATCCGCACGAAGCTGTCGATCACCCGATGGGCTTCGGGAATCGTCTTGTCCCCGGTCAGCAGCCGGGCCACCAGATCCATCAGCACGCACCACACCATGGCGGTGATATCGGCTGCCTCCTCGTGACCGAGCATCGCAAAGTCCGCGTGGATGGGTTCCTCCAGCACGACGCCGAGTTGCTGCATCAACGCCGAAACCTGCGGGTCCGAGGTGGAGCGCAGCAGCCAAATGGCCTTGTAAAAGTTCGGCTGTCGTTCGAAGGCCGCCAGCGCCGAGCGCATCCGATACTGGACGCGTTCGGTGGTGCTCAGGCCCTCCGCCCAGGACTGGTCGGCCGAGTTGAAGGGCACGCTCCAGTCGTAGACGACGTTCGCATACAGGTGCTCCTTCGAGGAGAAGTACCGGTATAGAGTGCCCAGTGCCACGTTGGCTTCGGCGGCGACGTCCCGAATCTGGATGGAGTCGTAGTCGGTTCCCACCAGTAGGGTTTTCGCCGCGTCCAGGATGCGCTGCCTGCGCATCACCTGGTAGGCGGGAAGATCGACGAGATCCGCGGAGAGTTGGCCGGACATCGTGCTCCTTCTGCTGCCGGTCGGAATGGGACTCCAACGCTATCACCGGGCTACGTCCCCATGGCCCAGCTCCCCCGGTCATGCCCGGTCCTTCCACCGGACCAGTGCGTCGAGGGCTTCAATCTGGTTCCCCGCCACCCTCAGCGGGTTGATTTCCAACTCTTCGAGTTCATCGCCCAGCCCGAGAGCGACCTGGGAGATCCTGAAGATGACCTCTGCCAGCTGGTCCAGATCGGTGGCCTCCCCGCCACGGAACCCGGTCAGCAAGTCGACTCCCTGGAGGGATTCGAGCATCCGTCGAATCTCTGCAGGGCCGACGGGCAGCAGCCGCAGGGCCGAGTCCTTGAGAATCTCGACCATGACGCCGCCGAAACCGACGGCCATCACCAGCCCCCACTGCGGATCACGGATGATCCCCACCAGCAGCTCGGTGCCGGCCGGGCGCATGGGTGAGACGGCGACGCCCTGGACGCGGGCTTCGGGGGCCAGATCGGCGACGGAAGATCTGATCGATTCGTAGGCGGCCGTGACCGCTTCCGCATCCCGCAACATCAATTTGACGCCGCCGACCTCCGTCTTATGGGCAATATCTTCAGAGGCCACCTTCAGCACCACGGGGTAGCCCAGGTCTTCGGCGACGGCGACAGCCTGTTCGGCCGAGCCCACGATGGTCGCCGGAACGTAGGGCACGCCATGCTCACGCAGGAAGGCTCCGGTCTCGATTTCGGTCCAGGTGTCCGTTCCGGCGGGTTGGTCGATGGCCGGCGCCTCTGGCACCGCAGGGTCGGCCGCCAGTTCCGCGGTGCGCCGACCCCACCAGGCGCTGCGGGCCACGGCAGGGATGCCCCGGTCGAAGGAGTCGGAGGCGTGGGGGTAGCCGTATTCGGTGGCGAAGGCCCGCCCGAATTCGGTGACCTCGGTGGGCAGGAAGCTCATCGGGATCACCGGTTTGGGTGAGGAGGTGAGCTGGGCGAGCAGCGTGTCCTGGGTGGACCTGCCCATATCGGCCATCATCTGGTTGGCCGGCCAGGAGGCGTTGATCACGACGAAGTCGAAGTTGGGGTCATCGATGAAGCATTGGTTCGCCTTGGTCAGGATGGACGGATCCACCGAGATGTAACCGGTGGTGTCCATGGGGTTGTTGACCGTCGAATACTCCGGCAGGCCTGCCTCGTGCAGAGCCCGGACCGTGGAGGGCGAAGGCGCGGGCATCTGGAGGCCGAGTGCCTCGGATTTATCGGCGATCAGGGCGCACATGGCGCCGGAGCCGGTGACCACGCCCATCCGGTTGCCGTCCACGGCACCGTAGGATTCGATGATCCCCGCGGTGGCAATCAGGTCCTCGATGTTCTCCACCCGGATCACCCCGAACTGCCGGCAGGCGGCATCGATGACGCTGTCGTCTCCGACCAGGGAGCCGGTATGGGCGGCGGCGACGCGGGCCGAGGCCTCGGAGCGTCCGGCTTTGAAGACCACTACCGGTTTGCCGGCCTTTCGGGCCCGTGCGGCGACGTCGAGGAACTGCGCGGGATTGGTAATTTGTTCGAGATAGGCGGCGATGACCGTGGTGTTCTCGTCATCGACCAGCAGGTCCATCACGTCGATGGCCGAGACCATTGCCTCGTTGCCAACCGTCACCGCGGTGGAGCAGCCCACCCCGCGTGAGGCCATATAGGGCAACAGGTAGATGGCCAGGGCACCTGACTGGCTGGCGATCCCGACACCACCGGAAATCATGGGCATCTGGGTCATATGGCTGAAAGCGGCGACCTTGGCATGCGCGTTGATGAAGCCGAGGTTATTGGGTCCCAGGATCAGCTGGTCTGCCGCCCTGGCCCGTTCGACCAGGCTCTCCTGCAAGGCCCTGCCTTCGGCACCGGCCTCGCTGAGCCCGGCGGCGAGCATCACGAGGTTGCGGATGCCCTTGAGCCGGGCGTCCTCCAAGATGGTCTCCAATGATTTGGTGCCGGTGAGCACGATGGCCAGATCGGGGGCAGTCGGCAGCTCGGCGATCGAGGTGTAGGAGGATTGTCCGTGGCATTCCTCGCCGCGGCGGTTGACCAGGTAGAGCTCACCGTCGAAGCCACCGGAGATGAGGTTGGTGTAGGTGAATTGTGACCAGGCTGACTTGCTGTTGGCGCCCACGATCACCACGGATCGTGGCTGGAGCAATTCGTGCAGTCGGTCGGTGGCGAGGGTTCTCACGTTCTGAGTATCGCGCGTCATCGTTGTCATGCGAAGGGTATCCTTTCGGGAATGGCTTGAGGTCTGGAGTCCTGCGGGGCGGTTTAGCCGCGCGGCAGGCCGAGGATGCGTTCGGCAATGACATTGAGCTGGATTTCCACGGTGCCCCCGCCGAGCAGCACCTGGGGGACGTCGAGTTGACGGGTCACCGCGCCGGCCGGGGCGTTGGCGAAGAGCATGGCCGGCCCGGCCAGGGCGGTCACCAAACTGGCTGCCTCGCGGGTCAGTCGGGCCTGGGCGACCTTGGCCAATGAGGAACCAACTCCCGGGTCGCTTCCATTGACCTGGCGCAGGGTTTCGCGCAGGTTCAGCGCGCCGATGGCCGAGCTGCTGGCCACGATCTTGCCCAGGGCGGTGAAGGCTTCGCGTTCGGTACCGATGTAGCCGTCTTCGCTGATCAGCTCGCGCATCGCGTCTTCGGTTCCTGCCGAGACGCCGGCGGAGATCTGGGTCCGTTCGTTCTGCAAGGTGGTGGCGGTGATGCGCCATCCCTGCCCCGGCTCCCCCAGCAGGTACTCATCGGGGACGAAGACCGCATCGAGGAAGACCTCGTTGAATTCCGAGGCGCCGGTGGGTTGCATCAGTGGGCGGACGTCGACGCCCGTGCTGCGCATATCAACCAGGAAGTAGCTCAGCCCCTTGTGTTTGCGCACCTCGGTATCGGTCCGGGCCAGGCAAATGCCCCAGTCCGCTTCGTGGGCCCCCGAGGTCCAGACCTTCTGTCCCTTCAGCTCCCAGCCGCCGTCGACGCGGGTGGCCCGGGTGGATAGTCCTGCCAGGTCGGAGCCGGCGCCGGGTTCGGAGAAGAGCTGGCACCAGGCCAGTTCCCCACGCAGGGTCGGCAGGGCGAACTGTTCCTTGATGGCCTCGGTGCCGTAGGCCAGGATCGTGGGCATCGCCCATTCCCCGATCACCGAGGTGGGCTGGACCAGGCCACGGCGGGCATATTCCTGCCCGATGACGACCTGTTCTGCCGGGGTGGCGCCGAGCCCGTAGGGGGCGGGCCAGTGTGGGGCGGCGAGCCCGTTCTCGGCTAGGAAGGTTCGTTGGGAGCCACGGGAGTACCAGCGGCCGCCGTCGTGCTCGTTGTCCAGTTGCGCCGCTTCATCGAGAAGTGCCCCGATGCGCGTGCGGAAGGCCGGGTCTTCGTCGGGGAGCACGATATCGATCTGCCGGTCGGCATCCAAGGCGGTGCGGCCCAGGGCTGCGACACTGTCGGCCACCGGGGCCACTTGTGCCGCGAGGCTCATGGCGCGGCGCCAGTAGAGGTGTGCGTCGTGCTCCCAGGTGAAGCCGATGCCACCAAAAATGGTGACGGCCTCGGTGATCGCCTCGACGGCGGGGACGATGGCCGACTGGATGGCCGATCCTGCGGCCAGGGCCTGCTGGGTACGGTCCTGGTCGAGTGAGACCACTGCCGACCAGGCGGCGGCGGTGGCCAGTTCGGAGGAAATGAGCAGGTTCGCGCATTTGTGCTTAATGGCCTGGAAGGAGCCGATGGGCTGGTCGAACTGTTCGCGGATTTTGGCGTAGTCGGTGGTGGCTTCCACCGCCCACCGCATGAGGCCAGACGCCTCTGCGGCGAGCAGGGCCGCCTTCAGGGCATCGACGTAGCTGGCCTCCAGTCCCTCGAGGATGGCTTCGTGCCCGATGGCCAGGCCGTCCAGCTCCAGGATTCCCGCATCGCGGGTGAGGTCCGAGGATGCTGCCACACGCTTGGTCAGACCGGCTGCCTGGGCATCGACCAGGGCGAAGCGGGTCACGTCCTCGGAGGTGAACCCGATGACCAGCTGTTCGGCGGAGAGCAACGAGGCGACGCCGATGCTGCCGCTGAGGAGCCAGCCCTCGGCCGAGGCGGCGACGGTCACGGCGGCGGTGGGCATCACCAGGGCGCCGGTGGCCCCATCGGCGAAGAGGTCCAGACCACTCGTGGAGGCCTTGCACTCGGTGGCCCCGGCCACGGCGGAGCTGGCGAGCACGGTGGAAACCAACGGGCCAGGGACGAGGCGGTGGCCGAATTCCTCCACCACGATCGCCGTGTCGGCCACGCTTCCGCCCTGGCCGCCACGTTCTTCGCTGATGTGCAGGGCGTGGAGTCCGTTATCCACGAGTTCGGCCCAGTGGTCGGGCCGGCCTCCCTCGGCATAGGCCTGGAGGTGTTCGCGGGTTTCGAGGATATCGGCGAAGCGTTCGGCGAAGTCGGAGACTGCGGAGGCTAGGTCGGTGTGCTCTTCGGTGAGGGAAAGTGGCATCTGTTCACTCCAAAATCACGGACGATGCACTCCCCTGCGACGGGGAGGATCGTCGAGCTGTGTTTCAATAACTGAAACTAGACTCTAGTTTAATTTAGTGAGCCACGCAACACCCCCTCGATGCCCCTGCCTGCGGGGAGAATCGGTGGCAGTCGTGGAGATGTTTCCTGCCCGGGCCGCGACCACGCGATGTCGCCGAGCAGCCATCCCGGCGGTCACAACAAAAAGCAGGGCCCCCTCTGGAAGAAGTTCCAGAGGGGGCCCTGCTGTGATGCTGCTTGGTCCTCGAGGCGACTTAGAGTCGAGGACGCCTATCGCGTGGCTTCCACGGGCGTGGAGGGGTCTTGACGTTGGATGGAAGTGCCGTTTCAATCCGGTCGTCCACCTGCTCGCCGAAGCGCTCATCGAAGTTGTCCGTGAGCTCGTCGGTCACGCCTTCGCCGACCTCGCGGGCCAGCTCACGCCGACGCTGGCGACGTTCGGCCCGCAGGAGCACCTGATGTTCGGCGTTCAGGGCCTTGAAGGTGGCCAGGCACATCCCGATGATCACGATGCTGACCGGCAGCGCGGTGAGGATGGACGCCGTTTGGAGGGCGCCCAGACCACCGGCCAACAGCAGCGCGATGGCGACGAGGCCTTCGAGGGACGCCCAGAGCACACGGCTCCACTTGGGCGGATCGGTATCTCCGCCGGAAGCCAGCATGTCGATCACCAGCGACCCCGAGTCCGAGGAGGTCACGAAGAAGATCGTCACCAGCAACACGGCGATGACCGACAACACCCCACCCAGCGGCAACTGGCTGAGCATGTTGAACAGGACGTTCTCCGAGACGATGCCTTCCTTCTCGTCGAACAGTCCGCCGTTCATATCATCCCAGGCGGCCTGGATGGCCGTTCCGCCCATGATGGAGAACCAGATGAAGCTGACGATGGTCGGAACCGCCAGGACGCCGAGGACGAATTCGCGCACGGTCCGGCCACGGGAGATCCGGGCGATGAAGACACCGACGAAGGGTGCCCAGGACATCCACCAACCCCAGTAGAAGATGGTCCAGTCGCCCAGCCACTCCTGACCGGCTGCACCGGTGTAGGTCGCGGTGTCGAGGGTCATGCCCAGGATGTTCTGCAGGTAGTAGCCCAGCGAGGAGATCAGGTCGCGGAAGATGAACAGGGTCGGGCCGAGCAGCAGGACGGAGATCATGAAGACCCCGGCCAAGCCCAGGTTGATGTTCGAAAGCCACTTAATGCCCTTGCCGACGCCGCTGACGGCGGAGACGAGCGCGAAGAGGGTGATGATGATGATCAACACCACCAACAACGTGTTGTTCACTTCACCGACAACGCCCATATGGGACAGTCCGGCTGAGATCTGCTGGACGCCCAGGCCCAGCGAGGTCGCGATGCCGAACAGGGTGCCGACCACGGCGATCACGTCAATCGTGTCGCCGAGCCCGCCCTTGACCTTGTCCCCTAGCAGGGGTTCCAGGGTCCAGCGGATGGAGATCGGGAATCCTCGACGGTGGATGGCATAGGCCATGGCCAGACCGACGACTGCGTAGATGGCCCAGGCATGCAACCCCCAGTGCATGAAGGTCTGTCCCATGGCGGCCCGAGCAAGATCCGCCTCGTCCCCGGTCACGCCGGGTTTGGGGTTCACGAAGAAAGTCAGTGGTTCGGCGGCGCCCCAGAACACGAGGCCAATGCCCATGCCTGCGGCGAAGAGCATGGCGAACCATGACAGCAGGCCGAATTCTGCCTTCTCGTCGTCCTTGCCGAGCTTGATGTTGCCGTAGCGGCTCAAGCCCATCCAGATCGCGAAGGCCACGAAGGCTCCGACCACCAACATGTAGTAGGGGGCCAGGCCCTCCACCACTGCAGACTGCATATTGCCGAAGACCTTCGACGTGCCATCGGGGGCAATCATCGCCACGGCGACCAGCGCCACGATGACGGCTAGTGCGGGCCAGAAGACGCGCGGTGCGGGGATAATGGGCTTCTTCGCCTCCGTCGGGGAGGCACGCCTCTGGTCTAGATTCTCACCGCTGATTTCCGGTGGGATGCTCATGACAGTCCTCAAATACGGGGTAGGGGGTACGAGTAAGTCCGTTGACCCACTTTACTGACAAGGCATCCACTGTCAATTTGCCGGTCTCTTCCCCCGGACCCGTCATCGGCGCGATCCCCGCCAGCCGGTACTCCCTGTCACCCGGCGGCAGGCACCCGCCGTCAGGCCGTTGACTAGCGCCTATTCACTCCGCGGCGGGCTCTTCGTACTTCGGGAAAATCGGCCTCGGGGCAGGCAGTTCGGCCCCCGGTTCAATGGCCGAGTCATAGGCGGCGAACGTGCGTGCCGCTCCCCCTGATTGGCCCAGGACGTCCAGCAGCTGGCTCCCCGCGGTGGGCATCACCGGCTGCACCAGCAAGGCGACCTTCCGCAGGATTTCCAACGTCACATACAGGACGGTTTCCATCCGGGCGGTATCCGTTTTGCGCAGCACCCAGGGCGCATTTTCTGCGAAGTAGGCGTTCGTATCCCCCAGCACATGCCATACGGCCTCGAGTCCCTTGCTGAACTCCTGGCGATCGTAAGCGCTGCGCGACAGCTCCAGCAGTGCCTCGGCGTCGTCCAGTAGTTCCCGGTCGGCGTCGGTGAAGTCGCCTGGGGTGGGGACGAGTCCCCCACAGTTCTTGGCGACCATGGACAGGGAGCGTTGGGCCAGGTTGCCGAGGTTATTGGCCAGATCCGAATTCATCCGGGCGACGATCGCGTCGTGGCTGTAGTTTCCGTCGGCGCCGAAGGGGACTTCGCGCAGCAGGAAGTACCGCGTCTGGTCCAGACCGTAGTTTTCCACCCAGTCGGCGGGGGCCACGGTATTGCCCAGGGACTTGGACATCTTCACGCCGTTGTTGTGCAGGTGGCCGTGGATCATGATCCGGCGTGGCAATTCCAGCCCGGCGGACATCAGGAAGGCCGGCCAGTAGATGGCGTGGAAGCGGGAAATGTCCTTGCCAATGACGTGCAGGTCGGCGGGCCAGTATTTACGGAAGGAGGCCGAATCGGTGTCCGGGAAACCTACCCCGGTCAGGTAGTTGGTCAGCGCGTCCACCCACACGTACATCACGTGGGCCGGGTTTCCGGGTACGGGGATCCCCCAGTCGAAGGAGGTGCGTGAGACCGAGAGGTCGTTCAGCCCACCCTCAACGAAACGGATGACCTCGTTGAACCGGTAGTGCGGTGCCCCGAAGTCGGGCTGGTCGCGATAGAGATCCAGCAGTTTGTCCTGGTAGGCGGAGAGGCGGAAGAAATAGGATTCCTCTTCGGTCCAGGTCACCTCGGTATCGGATTCGGTGGCGTACCGGATGCCGTCCTCGCGGACCTCGGTCTCGTCCTGACCGTAGAAGGCTTCGTCGCGCACCGAGTACCAGCCGGCGTACTTATCGAGGTAGATGTCGCCGCGTTCCTCCATGCGCTTCCAGATGGCCTGGGCGGCTTCGAGGTGGTCCACGTCGGTGGTGCGGATGAACCGGTCGTAGCTGATCCCCAGTTCGTCCTGCGCCTCCTGGAAGACGTCCGAGTTGCGCTGGGCGAGCTGGCGGGGCGTGATGCCTTCCTTCTCGGCGGTCTGCAACATCTTCTGGCCGTGTTCGTCCGTACCGGTCAGGAAGAAGACGTCACCCCCGTCCAGGCGCTTGAAACGCGCCATGGCGTCCGTGGCAATGAACTCGTAGGCATGGCCGATATGCGGGTCGCCATTGGGGTACGAGATGGCCGTGGTGATGTAGAACGGGGTCTGATCCTGAGTTGAAGTCACCCCAGAAATCTACCGCACCCTGGAGCTCCGCCGCCCATCGACGCTGTAGTAACCGGACTCATCGGCCCCGGCGGGCCCATCCGCAGCTTGCGACGCAGGGCGTGGGGTGCACCGACGATGCCGATGCCCCCCACGCCCTGCGGCGGGTTGATGCTGCGCGTGAATTACTCGGAGAGGTCTACTTCGCGGGCCGTGGTGGCGCTAATCGAATCCCTGACCTCATCCAGGACCCCGGCCGGCAGGGAGGAATCCACAGCGAGCACTGCCAGGGCCGGGCCGCCTTCCTCATTGCGGGAGACCTGCATGGCGGCGATGTTCACCCCGTGCTGGCCCAGGGTGCTGCCCAGGGTGCCGATGACCCCTGCCCGGTCCTGGTAGATCAGCACGATCATGTGTTCGGCGATGGGGATCTCGAGTTCGTACCCGCCAATTCCGACCAGCTTCTCGATCTGCTTCGGCCCCGTCAGGGTGCCCGTCACCGAAATCTGCTGGCCGTCGGACAGGGCGCCCTTCAGGGTCAACGCGTTACGGTATTCGGGTGATTCGGTGGTGGTGACCAGCCGGGTGGAGATCCCGCGTTGTTCGGCCAGCACGGGGGCGTTCACATAGGAGACCTGGTCGGAGACGATATCCCGGAAGACGCCCTTCAGTGCCGAGAGTTCCAGCACCTTGACATCGAGTTCGGCAATCTCCCCGGCCACCTCGACATCCAGTGAGGTGAGCGAATCCACGGTCAGCGCGGTGAAGATGCGTCCGAGCTTCTCGATCAGCGGGATGCCGGGGCGGACCTGTTCGTCGATGACGCCGCCGGCGACGTTGACCGCGTCGGGGACGAGTTCTCCCGAGAGCGCCTGGCGAACCGATTTGGCGACCGAGACGCCCGCCTTTTCTTGGGCTTCCGCGGTGGAGGCTCCGAGGTGGGGGGTGACGGTGACGTTGTCGAAGTCGAAGAACGGCAGGTCGGTGCTGGGTTCTGAGACGTATACATCCACCCCGGCGCCGGCGATCTGGCCCTCTTTCAGCGCGGTATACAGGGCGTCTTCGTCGATCAGGCCGCCACGGGCGACGTTGACGACGTAGGCGCTGTCCTTCATTTTGCCGAAGGCCTCGGCACCGAGCATGCCCAGGGTTTCGGGGGTTTTGGGCATGTGGATGGTCACGAAGTCCGAGGTGGCCAGCAATTCGTCGAGTTCGAGCAGGCGCACCCCCATCTGCTGGGCGCGGGCGCTGGTGACGTAAGGGTCATAGGCGACCACATCCATGCCGAAGCCCTGCAGCCGGGCCGCCACGAGGGCGCCGATACGGCCCAACCCGATGATGCCCGCGGTCTTCTCATAGAGTTCGACGCCGGTGTAGGCCGAACGCTTCCAGGCACCGGATTTCAGCGAGGCGTTGGCCGCGGGGATCCTGCGGGCCAGCGAAACAATATGCCCGACGGTGAGTTCTGCAGCCGAGATGATATTTGAGGTCGGGGCGTTCACGACCATGACACCGGCCTGGGTGGCGGCCTTGATGTCCACGTTATCCAGTCCGACGCCGGCGCGGGCGATCACCTTGAGCTTGGTCGCGGCGGCGATGGCCTCGGCGTCGACCTGGGTGGCTGAACGAACCAGGATCGCCTCGGCGTCCACGATGGCCTCCAGCAGCTGGGTTCGATCGGAACCATCGGTGCTGCGGATCTCAAAGTCCGGGCCCAACGCCTGGACGGTGGCGGGCGAGAGTTCTTCGGCCAAGAGGACGACGGGCTTGGTTTCTGACACGGAGGTGGCACCTTTACGATCGACGGCTGCGGGTCAGGGCCGGGGTCGTCCGGTCCCGCACCCCCAGATTATCGGCCGGGCGCCGCCAGCCCGGTGTCCGTGTGCCCATATTACGGGCCGGTAGACGTCAATGACCCGCACTGTTCACACAATGCGGGTCATTGACGTCATGCTCCGGGGGAGCCGGTCCGCTGCCGCTTAGCGGGCGGTGACGCCATCGGTGTAGTCGTCATCGGTCTGGATCCAGGAGAACAGCTTGCGCAGGTCCCGGCCGGTGGACTCGATCGGGTGGTCCTCGCCGCGCTTGCGCAGCTCAAGGAATTCCTTCCCGCCGGCGGCCTGGTCGTCCATGAAACGCTTGGCGAAGGAACCGTTCTGGACGTCGGCGAGGACGGCCTTCATGTTTTCCTTCACGTCCGGGGTGATCACCCGCGGGCCGGAGACGTAGTCGCCGTATTCAGCCGTGTCGGAGACGGACCAGCGCTGCTTGGCGATGCCCCCTTCGACCATCAGGTCAACGATGAGCTTGAGCTCGTGGAGGACCTCGAAGTAGGCGATCTCGGGCTTGTAGCCGGCCTCGGTCAGGACCTCGAAGCCGTACTGCACCAGCTGCGAGGCCCCGCCGCAGAGCACTGCCTGCTCGCCGAAGAGGTCCGTTTCGGTTTCTTCGGTGAAGGTCGTCTCGATGACACCGGCGCGGGTTCCGCCGATGCCCTTGGCGTAGGACAGGGCCAGTTCCTTGGCCTTGCCGGAGGGGTTCTGTTCCACGGCGATGAGGTCCGGCACGCCGCGGCCTGCCTCGAATTCGCGGCGGACGATGTGGCCCGGGCCCTTGGGGGCGACCATGGCGACGTCGACATCGGCCGGCGGCTGGATGTAGCCGAAGCGGATGTTGAAGCCGTGGCCGAAGAACAGTGCGTCGCCGGCGACCAGGTTCGAGGCGATCTCGTCCTGGTAGACCTTGGACTGGATCTGGTCCGGGGCCAGCAGCATGATCACGTCTGCTTCGGCTGCCGCCTCGGAGACGCCGACGACCCGCAGGCCCTCGGCCTCTGCCTTGGCCCGGGAGGCGGATCCTTCGCGCAGGCCGACGCGGACGTCGACGCCGGAGTCGCGCAGGCTCAGCGCATGGGCGTGGCCCTGCGAGCCGTAGCCGATGACGGCCACCTTGCGGCCCTGGATGATCGAAAGGTCTGCATCGTCGTCGTAAAACATATCGGTCACAGTGATAACTCCTTGGTGCTGTTCGGTATCTGAGTCTGGAAGTCTGGTGTGGGTGTTCAGGCCGAGACCGCGCGCAGGGCGCGGTCCGACATTGATTTGGAGCCGCGGCCGATGGCCAGGGTGCCGGATTGGACGATCTCGCGGACCCCGAACGGTTCGAGGACGGCCAGCAGCGCATGGAGCTTATCCGGGGTGCCGGTGGCCTCGATGATCAGTGAATCCGTGGCCACGTCCACGACGGAGGCGCGGAACAGGTCGGCGGCCTGGGTGACCTGCAGCCGGGTGGCGGCATCGGCACGGACCTTGACCAGGATGTGGTCGCGCTGCACCGAGGAATCCGGGGTCAGTTCCACGATCTTGATGACGTTGATCAGCTTGTTCAGCTGCTTGGTCACCTGTTCGAGCAGGTCGCCTTCGGCGTCGACGACCACGGTCACCCGGGACATCCCGGGCACTTCGGTGGGGCCGACGGCCAGTGAATTGATGTTGAACGCCCTGCGGGCGAACAGGCCGGCCACGCGGGTCAGGACGCCGGGGACGTCCTCCACGAGCACGGAAAGGGTATGGCGTGCCATGGTCCTAGTCCTCCTCTTCCCATTCAGGGGTCATTCCGCGGGCGATCTGGATCGCGTCGTTGCTCACGCCGGTGGGGACCATCGGCCACACCATGGCGTCGGCACTGACGACGAAGTCGATCACGACCGGGCGATCGTTGATCTCCAGTGCCTTCTGGATGGTGGCGTCGATGTCTTCATCGCGTTCGCAGCGCAGCCCCACGCAGCCGTAGGCGTCGGCGAGCTTGACGAAGTCCGGCACCCGCGCGGTTCCGTGGCCGGTGTTCAGATCGGTGCTGGAGTAGCGGCCGTCGTAGAACAGGGTCTGCCATTGGCGCACCATGCCCAGCGACGAGTTGTTGATGACCGCGACCTTGATCGGGATGTTGTTGATCACGCAGGTCGCCAGTTCCTGGTTGGTCATCTGGAAGCAGCCGTCGCCGTCGATGGCCCAGACCACGCGGTCGGGGTTGCCGACCTTCGCGCCCATGGCCGCCGGAACGGCGTAGCCCATCGTGCCCAGGCCGCCGGAGTTCAGCCACTGGTGGGGGCGTTCGTACTTCACGAACTGGGCCGCCCACATCTGGTGCTGTCCGACCCCTGCGGCATAGACGCCCTCGGGTCCGGTCAGGGCGCCGATGCGCTCGATGACCCGCTGCGGGGCGGTGAGCCCGTCGTCGGTCTCGGTGAACCCGATCGGGTAGGTCTTGCGCAACCGGTCCAGGGTCGACCACCACTGGGTCAGATCCGGGTGGCCGTCGGAGGCGAACCGGGCCCGGCAGGCCTCTGTGAGCTCGGGCAGGATCTCCTTGACCGAGCCGACGATCGGGACATCGGCGGTGCGGTTCTTGGAGATCTCCGCGGGATCGATATCCGCGTGGATGACCTTGGCATACGGGGCGAAGGTGTGCAGCACCCCGGTGACGCGGTCATCGAACCGGGCGCCGAGGGTGATCAGCAAGTCTGCCTGCTGCAGTGCCGTGACCGCCGAGACGGAACCGTGCATCCCGGGCATCCCCACATGCAGTTCGTGCGAATCGGGGAACCCGCCGCGGGCCTGCAGCGTGGTGGCGACCGGGGCACCGACCAGTTCGGCCAGCTCCATCAGTTCGGCGGAGGCGTGGCCCTTGATGATCCCGCCGCCGACGTAGAAGGCCGGACGCTGGGCGGCACCGATCAGTTTGGCAGCCTCACGGACCTGTTTGGAATGACCGCGCACCACGGTGCGGTAGCCCGGCAGGTCGATCTTCGGCGGCCAGGAGAAATCGGACTTGCCCTGCTGGGCGTCCTTGGTGATGTCCACCAGCACCGGCCCGGGGCGTCCCGTGGCGGCGATGTGGAAGGCCTCGGCCATGACCCGCGGGATGTCGGCGGCGTCGGTGACCAGGAAGGAGTGCTTGGTGATCGGCATGGTGATCCCGACGATGTCCGCCTCCTGGAAGGCGTCGGTGCCGATGAAGGCCGAATGCACCTGTCCGGTGATCGCGACCATGGGGACCGAGTCCATATGCGCATCGGCAATGGCGGTCACGAGGTTGGTGGCTCCGGGGCCGGAGGTGACGATGCATACCCCGACTTCCCCGGTGACCATGGCGTAGCCCTGTGCTGCGTGGCCTGCGCCCTGTTCATGGCGGACCAGGACATGGTTGAGCCTGGTCGAGTCCATCAGTGGGTCGTAGGTGGGCAGGATAGCCCCTCCCGGCAACCCGAAGACGTCTTTGACGCCCAGTTCTTCCAACGAGCGGACGATGGCTTGTGAGCCGGTCATCCCGGTGGGTGCCACAATGTTGTTCGGACCCTGGACAGGGTTCGAGGCATCCACGGTGGAAGAGACAGGAGCATGATCCTTGGCACGGCCGGCGGCCTTGGCCACCAGCGACGGGCTGATGGGTGTTCCGTTACTCATCGGATATTCCTTCTCTTCTCTAGTTCTGCGCATAAAAATACCCCGCTGGCCTTCATGGCTTCAGAGGGGTTCGCGCGTCACCGTGTCCTACAAACGAGGCTTAGGCTCCGCGCTTGGTAACTAGTAGGACTTCGGTTCGGATCTGCATGTCTTCAGTTTCCCCGGTGCTGCGGGGGCTGTCAACGAAACCCACTGACTGTCTCAACATGTGGACGCGACGTCCAGTCCGTGGACATGCCCGGTGACCGGACGTCGCATCCCGTTGGTTTAGCTAGCCACAGTAGGCCCCCGTGCTGGCGGACTTCACGAGCTTGGCGTATTTGCCCAGCACGCCGGTGGTGAACTTCGCCGGCAACGGCTCCCAGCCCTCACGGCGTGAGGCCAGCTCCGCCTCGTCGACCAGCAGTTCGAAGGAGCGGGCGGCGATGTCCACCCGGATCCTGTCCCCGTCCTTGACGAAGGCGATGGGTCCGGCGTCGACCGCTTCGGGGGCCACGTGCCCGATGCACAACCCGGTCGTGCCTCCGGAGAAGCGCCCGTCGGTGAGCAGCAGGACGTCCTTGCCCAGCCCGGCGCCCTTGATGGCACCGGTGATGGCGAGCATCTCGCGCATCCCCGGGCCGCCCTTGGGCCCCTCGTAGCGGATGACGACGACGTCGCCGGCCTTGATCTCCCCGTGGTCCAGCGCATCCAGGGCACCTTGTTCGCGTTCGAAGACGCGGGCGCTGCCTTCGAAGACATCCGCGTCGAAGCCGGCGCTCTTGACCACTGCACCCTCGGGGGCCATCGAGCCCATGAGCACGGTGATGCCACCGGTCGCGTGGATCGGGTTGTCCAGCTCACGCAGGACATGTCCGTCCAGTGCCGGCGGTTCGATGTCAGCCAGGTTCTCGGCAACGGTCTTGCCGGTGACGGTCAGGCAGTCGCCGTGGATCAGCCCGGCGTCGAGCAGCGCCTTCATGACCACCGGGACGCCGCCGATCTTGTCGACGTCGTACATCACGTATTCGCCGAAGGGCTTCAGGTCCCCCAGGTGCGGGATCTTGTCGCCGATGCGGTTGAAGTCCTCGAGCTTGAGCTCCACGTTGGCTTCGCGGGCGATCGCCAGCAGGTGCAGGACGGCATTGGTCGAGCCACCGAAGGCCATGGTCACGGCGATCGCGTTTTCGAAGGCCTTGCGGGTCATGATGTCGCGGGCGGTGATGCCCTGGCGCAGCATCTCCACCACGGCTTCACCGGATTTGCGCGAGAACATGTCGCGGCGGCGGTCCGCCGAGGGCGGGGCGGCGGAGCCGGGCAGTGACATGCCCAGGGCCTCGCCGATGCAGGCCATTGTATTGGCGGTGTACATCCCCCCGCAGGCGCCTTCGCCCGGGCAGATGGCCCGTTCGATGGTGTCCAGGTCCTTTTCGCTCATCTTGCCCGCCGCGCAGGCCCCGACGGCCTCGAAGGCGTCGATGAGGGTGACTTCCTTCTCGGTGCCGTCCTCGAGCTTGGCGGTGCCGGGCATGATCGACCCGGCGTAGACGAAGACACTGGCCAGATCCAGTCGGGCTGCGGCCATCAGCATGCCGGGCAGGGACTTGTCGCAGCCGGCCAACAGGACCGATCCGTCGATGCGCTCGGCCATCATGACGGTCTCCACGGAGTCGGCGATGACCTCACGGGAGACGAGGGAGAAGTGCATGCCCTCGTGGCCCATGGAGATGCCGTCGGAGACCGAGATGGTTCCGAACTGCATGGGGAACCCGCCCCCGGCGTGGACGCCGTCCTTGGAGGCCTGCGCCAACCGGTTCAGGGAAAGGTTGCAGGGCGTGATCTCGTTCCACGAACTGGCCACCCCGATCTGCGGCTTGGCGAAGTCGTCGTCTCCCATACCGACCGCGCGGAACATTCCGCGGGCCGGGGCAGCGTGGATGCCGTCGGTGACGGCTCGGCTACGTGGCTTGATGTCTATGGTGCTGTCCTGGCTCATAACCCAGAGTCTAGAACTCCCGGCCAAACGCAACGAACACGTGACCTGCTTCTGAAACATTTGCCCTGAACTATCGGGGCACTCCCTTTAGGATGGATGCATGGGGAAAACAGACAGTGACGTCAGCGCGCCCGAGACCACGGATGACTCGACGCTCAAGGCGCACCTGCATCGCGCCTTCGATCAGCAGATCCCTAACTTCGGAAGCTACAACCTCGTCTATGCGACGGGGCGTGCCGGTGAAGGCGGTAAATACATCGTCGGCTACCGTCGTGAACCGATGGAGCTCCTGGTGGCCCCGCTGCATGCCGGGACCTTGGCAGCGCTCGAACCCGCAGTGGCGATCAACCTCACCAACCTCAGCCATCTGGCGGAAGACCGTGCCGGTGGCCACGAGGTCGGAACCAGTACCGGACGGGTCTACCGTTTCGAAGTGGCACCGGAAACAACCGTTGACGCACCGCCTGCTGCAACCAGCGCCCCGGGGTCCCGTGTCAGGCTCCAGCAACACCACGACGCCGAGGACTTCTCCGAGTTCTTCGATGAGTTCCTGACCCTTTTGGACGGTTTCGGCGAGCCCGGAAATATCTCCGACGACCAGTAGCCGCACGGGGTCGCTCGTTGATCCACCGACAGCCATCCCGCCTAGTCATTGCCTCAAGCGATGAAACTCCTTGACGGCCAGCGCCGGGAAAAGTCGTCACTTACCCCTCCCCGGACTTTGGGCTCCGCGCCCAGGCGAGCTTGAGTGTTCACGAATTAGGTATAAACTTTAGTCTTCGTTGATCGTGTTGCACTCAGCCCTATGGAACAGGCGGCACCACGACGGGCTTGGGCGAAACCTCCCCCGGCTCCACGACCACGAGCACAGGGGCCCATGCTTCAAGAACACGAGGGTGGACCGCCTCCGGCCGACCTTGGCGTACCCCAGACACTTCGAAGTGCCATCCCGGCATCCAGCCCTGACGGCCACACCGTCCCTGGGGCGACCACGACATGCTCCCTCGAGCGCATACTCGGGCTACTCGAGGTAGTTGGATTCGAGATCGACCAATTCATGAATTCACACACCCTGCCGGGCGAAAAGGACGACGAAATTGCCCTGTCTTGGATGAGCACAGCCTTGGAAGACATGTCCGCTACCCTCATCGGCGTCTCCAACCATCCGCGGCATCGCCACGAGGACTGATCCTTCAGCTGTGTATGTAGGTGCATCCCGCCCTGTGCCGAACTTCTATTTCGGCCGGATCCACGCCGTGGCGTGATTTGTGAGGCACCTTCATGTCTCTTCGGCGATTCCACCGTGTCTTCCACTGCCGCCATCAGCCGAGGTTTCGTTTCATCGTCGTGGGAAACACGGAGTTGTGGATAACTATTCAGTCGAGTTGATTTCCGGGCTAGGGTGCGTTTACACCCGTTTCAATGTCGAACCCGGAAGGCCTCATGCCGCTCACGATCGCCCGAAAGGCACTCAGCGGTTTCGCCGTTGGAGCAGCCATCGCCATCACCTTGAGCGCCTGTTCCCCGTCGGACGGCGCTGAAAACAGGAGTCCCAGCGGCACTACACCAGCGTCATCTTCAGCATCCCCGTCAGTAGCCGGGAAGGACGGCAGCGCTGCGGCCTCCCCCACTTCGAAGTCCGCCTCGCCAACTCCGGTTGCCGCAAGTTCTGATGGGCCTGCCAAAAACTGGCCCGTCCCGAAGATGCCTGCTGAGGCCTCTAAGAAAACGTTGGAAGGTGCCGCCTCGTTCTCTGAGTACTATTTCGAAGTCATCGAATACACCTCGGTCACGACCGAAACGAAACCGGTGAAGCAAGCCACGATGCCAACCTGCAAGGTGTGTCAAGACGACATCATCGCTCCGTCTATTCAAAACGAGAAAAACCATGCTTGGAATTCTGGTGGCGCCTACCATTCAACGATTACGGCAGCGAAGTTTGCCGAAGCAGGAGGGGCGCTCGTTTCGTTTAAATATGACCAAGACAAACGCTACGTCCATGACTCAGACGGTGAGGCAACAACAATCTACGGAAAAACAAAGAAGCCCGTCTATGGAACTTTCTCCCTAGCGTGGGATGAAGGCTGGAAAGTCCAGTCCATCAACATCGTTGAGTCATAAGTTGATACCGTGCCAAAAATCATGAAACTCACCTGCACGGACGGACACTGGTCCAGTTCACTGATTTGCTCGTTGATATTGATATTGGTGGTGCTGGCGACACCCGAACAATCTTTTGCCAAAGGGCCTAGTTCTGGAGCCGGCGCTGGTGTCGGCATAAACGCCCAAGACGAAATCTATTCAGCCGCAAAAGGCCAGAAGAAAACTACTGACCGGCCTTTGGTTCCTCCGAAGAGTTCAAAGCCATCAGACTCGGCCGCGAAGGGAGAGATGGTAAAAGAAACTGTTAAAAGGGTCCCCCCTGCGAAGAAGGCTTCGCGGCCCAAATACAAAATCAGCTACGAGACCATGTGCGAAATGCTCAAGTCTGGCCAGGGAGGCTGCATCACTTTCGATGAAGAAGTCTGCCCTACAGGAACTCCTTTGATTACCCGTACTATCACCACGGTTTCTGGAAGCCTTGTCCACAAAGATTCCTACTGCACTCGCGAGCCTCAGCCCGAGCTGCCAGAGAGTTCAACGGACGATGCCCATGAGGTACAGACTGCGATCCAGGCGGCGATCAAGGAGCAGAAGAAAGTCGAAGTGACGCCGAATAGGTTCCAGAGTTTTCCCATCCTCTCTTCCCAGACCGCAAGCCAGCCGAACGGCTTCTCTCTCCGAAATGGCAACGCACATATGTATGCCATCCCGAACCCGCAGACATTCAACGTGGAAATATTCGACGAGCCGGTTCGTGTCCGGGCGATTCCCCAGACCTATCTCTGGAACTACGGAGATGGTCACAGCAGGAAACTTCAAAAGCCCGGGAAACCCATGCCTGGCCACACCTTCGATCAGCCCACCGACACCAGTCACGTCTATACGAAGACCGGCGACTACAGCATCCAGCTGAACACCGCCTATCGCGGCGAATATTCCGTCGACGGCGGTCCGTGGATGCCCATTCCCGGAACCGCAACGGTCCCCAGCGATCCCATGCCCATGAGCGTCTGGCGGACCAAGAAGCTCCTGGTTGACGAGGACTGTGCCGAAAACCCTGGCGGCCCGGCGTGTGACTCACCGTTCCTGAATGGGGAAACCGCATCGAAATAGGCGTCGGTTTTCCCATACCGGAGGGGAAGCGCGCAGCTACCTACAGCAGGTGCTCGCCCTCATGCACCAGGTTCTTCGGCTTCTCCCCAACAGACATGCTGGCCATCTGTTCGTGGACCAGCTGGGCAATACGTGGCGGGAAGGCTTCCGTATTGCCGCCGACATGCGGTGTGATCAGTGCGTTCGGCAACTTCCACAGCGGGTGATCGCTCGGCAGAGGTTCGGGGTCGGTCACGTCCAAGGCGCAGTGCAGTCGCCCCGAGGCTACTTCCGCCGTCAACGCGTCGGTATCGACCACCGGACCGCGGGCCACATTGACGACCACTGAACCGTCGGGCAGCGCCCCCAGCAGGTCCCGTCCCAGCAGATGGTGGGTCGAATCATTCAGCGGGACGATCGCGATGACCGCTTCGAGGCCGGGCGCCAGTTCCATCAGCTCGTCCAGACCATGGACCTGCCCGTGTTCGTCGGTCCGCGCATGGGTTCCGATCCGGACCAGGTCGATCTCAAAGGGATCCAGCCGGCGGCGGATCTCCTCGCCGATGCCGCCGACACCGATCAAACCGATCCGACGGTCCGCCAGCCCCTTCCATCGTGCCGAATCCCAGGTACCGGTCAGCTGGTTCTGCGCCGCCTGGCCGATGCCGCGTAGGGCCGCCAGGAGCAGGCCCACGGTCAGTTCAGCGGTGGCCGCGGCATGGACCCCATGGGCCGACGCAATGGCAATGTCTTCGCCCACGGCATCCACAACGCCGTCGTACCCGGTGGACTGGGTATGAACCAGACGCAGATTGGGGGCCCGACGGACCTGGCCCAATCGTTTCCTTGAGGCCATCGAGTAAGGCAGCACCACGGCGCCGATGTCTTCCAGCTCCACCCCCTGGGGTTCGCCGTCCAGATCCCATACTCCGCAGCGCACCCCGGCGGGTAGTGGCGAGCAGGCATCGAGGAGGTCTTGGTCAGGGACGGTGAAGGTGGTGATCGGTTCCATGTCCACAGCTTAGGATTCATCCCCGGCACAGCCGCCAATCGGAGTCCGGAAACCGGATGGAATGTGACACGGAACGCATTCAGGAAAGCGGTTTTGCACGGTCGGAAAAGTGCTGGTAATGTTTCATCTCGTTGCAAAGCGCGGTCCCGCAAGGAAATCGCAGCCAGCAGCAATGCACCTCTAGCTCAATTGGTAGAGCAACTGACTCTTAATCAGTAGGTTTCGGGTTCGAGTCCCGAGGGGTGCACACACGATGAAGGAGGCCGGCCGAGAGGCCGGCCTCTTTTTGTATACCCGGATACCTGGAGGAAGCCCATGACCACCCCATCCCAGCGCCTCGCCGTCGGCGATGCAGCTCCCGCCTTCACCCTGACCGCCGCGGACGGCTCCACCGTCTCGCTCTCCGATTACGCCGGCTCCAAGGTCGTCGTCTACTTCTACCCGGCGGCGATGACCCCCGGCTGCACCAAGCAGGCCTGCGACTTCCGTGATTCGCTCTCCTCGTTGGCTTCCGCCGGGTACCAGGTGCTGGGGATCTCCCCCGACGCCCCCGCGAAGCTGGCGAAGTTCACCGACAAGGAATCCCTGACCTTCCCGGTGCTCTCCGACGAGGACCACGCCGTCGCGGCCGCCTACGGCGCCTGGGGCGAGAAGAAGAACTACGGCCGTGTCTACGAGGGCCTGATCCGCTCGACGATCGTGGTCGGCGAGGACGGGAAGATCCAGCTCGCGCAGTACAACGTCAGGGCCACGGGCCACGTCGCCAAGCTGCACCGCGATCTGGGCCTCGACACCGCCTCCTGACCGCACGGGCCAATCCACCGGTCCTGCAATGGGTTCCGTTACACTGGTTGAGGCCTTCCGCGTGCAGGGGGCCTCAGCGAGCGTGGCGGAATTGGTAGACGCGCTGGATTTAGGTTCCAGTGTCTTAGGACGTGGGGGTTCAAGTCCCCCCGCTCGCACCAGGTGATGATGACCGACGAGAAAGAACGACCCATCGGCTCGTCACAGGACCTTCATCGGCCCCGCAGAACCCATCGGGACGCCCCCTAGGCAAGGAGCAAGTCAGCGTGGAGTCCACCAACCGCCCCGGCGACGCTCCGGGGCCTGGTACCTCGCTCCCCGCGGGAGGACGTCCCTCGCGGCGGACGGTACTGGGTATCGGGTCGATCGCCATGGCCGGACTGGTCGGATGCACCAAGGCCACCACACCGGAGGAACTGCCCACCGCTGCCCCGCCATCCAGATCGATCGTGAAGAACCTGGAAATACGGTTCGGCACGCCTGCCTCCCCGGCCATCCTGGATCCGGCCCTGGCCTCGGACAACGAATCCTTCAGGGTCACCCGGCAGATCTTCGAATCGCTGATCAGCGTCGACCCGGATACCGGGGCCCCCACCCCGGGGCTGGCCACCAAGTGGACGACCAGCAAGGACGGGCTCACCTACACCTTCACCCTGCGGGACGGGGTGTCCTTCCACGACGGCACCGAATTCAACGCCGACGCCGTCGTCCACAACTTCGAACGCTGGGCCAACCTGCCGAAGGATCTCGGAGGGCAGGTCGGGCAGGCCTTCGAATCGGTCTTCCACCACAACGATGTGCAACTGGCCCACGACAAGTCCATTGCCCCAGATACCCGGGCGGCCACCCAATCCGCGCTGCGCTCCCCCGACGTCCTGGGCGGGTTGGGCCTGGATAAGGACCCCGGCAAGGAGCCGGCCCCGGAGGACCCGATCAAGACGGTGACTGCCAGCTACTACCAGGGCTGTCGCGCCGAGGGGACCCACACGTTCGTCTTGACGCTCACCAAGCCGATCACGGGTTTGATCGATGCCCTCACCCTTCCGGGTTTCGGGATCGCCTCGCCGTCGGCGCTGCGGAAATACAAGGCCGACGAATCGACGAAGGATTCCTCCGGCGGCATCAGCACCGGTTTCAGCAAGCATCCGGTGGGCACCGGCCCCTATCTCTTCGACGAGGCGGCGGAAGATTCGGTCACCGTCATCGCCAACGAGGACCACTGGCGGCACAGCACCCAGATCGGTCGGGCCACGTTCGCCGTCCTGCGCGATCCCTCCTCGCGTCTGCAGTCCCTGCGGCGGCAGAAGATCGCCGCCTATGACATGGTCACCGTCGGGGAACTGCGCGAGCTCGTCCGTGAAGGCCAACAGGTCCTGCAGCGCGACCCCTTCTCGATCCTGTACATGGGGATGAACCAGTCCAACCCGGTCCTGGCGGACCGGAAGATCCGCCAGGCGGTGGCCCATGCCGTGGACCGGCAGAAGCTCATCGAGGAGTTTTTCATCTCCGGGACCAAGGAGGCACGCAGCTTCGTGCCACCCAGCCTCGGGGTCCCCGACGCCCAGACCTACTTCGGCTATGACCTCCCCAAGGCCAAATCGTTGCTGAAGAGCTCGGACTACGACGGCGAACCGATCCCCTTCACCTATCCGCTGAATGTCACCCGGGCCTATCTGCCGATGCCCGAGCGGATCTATGCCGCGCTCAGCGCCCAGCTGACCGCCGCCGGGTTCAACATCAAGCCCTACCCGGTCGAATGGGAGGACGGCTATCTGGAGGACGTCGTCTCCGGCCACCGCCCCGGCTTCCACCTGTCGGGGTGGAACGGCGGCTACCGGGACCCGGACAATTTCATCGGCACGCTGTTCGGCACCACGTCCCCGGAATTCGACTACGACGCCCCGAAGGTGCGCGCGAAGATCGTCAAGGCCCGCTCCATGCCCAACGGGGACCAGCGGGCGACCACCTACCAGCAGATCGGCGAACAGCTGGCCAAGGATCTTCCCGCCCTGCCGCTGGCCTACCCGATCTCCGCCGTCGCAGCCGACGATACGGTCCTGCATTACCCCACCAGTCCCACCCTGGACGAGCCCTTCGACCGGGTGAGGCTCGCCACCTAGGGCGGCCGAGGGCACTGCTTGATTTCATGGCGGTGATCCGACCGCGCTAACCTTGACTTAAGCCACCAGAGTCGTCGGATGGAGAATCCTGTGCCGAGCCAAACCAGCTCATCGAATGTCGATATCGCCCTGATCGGCGGTGGGGTCATGAGTGCAACGCTGGGAACGCTGCTCAAGCAACTGGAGCCCAGCTGGGATGTCGCCCTGTTCGAGAACCTCGACCAGGCAGGCCAGGAGGCGTCCGACCCCTGGAACAACGCTGGTACCGGCCACTCCGCCCTGTGCGAACTGAACTACTCCCCGCTCGGCGCCGACGGCAAGGTCGACCCGGCCAAGGCCGTGGGCATCAACGAGCAGTGGCAGGTCTCCCGCCAGTTCTACTCCCACCTGGTGGACCAGGGCCGCATCTCCACGCCCAGCTCGTTCATCAACCCGCTGCCGCATATGAGCTTCGTCCATGGCGAAAAGAGCGTGGACTACCTGCGGACCCGCTTCGAGTCACTGCGCACGCAACCGATGTTCCAGGAAATGGAGCATACCGAGGACGTCGCCACGATCGCCGAATGGGCGCCGCTGGTCGCCGAGGGGCGCAACCCGTCCGAGCATGTCGCCGCATCGCGCATCATGGGCGGAACCGACGTCGACTTCGGGTCGCTGACCCGCCAGCTGATCGCCAACCTCGGTGAGGACGGGGTCGACCTGAACTTCGGCCATAAGGTCACCGGCCTGGAGCGCAACGGTGCCGGCTGGACGCTGACCGTGAAGAACAAGGCCACCGGGGACAAGCACACCGTGAACGCCAAGTTCGTCTTCGTCGGTGCCGGTGGCGGCGCCTTGCATCTGCTCCAGGCCGCCGGCATCCCCGAAGCCCACGGCTTCGGCGGCTTCCCGGTCTCCGGGCAGTTCCTGCGCAGCACCAACGAGGAGGTCATCTCCCGCCACCATGCCAAGGTCTACGGCCAGGCCTCCGTCGGCGCCCCGCCGATGTCGGTGCCCCACCTGGACA
The DNA here is from genome assembly GCF_052377615.1 of Arthrobacter sp. AOP36-A1-22. Taxonomy (NCBI): domain Bacteria; kingdom Bacillati; phylum Actinomycetota; class Actinomycetes; order Micrococcales; family Micrococcaceae; genus Arthrobacter; species Arthrobacter sp. AOP36-A1-22. Next base: position 84,691 of record NZ_JBQSWX010000003.1, read on the forward strand.
CCCGCTTCGTCAACGGCAAGCGTTCGCTCATGTTCGGCCCCTACGGCGGTTTCTCTCCCAAGTTCCTCAAATCAGGTTCCTATATGGACCTGGTGGCCTCGGTCCGTCCGGGCAACCTCATCCCGATGCTGGCCGTCGCCAAGGACAACCTGGGCCTGGTGAAGTACCTGGTCACCGAGGTCCTCAAGAGCCGCGAGGCCAAGAACGAGGCCCTGCGCGAGTACTACCCCAACGCCTCGGGCGATGGCTGGGAACTGATCACCGCCGGCCAGCGGGTCCAGGTCATCAAGAAGGACAAGAAACGCGGCGGTGTGCTGCAGTTCGGCACCGAGGTCATCACCAGTGCCGACGGGTCGATCTCGGGTCTGCTCGGCGCTTCGCCCGGCGCTTCGACCGCTGCCCCGATCATGATCGAGGTCCTGCGCCGCTGCTTCCCGCAGAACTTCGCCGGCTGGGAGTCCAAGCTCACCGAGATCGTCCCGAGCTTCGGCGTCAAGCTCAATGAGAATCCCGAGCTGCTTGCCCAGGTCACCGCGGCCACCAACAAGTCCCTCGGACTGAAGTAGCCGGACAGTGCCGGCGACGGTGGGACGGGTACTGCCCGTCCCACCGTTCGTTAACGCCCCGGTCGGCGCCGCCGCCACTCTGCCTCCCCGCACCGCTGGGAATACCGGGGAAACCACCGTGGTTCTTACATGCATACGCATACATTTTCTGGCATACTGAAAGCCGGAGCCACGAAGGAGCACCATGGAAATCGGCGTCTTTTCGGTCAGCGACATCACCGCGGACCCCACCACCGGGCATCTGCCGACCGAGCATGAACGCATCACCGCGATGGTGGCGATCGCGAAGAAGGTCGAAGAGATCGGGATGGACGTCTTCGCCATCGGCGAGCACCACAACCCGCCGTTCTTCTCCTCCTCCCCCACCACCGAGCTGGCCTATATCGCCGCTCTGACCGAACGCATCACCCTCTCCACGGCCACGACCCTGATCACCACGAACGACCCGGTGAAGATCGCCGAGGATTTCGCGATGCTCCAGCATCTGTCGGGCGGCCGGACGGATCTGGTGCTCGGACGCGGGAACACGGCCCCGGTCTACCCCTGGTTCGGCAAGAGCTCGGCGGATGCGGTGGAACTGACCGTGGAGAACTACCATCTGCTGCGCCGCCTCTGGGACGAGGAGAACGTCTCCTGGTCCGGCAAGCACCGTACGGCGCTGCAGAACTTCACCTCCACCCCGCGTCCGCTGGATTCCGTTGCCCCCTTCGTCTGGCACGGTTCCATCCGTACCCCGCAGGTCGCGGAGATCGCCGCCTACTACGGTGACGGGTTCTTCGCCAACAACATCTTCTGGCCCAAGGAGCACTACCAGGAGCTGATCGGCCTCTACCGGCAACGTTTCGAGCACTACGGCCACGGCCGGGCCGACCAGGCCTATGTGGGCCTGGGCGGACAGTTCTACCTGGCCGAAAACTCGCAGGACGCCGTGGCACAATTCCGCCCGTACTTCGACAAGGCCCCGGTCTATGGCCACGGACCCTCGCTGGAGGATTTCACCGCCCAGACGCCCTTGACCGTCGGCAGCCCGCAGCAGATGATCGAGAAGACGCTCACGTTCCAGGAATACTTCGGTGACTACCACCGCCAGCTCTTCCTGGTCGATCACGCCGGTCTGCCCCTGAAGACGGTGTTGAACCAGTTGGATCTGTTCGGCGAGCGGGTCCTGCCCGAGCTGCGGGCCGAATATGCCCGGCGCAAACCCGCGGACCATCCGGAACCCCCGACCCACGCCAACCTGCTGGCAGCGCGGCGGGCAGGCATCAAACCGGCCACCGCCCGCAACGAGGTCCCGCTGCCGGCCACCACCTTCGAGGAGTCCCATGTCTAGGCCCGCCACCCTCCGTGAAACCACGCAGGCCTGGGAAGCGCTTTTCCGGGCCCAGGTGGCCATCATGCGTCGGCTCCAACGCCATCCGGCCTTCAAACGACTCACGATGCGCGAATACGACGTGCTCGTCACCCTGGACCGCTGCCCCGAGGGCGGGATCCGGTTGGGCGAACTCAACGAGGACGTCCTGCTCAGCCAACCCAGCCTCAGCCGGATGGTCGACCGGCTCGAGGCCAAGGGGTACATCACCCGGACCGTGGACCCGGTGGACCAGCGGGCGATGCGGCTACGGCTGACCGAGGACGGGCGCAGGATCCAACGCGAGATCGGCCGCGAGCATGTCCGACACATCCACGAGGTGATGGGATCCGGGCTCTCCGTGGATGAATTCGCCGAATTGACCCGGCTGACCCGCAAACTGGGGGCCTCCGTCCAGGCCAGGGACTGACCCCCGGTCCACCCCCGGTCCACCCCCGGGCCGCCGCGTCCCTAGAATGGGTGGATGAGCGCCCATCTCGTGGCCAAGGACCTCGCTGGAGGTCCTGCCCACCGCACCTTGTTCTCCGGTTTGAGCTTCACCGTCGCCCCCGGCGACGTGGTCGGGGTGGTCGGTGCCAACGGGGCCGGTAAATCCACGCTGCTGCGCCTGCTCGCCGGACTGGACACCCCCCGCTCCGGTTCGGTCACCGCCTCCCCCGACGGGGCCTTCATCGGCTGGCTGCCGCAGGAGCACGAACGCCGCCCCGGGGAGAGCATCGCCGACCATCTGGCCCGTCGGACCGGTTGCGCCCAGGCCACCGTGGCCATGGAAGCCACCGCCGAAGCCCTGGCCACCGGGGCCCGCGGTGCCGAGGACGCCTACTCGGAGGCCTTCGACCACTGGATGGCCTCCGGGGCGGCCGACCTCGAGGACAGGACCGCCCCGGTGCTGGCCGAACTGGGGTTGGAACTGGACCCCTCCACCGTGATGACGGCGCTCTCCGGGGGCCAGGCCGCCCGGGTCGGCCTGGCGGCCCTGCTGCTCTCCCGCTTCGACCTGGTGCTGCTGGACGAGCCGACCAACGACCTGGATCTGGCGGGGCTCCAACGACTGGAGGCCTTCGTGCGGGGACTGCGCACCGGCGTCGTGCTGGTCTCCCACGACCGGGAATTCCTCTCCCGGTGCGTCAACCGGATCGTGGAACTGGACCTGCCGCAGCAGCAGGTCTCGGTGTACGACGGCGGATATGACGCCTACCTGGCCGAACGCGCGGTGGCCCGCCGGCATGCCCGGGAGGCCTATGAGGAGTTCGCGGAGAAGAAGTCGGAGCTGGTGTCCCGGGCCCGGACCCAGCGCGAATGGTCCTCCCAGGGGGTGCGCAACGCGATGCGCAAGGCCCCGGACAACGACAAGATCCGTCGTCGGGCCAGCATGGAGTCCACGGAGAAGCAGGCACAGAAGGTCAGGCAGATGGAGTCGCGGATCGCCCGCTTGGACGAGGTGGAGGAGCCGCGCAAGGAATGGGTACTGCAGTTCTCCATCGGCACCGCCCCCCGCTCCTCATCGGTGGTGGCCACGCTCAATGACGTGGTGTTGACCCAGGGCTCATTCACTCTCGGCCCGGTCTCGCTGCAGGTCAACGCCGGCGACCGGATCGGCATCACCGGGCCCAATGGGGCCGGCAAGTCGACCCTGCTGCGGCTGCTCTTGGGCTGGACGGCCCCGGATCAGGGGACGGCGTCCCTGGGGGCCAGCGTGGCCATCGGAGAGATCGACCAGGCCCGGGGGCAACTGGAGGACGGCCTGGCCCTGGGCGAGTCGTTCGCCCGGGTCGTCCCGTCGATGGATCCCGCGGGGATCAGGACGCTGCTGGCCAAATTCGGGTTGAAGGCCGACCAGAGCACCAGCCTGGTCTCGGAGCTTTCCCCGGGCGAGCGGACGCGGGCCTCACTGGCCCTGTTGCAGGCCCGCGGAGTCAATCTGCTGGTGCTCGACGAACCGACCAACCATCTGGATCTGGCGGCGATCGAGCAGCTCGAGGAGGCACTGGAGTCCTATACCGGGGCGTTGCTGCTGGTCAGCCACGACCGCCGGCTGTTGGAGAACGTCCGCCTGGACCACCGGTGGGCCGTGGCGGATGGGCGGGTCGACGTCGCCGCCGCCCGCTAGGGACCCCACCAGTCGGTGGCGGGAACCGCGGGGCCTAGTAGTGGCCGGGGTGGCGGCGCTTGGTCATCCCGATGAGCCCGAAGACGACCATGACCAGGCCGATGATGACGCCGAGCCAGAGCGAGGTGTGCGTCTGGTCCACGAAAGGGTTCTGCACCAGCACTGCGGAGGTGCCGTAGATCGCGATGATCACCAGCCCCAGCACGAACCAGACGATTCCCGTGCGGTCACGACTTTTCGTTGTTGCTTCCTTCGTTGCCATGGCAGGCTCCCTTCCACCGGTGGAAGAGGCGACCGGCTGTTCCGGGGGGTCTCTTCGTCGTGCCATTCCGACCCGTGCCTCGCCTCATGCGCCGAAGACGGCCGGTCCTTTCAATTTACGCCTCCTCGGGCCGTGCGACAACGCGGGCCGGCGCCGTGTCGGTGACTGCCTGGACCGCGGCGACGACGGCGCGGGCCGCGGTGCTCAGTTGCACCTCGGTGGTCTCGGCGGTGAAACTCAGCCGCACCGCGGTGCGGGCGACGTCGGGGTCGAGCCCCAGGCCCAGCAGGACCGGTGAGGGGTCGGTGGATCCAGCGGCGCAGGCCGAGCCCGAGGAGCAGATGACCCCGCGGCGTTCCAGCTCCAACAGGATCGTTTCCCCGTTGGCCCCGGGAAAGACGAAGGACACGATGCCCGGCACCCGCCGCCCGCGGTCCCCGGTGAGCAGTGCCGCTTCCTGCCCGGGGGCCCGTCCGTGGTTGAGCCCGTCCAGGACGGTATCGATCAGCTGTTCGGTCCGGTCCCGGGTCGTCTCGAAGGCTTCCACCTGGGAGGACGCCAACCGTAGGGCGGTGGCCGTGGAGACGGCTCCTGCGATGTTCTCGGTCCCCGAACGGCGCCCGCGTTCCTGTCCCCCGCCATGGATCCCGGGTTCCAGGGCCAGTTTCCCGCGGATCATGGCCAGCCCGGCCCCCTTCATCCCGCCGAGCTTATGTCCCGAGAGGCTGAGGGCATCCAGGTCCCTGGCCAGTTCGGCGATGGGCAGCCAGCCGGCCGCTTGGACGACGTCGGCATGCATCAACGCCCCCACCGCATGGGTGGCGGCGGAGATCTCCGGCAGGGGCTGGATGGTGCCGATCTCGTTGTTCACTGCCATGACGGTGACCAGCGTCGTGTCCTCCCGCAGCAGGGCGGTGAGTTCCGCGGGGTCCACCAGTCCCCCGGGGCCCACGGGGACGATGTCGATGGTGAACCCGTGGTGGCGCTGCAGGTAGTCGCAGGCCTCCCGGACCGAGGAGTGTTCGATTCCCGAGCGGATGACGTGTCTGCCGCGGGGGTTGGCCAGGGCCAGACCGATGATCGCCAGGTTGTTCGCCTCGGTACCACCGGAGGTGAACACAATGTCCCCGGTGCGCACCCCCAGGGTGCCGGCCGCCGTGGTGCGAGCGTAGTCCAGCGCCCGGGCCGCGGTCTCCCCGATGCCGTGGGTGCTGGAGGGGTTGCCGAAGTCCCGGGCCATCAGCGGCCAGACGAGCTCGAGGATCTGCTGTTTGACCGGGGTGGTGGCGGCGGCGTCGAGATAGATCATGCCCGCACCGTGCCCTGCGCTTGAGGGGCGCCGGCAATCGGGGTGCCGGGGGCCCGGCTGGCGCCGAGGCGCATGTCCAGTCCCACGTCCAGCGCCCGGACCGAATGGGTCAGTGCTCCGGAGGAGATGACGTCGACCCCGGTGGCCGCCAAGGCGGCGACGGTATCCAGGGTGACGTTCCCCGAGGCCTCCACATAGGCGGCCCCGTTGATCCGTCGCACCCCTTCGACGAGGTCTTCGACGGTGAAGTTGTCGAGCATGATCGTATCCACCCCGGCGGCCAGGACAGCTTCGAGCTGGTCGAGCCCGTCGATCTCCGCCTCGAAGTGCACGGTGTGTCCGAGCCGGGCGCGGGCGGCACGCAGGGCGGCGGTCAGCTCGGCCCCGGTGCCCAGCAGGGCCAGGTGGTTGTCCTTGGCCATCACGGCCTCGGAGAGGGAGCCACGGTGGTTGTGTCCGCCGCCGCAGCGCACCGCGTAGCGTTCCAGGGCCCGCAGCCCCGGGGTGGTCTTGCGGGTGTCGGCGATCCGCGTGCCGGTGCCGGCGACGGCGTCGACGAAGGCCCGGGTCAGGGTGGCGATCCCGGAGAGGCGTTGGAGCAGGTTCAGTGCCACCCGTTCACCGGCGAGCACCGAACGGGCCGATCCCCTCACGGTGGCCAGCACGTCCCCTGCGGCGAACTCCTGCCCATCGGCGAGCGCGAATTCCACGGTGGTGGTCGGATCGGTCCGGGTCATGGTGGTCGAGAAGATGCCCAGGCCGCTGGCGATGCCCGGTTCCCTGGCGATCACGTCGGCGGTCGCCGTGGCGTGGACGGGCAGCAGGACGTTCCCGGTCAGGTCCCCGGTGGGGTTGTCTTCGGCGAGCGCCGCGTCGACGAGGCTCTCGATGACACGTTGCGGCACGGGCATCGGCTCGGGTGTCTCTACAGCGGCAGAGTGGGCCCCGGTGGTGGGGCCGTGGTGCAGGGTGGTCATTCGTTCCTCAGGGGTTGGGGCTGCCGGTCAGCAGCAGGTCGTTGCTGCCCGTCCCGGCGGAGGTATCAGGTGTGGGTGTCCGGGTGGCCCGGACGAAGCCGGTGCGGACCCGTCGGGGTGCGGCGGTGGGTGGCGGGGCATCGGTGCGGTAGTGGGCGCCGATGGAGGTGGTGCGGGCCAGCGCGGCTTCGGCGATGAGGCGCCCCACGGTGATCAGGTGGCCCAGTTCGGCCTCCTCCCGTGTCCTTGCTCCCGGGCCCGAGGGCGCGGCGGTCAGTGTAGCCACGGCTTTGGCCAGTCCCTCCCCGGTGCGTTCGACCCCCAGCCGGGCGGTGGCCAACTCCTGGAGCCCTTCGAGGCTCAGCGGTGCCGCCGCGGGATCGGTGGCCCCGTCACTGAGTTCGAACACATAATCGATCGCGGTGGGGGTGCAGGCCTCCCCGGCGTCGTCGGCCCCCAGGGAGGAGGCCGCTCCGAAGCCGTGGACGAGTGCTTCGAGCAGCGAGTTGGAGGCCAGCCGGTTGGCCCCGTGGGTTCCGGTGCAGGCCGCCTCCCCTGCCACCCGCAGTCCGGGCACGGTGGTGCGTCCACACCCGTCGGCATGGACCCCGCCCATCCAGTAGTGCTGGGCCTCGGTGACCGGGACCGGTGCGGCGGCCAGGTCCAGGCCCAGGGCGGCCAGACGGGTGGTGATGGAGGGGAACCGGCGGGCCAGATACCCCTGCCCCTTCGCGTCCTCCACGGCCCGGGCGTCCAGGAACACCTGTCCTCCCGTGGCGTGGACGTGGTGGATGGCCCGGGCCACGACGTCGCGGGGCGCCAGTTCGGCCGCCGGGTGCACCCCGGTCATGAAGCGGTGCCCGTCACCGTCGATCAGTATCGCACCCTCCCCCCGGACGGCTTCGGAGACCATGAACCTGCCGGCACGGACCAGGGTCGGATGGAACTGGACGAATTCGGCATCCACCATCAGGGCTCCGGCCCGCCACGCCAGGGCGGCCCCGTCGCCGGTGGCCCCCGCGGGGTTGGTGGTCCATCCGTACAGCGAGCCGATCCCCCCGGTGGCCAGGAGCACGACGTCGGCCTCGAGCCGGATGGCCTCTGCCCCCTGGAGGTACCGCAGGCCGGTGACCACCCCGGCGTCGTCCACCAGGTCGGTGACGAAGGCGTGTTCGAGGATCTCCAGGCGTCCCTGCCCGGCGAGCCGGCGGCAGAGGTCAATGAGCGCCGAGGCGATCACCTTCCCGGTGGAGTCCCCGCCGGCGTGCAGGATGCGGGCGTGGGTGTGGGCGGCTTCGAGCCCCAGGGCCGGATGCTCCCCGGAGGGTTCGGCGTCGAAGTCGGTGCCCAGTGCCATCAGGGCTTCGATATGCCCCCAGGCGGAGGAGCAGAGAGCCCTCACGGCGGCCGGGTCGTTCAGCCGTGCCCCTGCCGTGAGGGTGTCCTCGATATGGCTGGCCACCTGATCCCCGCGGGATGTCCCCCGGGGTCCGACGGCGGCGATCCCGCCCTGGGCGTACCAGCTGTTCGAATCGGCCAGGGCGTCCTTGGTGAGCAGGGTGACCCGGTGGCCGTGTTCGACGGCGGTGATCGCCGCATAGAGCCCGGCGACCCCCGATCCGACGACCGCCAGTTCCAGCGGCTTCCTCACGGTTTAGCCGCCAGCATCCGTTCCAGGGCCACCCGGGCGTTGGCGGCATCGGTTGCGGGGACGGAGATCTGGTTGACCACGCGTCCGGCGACGAGTTCCTCCAGGACCCAGGCGATGTAGCCCGGGTGGATCCGGTACATCGTCGAGCAGGGGCAGATCACCGGGTCCAGGCAGAAGATGGTGTGCTGCGGGTACTGGTCGGCGAGCCGGTTGACCATGTTGATCTCGGTGCCGATCGCGAAGGTGGTCGGCTCGGTGGCGGCGGCGACGGCCTTCTGGATGAAGTCGGTGGATCCTGCCGAGTCGGCGGCGTCGACGACCTCCATGGGGCATTCGGGGTGGACGATGACGTTCACCCCCGGGTATTCGGCACGCGCCTTGTCGATCTGGCCGGTGTTGAACCTGCGGTGCACCGAGCAGAAGCCGTGCCAGAGCAGGACCTTCGCGTTCTGGAGCGCCTCGGGGGTGTTCCCGCCCAACGGCTTGGCCGGGGACCACAGCGGCATCTGCTCCAGGTCGATGCCCAGCGCCTTGGCGGTGTTGCGGCCCAGGTGCTGGTCGGGGAAGAACAGGACCCGCTGGCCGCGTTCGAACGCCCATTCGAGCACGGTCGTGGCATTGGAGGAGGTGCATACGATCCCCCCGTTGCGTCCCACGAAGGCCTTCAGCGCCGCGGAGGAGTTCATGTAGGTCACCGGGATGACGGGGACCCGCCCCTCGGAGTCGGCTTCGGTGCCGTAGATCTCCTCGAGCTGTTCCCAGCATTCCTCCACGGAGGATTCATCGGCCATATCCGCCATGGAGCAGCCGGCGGCCAGGTTGGGCAGGATGACCTTCTGCGCGTCCTTCGAGAGGATGTCGGCGGTCTCGGCCATGAAGTGGACCCCGCAGAACACGATGTATTCGGCTTCTTCGCGGTTCAGCGCCTGGTTGGCCAGCTGGAAGGAGTCCCCGATGAAGTCCGCGTACTGCACGACCTCGTCGCGCTGGTAGAAGTGTCCGAGCACCACCAGCCGCTCGCCCAGGGTCTCCTGGGCCGCACGGATGCGTTCGTCGAGTTCGGCGTCGTCGGCGGTGCGGTATTTCTCGGGGATGACCCCCTGTTGCGGGGTGTCCTCAGGGGCGACGTCATCCATCGAGGAGCCGGGGCCGTAGGAGGGCAGCCCGGTGTCGAGGTCCCAGGGGGATTTCACCTGATCGGAGGTGCAGACCCCCGAGTCCGCGGTGTCCCCGACCGGGGTCAGGGTGAGCTGGGCGATGGTGTTGTTGACACTGGTCATGATCTATCCCGTTGTTCTTCCGTGTTGGTGTTCTCTTGCGGTACCGCGGCGGTGTCCCCCGCGTACCGGTACAGGCGCGGTGGGCGGTGCTTGCCCCCGTGCAGGTATTCGTCGGTGGCCTCGATGCCGGGGGCTCCGCGCAGGTGGCGGCGGAAGTTCGCGGCGTCGAGGCGGCGATCCAGGACGGCCTCGTAGACCTCCTGGACCTGGGCCAGGGTGAAGCGTGGGCCCAGGAAGCGGTGGGCGATGGATCCGTATTCGACCTTGTTCCGCAGCCGCCACAGGGCGTAGCGGACGATCTCGGCATGGTCGAAGGCCAGGGCCTCGATGACGGCGTCGTCGCGGGCCGGGAACCAGGCCACGTTGGGGTCCTTCAGCAGCCGCTCCCGGTGTGTCGGGGCCCCGCCGGCGACGGGGGCGGCTTCGGTACCTTGCTCGTCGTCTTCCCGGACCAGGGCCCAATACACGATCGAGACGACCCGGTGGGCCGGGGACCGGTCCAGCCCGCCGAAGGCGTAGAGCTGTTCGAGGTGGCTGGGGGCCAGACCGGTGGTGGCCCGTAGGTTCGCTGCGGCGGCATCCTGCAACGTCTGCCGGGCCCCCAGCGGACCACCCGGCAGCGCCCATTGACCGCGGTAGGGTTCGCGGGTCCTGCGGATCAGCGGCAGCCAGAGCGTGGGCCTGCCGACCGCCTCGCCGTCGTCGGCCTCGTCCCGCAGGGCGAAGATCACCGTCGAGACAGCCAGTTCCGGGCTCATGGCCTGGCGTTCGGAGACATTGGCGAACTCCATTCCGGCTCCTTCCCGACGCAGTTCCGAGTTATTGTCGAAGTGACAATAAGTCAGCATACGTGGGTGTCCGGGCATTTCCAACACCCATGACGCGGGTTTTGGGCTCCGGTCTCCGCCCTCTACCGGCCGGCCACATCGTCGTCGTCGAGCAGGACCTCTTCGATCCGTACGGTGCGGAAGGGAGAGACGGCCAGCAGCATCATGCCTGCGGCAATGAATCCCGCGGCGACCCACAAGGCAGCACCAACACCCGCCACGGTGGCGATGAACCCGCCCACAGGGGCCCCGAGAACGATCATCCCGCGGTTGGCCGAACGGCGGACCGACGTCATCCGGGCGATCATCGCATCGGGTGTCAGTCCCTGCCAGAAGCCCATCTCCAATGGACTTTCGGCCCCCATGGCCACACCCCAAAGCAGCTGTGCCGCCCCCAGGCACACCAAGAGGGCGACCCGCCCCCCGGAGGCGGGCGACAGTTGCGGCAGTAGCGAGGCGATGAGGGCCAAAGCCACCACGGAGAGGGCCTCGAGACCACGGGCCAGGACGACGACGCGGCCCGTCCCCCACCGTTCTCCACACCGGGCGGAGACGCTGGTACCCACCACTGCTCCGACACCCGCGCAGCTCAGAACCACCCCCAGATCGAGGGGACCCAGCCCGGCAGCCTGCAGGATGAGCACCGGCAGGGCCGTGCCCACTATCGCCGATCCGATGAACCACACATGCGTGCTCCAGGCCAGTGGACCCAAGTAGTGGTGCCCATAGAGCCAACGCACCGATTCGGCCACCCGCGAGCGTAGGCTCGGCCCCTTCCCGCGGTCCTTGGAGACACTGTCATTCCCCGCAGGGCGTCCGGGCAGAGTGGCCACCACGATTCCTGAGAACAGGAAGCTTCCGGCGTCGAGCAGCAGGGCCCAGGGCGCCGTGAGCACGGCGACCAGGCCGCCCGCCACCGCAGCTCCGATGGTCTGGGCCACCGTGCCGCTCTGCTCCAGACGGACGTTGGCCCTGACCAACAACTTCCGCGGCACCAGCTGCGGGATGAAGGATTGGTAGGCGGCATCGCCCACCAGCGACAGAACCCCGAAGCCGAAGACCAACGCAACGACAGCGGGAACGGACAGCCATCCCGACACCCCTCCGAGGCACAGCACCCCCAGGAGGACCGCCCGACCGAGGTCGGCGACCATGAGGGCACTGCGTCGACTGAAGCGATCCACCCAGATCCCGGCCACGAGCCCGAAGATCAGATACGGCGCCCACCGCGCGGCACTGACCCACCCCTGGTCCTGCGCGTTTCCATCCAAGGTCACCAGGACCAGGACGGCGAGCGCGACGGAGGTGACGTAGGTGCCGAAGTCCGAGACGGTGGATGCGGCCCAGAATCGGACGAACGGGCCATGCCGGCGCAACCGTCCGGGACTGCGTGGCGCGCTCATGGTGTCGAGGCTACTGCAGCGGCCCCCGCCGAGGCGGCACCCCGGCCACCGCCATCCTGATCCCCGCCCCTGCCTGGGTCATGGGTTCGGTCGCGGTGGGCCGGGGTGTCAGCGAGGCGCAACCTGCCATCGCCCTGACGCCGCCCGCTGCCGGGGACATGGGTGCGAGTTCATGTTGGTCTCCGTGGAGACACCGGCCGCGGCGACGCCTGCCCTGCTCCCACGCTAGGGCCCGGCCGGGCGGGGAACCAGCGAGGGGCCCTCTTGCCTTTCGTGGCCGAAACACGTGTTTTCCCCGCACGGATACTCGGATCCCGGCGGCGGGCCGATTAAAAACTCCCCGTCGCAGGGTTGGGTCGTTCAGCCGCCGAACCCGGGCTCGAACTTCCATCCTTCGGCGAAGAAGTGTCGTTCACCCAGGGGATGGTCCGGATGCTTCTCCAGCCATTGCTCCTGCGCGGCGAGCAATTCGGCGGTCGCCTCCCAGGTTTCCCCGGTCGATGGCGGATGCACTCCGGCATCGCGGGCAATGGAACGCAGTTCCTGATCCGTGTACTCGGCCAGTTCCTCGGGCCCGAGGTGCCGATCCCAGAGGAACCGGGCGAGCTTCTTGGCCTTGGTCGCCCGGTTGTTCATCGCCCGCGCCGTGCTGCCGAAGGCATTGGGGTCCTGGCTCATGCCTCTATTCCTCTCACCGTGGACAAGGCCAGCAGCCTACCAAGCGGGGATGGGCGTGTGGGCCATGATCCGAGCCCGGGCTCACCCCCAGAGTGCCGAGTAGCCCCTGATCCAGCCACCGGTGACGCCGAGACCCAACACCACCACCAAAACGGTGAGCACACCGAAAGCCATGATCCAGTCGGTTCGTTCGACCCGGATGGGCTTCCAGACGGTTCTCGGAGCCAACCCCAGGCCGCGGGACTCCATGGATTGGGCCATGCGCTCCCCCCGGCGCAGCGAGACCACCAGCAGTGAGAAGGCAGCGTGGCCGAACTCCCGGATCCCGGGCCGGCGCACCCCCGGGGCCGGCGCGGGGGCCCGCACGGATTGGGCTTGCCGGATGGTCTGCCAGGTGCCGGGCATGTCCTGGAGCATCTGGTACCCGGCGAGGATCGCATGACAGAGCCGTGGGCCCAGCCGGGCCTGCTGATGCAGGCTGTCGGTCAGGGCCACGGCGTCGGTGGAGAAGACGAAACCGATCGACAGCACCCCCAGGACGAAGGTGCGCAACGCCAGGGAGGCACCCAGGGTCACCCCTTCGACGCTGGCCTGCAGGCCCAGGACCGTGAACAGTTCCTCCCCCGGCCGGGTGATGGCGTTGATCATGAGCATCCCGAGGGCGAACCCCAGGAACGGGATATGGGCCAGCAGCAGCATCCGGGGTGAGGGCCGGCCCCAGATCAGCACGGCGGCCAGCGCCAACGGATACAGCAGGGCGGGGGTCAGCGGATCGAAGACGAACAGCAGTGCGAAGGAGACCACGAACAACACGGCGAGCTTCATCGTGGGGTTGCGCCGCCCCAACGGCGTGGCCGTGTTCACCCAGGGCAGGGGGCCCGCGCTCACGACTGCACCTGCATCCCGGGCACCGGGGAGACTTCCCGATCCAGCCCGTCCAGGATGGCCCTGATCGCCTCCGGGCGGTCCTCGACCTCCACCAGCCAGTCCAGCAACGGGGGCAGCACGATCCCGGCCCGGGACAGCACCCCCCGGTCGCCCAGCACCTCGAAGATCGGCCCCTCGGCGATGATCGTGCCCCCGGCGATGACGATCCCCCGATGGGCCAGGGTGGCGACGCTGCGCAGATCATGGCTGGAAAACAGGATCGACTGCCCCTCGGCCGCGGCGTCCCGGAAGGCTGTCATCATCGAGATCGTGGCCTTGCGATCCAACCCGAAGCCCGGTTCGTCGGCCAGCAGGGTGGCGCGCGAATGGGCGAGCATGGCCGCGACGCTGAGCCGGCGCTTTTCCCCGCCCGAGAGCCGGAAGGGGTTGGCCTCCGCCAGATGGGTCAGCCGGTGTTCGGCCAGCAGGGCCTCGATCCGCTCATCGGCGGGACGACCATTGATGACCGCGGGCAGGCCATGGCCGATCTCCTCGCGGACCGTGGAGGCCACGAACTGGTGTTCGGGGTTCTGGAACACCAGCCCGGGGCGGTCCCCCGTCACTGTGCCGGCTAGTGGTTGCAGCAGCCCGGCCAACGCGAGCAACAAACTGGTCTTGCCCGTCCCGTTGGCGCCCAGCAGGGCCGTGATCTCCCCGGAATGCAGTTCCAGGTCGATGCCTTCCAGCTGGGCGGTGATGGTTTCCGGGTCGCGCCGGCGTTTCCTGGCCGATGCCGGGGCCCGGGTGACCGAGAGTCCCCGCGCGGATAGGACGACCCCGCCGCGGGACGGTGCCGGAACCGTGGGCCGGTCCTGCGCCCACCCGAGCAGTCGGTCCCGGATGATCGGGCAGGCCAGCCCTCCCCCGGTGCCGAAGGCCGCCTGCAGTTCGGTGTCCAGCGGTGTCCAGCACCCCGCAGCCACCAACCGTCTGGACCACTGCTCCAGCACGGTCGGCGTGGGGCCGTCCGCCAGCAGGGTTCCTGCGGCATCGAGCACGATGGCCCGGGCAGGGAGCCCCGCGACGCCGTCGCTTCCCGCGTACTCGTCGATGCGGTGTTCCACCAGCACGACGGCGGGGCCGCGCGTTTCCACGGCCCGGTCGATGGCCCGGCGCACCGAGGAGATGCCCTCGGCGTCGAGCATCGAGGTGGGTTCGTCGAGCAACAGCACCGGGGGCTCCGCGACCAGGCTGGCCGCCAGGGCCACCCGTTGGCCTTCACCGCCGGAGAGCTGCCGGGTGGATCTGCCTCGCAGCCCGGTTCCGTTGATGTGTTCCAGCGCCGCGTCGATCAGGGCGTCGATCCGGGGTGGGGCCACCGCATGGTTTTCCAGTGGAAGGGCGATCTCCCGGTCCACATCGGGCATGCACATCGCCGATTCGGGGTCCTGGGCCAGGACGCCCACGGTCCGGGAGAGCTCGGCAACACTGCTGTGGGCGGTGTCCTGGCCGGCTACGAGGACCCGGCCGGTGGTGCGGGCCGCCACCGAATGCGGGATGACCCCGGTCATCAGCTGCAGCAACGTGGATTTCCCGGCCCCCGAGGGGCCCAGGATGATGACCTGCTCCCCGGCGTCCAGGCCCAGCGACACCTCCTGCAGCACCGGTGCCGCCCGCCGGGGGTAGTGCACCGTGGCCTCCTGAAGCGCGATCACCGCCGCGCCCACCGGTTTCATGCTCCCCCGGTGGTGGGCAGATCGCGTCCGATGGCGTAGTTGTCCACCACGCCGGTCTTCGCCAGGGCGTTGACCGTCCGGCGGGCCAGCAGCCCGCCGAGGATGAGACCGGACAGCAGTTGGACGACGAGCCGGATGACGAAGAAGTCCTGCCCGTACCATCCGAAGCGGAAGGCCGAGACGGCGAAGGCCAGCCCGGCCCCGAGCAGCCCCGAGCAGGCGTACACGCCCCAGCTGAAGGACCGGTATCGGCGCAGGGCGAAGGGCAGTTCGCTGCCCAGACCCTGGATGGCGGCCACGAGGAAGAGCATCGGACCCGCCGTTGAACCGAGGAAAACGACTTCCACCCCGCCGGCGATGACCTCGGCCAGGATCCCGGCGCCGGGGCGTCTGATGACGGCGACGGCGATCGGGGCGACGATCAGCCACCCGCCGAAGAGTAGATGCGAGGAGAGGTCCCCGAACGGGCCCATCAGCAGGGTCAGCCCGGCCGATGCCTGGACCAGGGCCCAGTAGAGGAACCCGAAGACGACCCCCAGGACCACGATGAGCACCAGGTCCTTGAGGTCGAAGGAAAAGCGTCCCCGCGCCGGTACTGGCGTGGTGGATGGCGGCGTTGTCGAGTGCACTGTCGTGCCCCTTCCGTTGAGTGAACAGGGCACGGGATTCAGAGTTTTGCCTCCCTGCGCTGGCATGACCCAGATCAGGTTCGACGGTCGAAGCTTGATCAGCTTCCTCTCAGCCCGGCTCACCGGACTCCCGTGTTCAGCACAGACTGTACACGGGGACACGAAGTTGTCGAATCGCCACGTCACGTGTGTAGGCTGTGGTGCAGTGACACGGGGTGCCACGATTTCCTGGCTGAGAGAACACCCGTTGAACCTGATCTAGTTCGAACTAGCGAAGGGATGTTGCAGGTGTTTCTCCACCTAGACCCCCATTTTGGAAGGTCCTGCCGGACCGCTGCCCCACTGCCCGGTACCAGCTTGTCCCGGTTGCGTCCGCCCTGGCGTCCGGCGGCTTGTCCAGGACCCGCCCGGCCAGGCGTTTAGCGTCTGCCCACCAGCTGCACCGCAACCAAGAATCCTGCCCGAAGCCTGCTCTCCGCCGTCGGGCAGGACAGCACGTGAACGATGCTGCCCACAGTGCTTGCCGCGCCATTCCCTACTCTCCCCGGGCGACTCCGCCTCCGGGGCCCCCTCGCCATTTCCACCACCCCCTGCCCTCGGCAGCCATGAAAGTGAGACCAGATGAACCTCTCCGACCAGCTTGTCCTCGTCACCGGAGGCGCCCGCGGTCTGGGCCGTCACATCGTGACGGCCTTCGCCGGGCAAGGCGCCCGCGTCATCATCAACTACCGGCAATCCGCCCAGGCCGCCCAGGAGCTCGCCTCCACCCTAGGGCCCGACCGCGCCCTGGCCGTCCAGGCGGATGTCACCGATCCGGCACAGGTCGCCACCATGCTCGAGACCGCCCAGGCCCATTTCGGTTCCCCCGTGACCACCGTGGTGAACAACGCGTTGGCCGATTTCTCCTTCAACGGCGAGGCCCGCTCCTCGGCCGCAGACATTGGGTGGGAGGAGTTCACCACCCAGTTCTCCGGCAGTGTCCGCGGCGCCCTGAACACCGCCCAGGCCGCCCTGCCGGGAATGCGTGAACACGGCTTCGGGCGGATCATCAACATCGGCACCAACCTCTTCCAAAACCCGGTGGTCCCGTACCACGACTACACCGCCTCCAAGGCCGCCCTGTTGGCGCTGACCCGCACACTCGCCGCCGATCTGGGCCAACACGAGGTCTCGGTGAACATGGTCTCCGGCGGCCTGCTGCGGACCACCGATGCCAGCGCCGCCACCCCCGAGGAGGTCTTCGACTTCATCGCCTCCTCCACCCCCTTGCGCAAGGTGACCACCCCCGCCGAATTCGCCGACGCCATCCTGTTCTTCGCCTCCCCCTGGGCCCGTGCGGTCACCGGACAGAACCTGGTGGTCGACGGCGGACTGGTGATGAACTAGAGATGAGCGCACACACCACCGACACGGCACCACGCCAACTGCATTTCAACGCCTTCCTCAACGCCTGCG
Source organism: Arthrobacter sp. AOP36-A1-22 (assembly GCF_052377615.1). Classification (NCBI taxonomy): domain Bacteria; kingdom Bacillati; phylum Actinomycetota; class Actinomycetes; order Micrococcales; family Micrococcaceae; genus Arthrobacter; species Arthrobacter sp. AOP36-A1-22. Next base: position 101,810 of record NZ_JBQSWX010000003.1, read on the forward strand.
GGCACCACCAGGCCGCCTGGCGCCACCCGGGCTCAGCGGTCGAACAGCTGGGGGACATCGACCACTACGAACGCCTGGCCCAAACCGCCGAACGTGGCCTGTTCGACGCGGTGTTCTTCGCCGATGGGCATTCGGCAGGGAATCCGTCAGTGGGTCCACGGTGGTTCTTCGAACCGTTGACGGTCCTGGCCGCCATGGCACGGAACACCAGCCGCATCGGGCTGATCTCCACCGTCTCCACCACCTTCTACACCCCGTACCACGCGGCACGGATGCTCGCGTCGCTGGACCACATCAGCGCCGGGCGCATCGGGTGGAACGTGGTGACCTCGATGTTCGACGCCGAGGCACGCAACCACTCAATGGATGCCATGCCGGCCAGCCCCGAGCGTTATGCCCGGGCGGCCGAGTTCATCGACGTCGCGCTGGGACTATGGGATTCCTGGGCCGACGACGCCGTGTTGGCCGACAGGGAAGGGCTTTTCGCCGATCCCGAGAAAGTCAGACCCATCAACCACGACGGCGAGCATTTCAGCGTCGACGGGCCGCTGAACGTGCCCCGGGGCCCGCAGGGCCGGCCGGTCCTGTTCCAGGCGGGGGCCTCCGAGTCCGGCCGCCAGCTGGCGGCACGCCATGCCGAGGGCATCTATGCGGTGGCCTACGATCTGGCCAGTGGACAGGACTACTACGCGGACCTGAAGCGGCGCATTGCCGCCGAAGGCAGGGACCCGTCCAAGGTCGCGATCATGCCCGGCCTGGTCACCTTCCTGGGGTCCACCGAGGCCGAGGCGCTGGCCGGGCAGGCCGAGGTGGACGCCCTGCTGCCCACCGAACAGTCGCTGGCCCAGCTGGGGATGTTCATCGGGCAGGATTGCCGCGACTGGGACCTCGACGCACCGGTTCCGACCCTGCCACCGGCGAGTGAATTCACCGGCCCGCAGGGCAGGTACGCCACGATCCTGCGCATCGTGGAGGCCGAACGTCCCACGGTGCGGCAACTGCTGGGCCGGTTGGCCGCAGGAGGCGGCCATTGCACGATGGTGGGGACCCCGGAGCAGGTGGCCGACTCCATCGAACGTTGGTTCGTTTCGGGGGCCGCCGATGGCTTCAACCTGATGCCGCCGATGCTGCCTGACTCCCTGGAGGAGTTCGTGGACCGGGTGGTGCCGGTGTTGCAACGTCGGGGGCTCTACCGCACCGAATACTCGACCGACACCCTGCGCGGGCATCTGGGGCTGGAGCGGCCGGTGGCCTAAGCCGCCACCGGCCCCTCAGGGCTCAGCCCCGTTGGGCGGCGGCGCGGGCCAACGGCAGCATGCGTAGGGCGATGGGCGAGTTCAGCACCACCAGCGAGGAACTGCGCAGCACGGTCCGGGTGGCAATGATCGCGTCCAGGACCCGTTGCAGGTCGTCGTTGGACGTGGCCACGATGGTGGCCATCAGGTCGGACTCGCCCGAGACGGTCTGGAGTTCGAGCACCTCGGGGACCTCGGACAGGGCGGCGGCCACACCGTCGTGACCGGCATCCTGGTGGATCACCAGGGAACAGTAGGCGCGCACCGGGTATCCGAGCCCCTCGGCCGAAAGGTGCGGTCCCCAGCCGGTGACCACCTCTTCACGGGTGAGCTTATCCAGCCGCGACTGCACCGTGGCCCGGGCGACCCCCAGGGTCCGGGAGGCCTCCAGGACCGACATCCGTGGGTCCGAGGAGAACTCCTCCAGGATCCTGGCGTCCAATTCGTCGATCTTCACTAACCCCTCCTAGCTATACAATGTGCACAGTTGATCATTCTTAACTATAGACACTCTGCGCAGATTGTTGGTCCAACCATCGGCGTATTGCGCATGAACTTCCGGGTCATTACGGTCGGAGCAAGTCCACCGAACCACACCCCCAGGGAGTCGAACATGACCGATGCACCCCGGCTTGAGCCGCACGCCGACGAGCTCGGCACCGATGAACTACTGAAGCTGTATTCCCTGATGGTGCGCACGCGGCAGCTCGATGTCGCCGCCATCGCCTGGCAGCGACAGGGCATCCTGCCCGGTTACGCCCCGGAACTGGGCCAGGAAGCAGCCCAGGTGGGCAGCGCCTACGCGCTGGACTCCGCCCGCGACTTCGCCTTCCCCACCTACCGCGAAATGGGCGTCGCCCTGGCCGCCGGGGTCGACATGGTCGAGTACATGTCCACCCATAAGGCCTCCTGGCATGGTGGCCTGTGGAACCCCGCCGAAACCCATGTGGCACCCATCCAGGCCGTCGTCGCCGGTTCGGTGCTGCACGCCGTGGGCTGGGCCCACGGACAGACCGTCGATGGCACCGGCAACGTCGCGCTCACCTACTTCGGTGATGGCGCCAGTTCGCAGGGCGACGTCCACGAGGCCATGAACTTCGCCTCGGTCTACAAGGCCCCGGTGGTCTTCTTCACGCAGAACAACGGCTGGGCCATCTCGGTTCCCACCGAACGCCAGGTCGCCGGCGGCTCCGTTGCCGCGCGCGGGGCCGGCTACGCGATCCCCTCGATCCAGGTCGACGGCAACGACGTCGTCGCCGTGGTCCGCGCCGTACGTGCCGCCGTCGAACACGGCAGGGCAGGCAACGGTCCGGCCATGGTGGAGGCCATGACCTACCGCCGCGGACCGCACTCCACCTCCGATGACCCGGGCCGTTACCGCAGCCTGGACGATGAACGTCGTGACGGCGGCGAGGACCCGCTGAACCGCCTCGAAGCGACCCTGCGTGAAGCAGGCGCCCTCGATGACGCGACGGTAGCCGACATCAGCGAGCAGGCCGGCGAATTCGTCGAGCAGGTCCGCCTCGGAGTCGACGCTCTCGACGCCCGCCCGGGCACGGAGATGTTCGACTTCGTCTTCCAGGAACCCACCGAAGCACTAGCAGCCCAGGCCGCGAACTGGCGAGAGGAATCCGAACATGTCTAACCCGGCCACCGCAACCGTGCAGGAGCGTCCGATGGAGAACACCGTCGTCGAAATGTCCATGCAAAAGGCCCTGAACCGCGGCCTGGACGAACTATTGACCGAAGACCCGCGCTCGATGATCTTCGGCGAGGACGTCGGCGGCCTCGGCGGCGTCTTCCGCATCACCGACGGGCTGCAGGCCAAACACGGCAGCACCCGCGTCTATGACACCCCGCTGGCCGAATCCGGCATCCTGGGCATGTCCATCGGGCTGGCCATGGCCGGCTGGCATCCGATCCCCGAAGTACAGTTCGACGGTTTCGCCTACCCGGCGATCAACCAGATCGTCTGCCAGCTGGGCCGGATGAACTACCGTTCCCGCGGGACGTTGCCGATGCCGGTGACCCTGCGCGTGCCCTCCTTCGGCGGCATCCGCGCCCCCGAAATGCATACCGAGTCCCTCGAGTCGCTCTTCGCCCACGTCCCCGGGCTCAAGGTCGTCTCCCCCTCGACCCCGCACCAGGCGTACCACCTGCTGAAGAAGTCGGTCCTCATGCCCGATCCGGTCATGTTCATGGAGCCGAAGTCCCGCTACTGGCAGAAGGGCGAGGTCGACACCGAGAACCCCGGGGACCTGGAGGGCTCGGTCATCGCCCGCGAAGGCCGCCATCTGACCCTCATTGCCTGGGGCGCCATGGTCGCCCGCTGCCTGCAGGTCGCCGAACTGGCCGAAGAGGACGGGATCAGCATCGAGGTGTTGGACCTGCGCTGGCTCAAGCCCATCGACGCCGCCGGTCTGGCCGCCTCGGTCTCCAAGACCAAACGCGCCGTCGTCGTCCATGAGGGCCCGCGGACCGCGGGGCTGGGCGCCGAAGTCGCCCAGCTGGTCTCCGAGTCCTGCTTCGGGGTGCTCAAGGCACCCGTTGAGCGGGTGACCGGTTTCGACGTACCGTATCCCTCAGGTGACCTGGAGGACGAGTACATCCCCAACATCGACCGCATCCTGTTCGGCATTCAACGAGTATTGGAGTACCGCCGTGGCTGAAATTTCCTTCCCGCTGCCCGATCTGGGTGAAGGCCTCATCGACGCGACCGTGCTCGAATGGCTGGTGGCCGTCGGCGACCAGGTCGAGCGCAACCAGCCGCTCGTCGAGGTCGAAACGACCAAGAGCTCGCTGGAGCTGCCGTCCCCGCAGGCCGGCAAGGTGCTGCGCATCCACGGCGAGCCCGGCGACACGATCAACGTCGGCGAGGACCTGATCGTCTTCGAGGTCCCCGACGACACCGCAGGCATCGTGGGCACCGTACCCAAGGAAGCCGCCCCGAAGCGCCGGGTGCGTCTGAGCGCCAACCTGGACGAGGACTGATCGTGGCCCCGGTCGAAAACACCGGCGCGGACCGGCCGGCCACCGCACATCATGAGGCGGAACACCGGGTGGAGGGCACCGAGAATTCCCTGGCCGTGCGGATCTTCTCCGCCGGGGACGACTCGGCCTCCCGCCCGGTCCTGCTCATCCACGGATTCGCCTCCTCCACCGAACTGAACTGGGTCGCCACCGGGTGGATCACCGCCCTGAACGACGCCGGTCGCAAGGTCATTGCCGTGGATCTGCCGGGTCACGGGCTCAGCCCCGCCCCGGATGACCTCGATGCCTACACCCCCAGCCGGATCCGTGCGGAGCTCCTGCAGATCCTGCAGGACCAGCACGTCAGGCCGTTGGCCGACGGGGATCCAGACTCGGGGGTGGACGTGTTGGGCTACTCGCTGGGCTCACGTCTGGCCTGGGAGTTCGCCGGGACCCAGGACCAACTGGTGCGCCGGGTGGTGCTCGGCGGGCCGGCCAGCAACGACCCGTTGGCGACCTTCGACCTCGACGCGGCCCGGGAGCACCTCGCCGGCGGTTCCGAGATCGGGGACCCCACGACGGCGGAGCTGGTGCGCATGGCCCAGCTGGTGCCCACGAACAACATGTTCTCGATGCTGTCCCTGATCGAGGCCATCAAATCCGAGCCCTTCGACCCCGCGGAGGCCGTGCCCTCGATGCCGGTGTTGCTGGTGGCCGGCGAACGCGACGAACTGGCGGCGACCTTGCCGACGCTCGTTCAGCTGGCCCAGGAGCACCAGGGTCCCGGGGCCGAGGTCCAGGAGCTGATCCTGCCGGTGCGCACCCACGCCAATGCGGTGACCTCGCGTGCGTATAAGCAGGCGGCCGTGGAGTTCATCAACGGCTAACGCCCCACCCCTGAAGGACAGCAAGGCCGCCCGGCTACCGGGCGGCCTTGCGCCGTCTCCAACAGGTTCATTCCACACCCCTGATCCCCTTGACGTGATGTGGTCCACAGGGCATGATAGATCGTATACGATTTCGTACATCACAGGAGGAACCGTGGCGTTGGAGCAGAATCCCGAAGTAGACACCGGCGAGCAGGGCGCAGTTCGGACCGTACCGGTCGACGAGTCCATGATCGACGCCGTCGGGAAGGTGCTGGCCGTCCATCTGAGCTACGCCTCGCGGGCCGCCCAGCGCGGGCGCACCCCGGAGCATCCCTCCTACTTCATGAAGGCCGCCTCCTCGCTGTCGGTCTCCGGAACACCCGTCGAACGGCCCGCGGGCACCGAGGCCCTGGCCTTCGAAGGCGAGATCGCCCTGGTCATCGGCACCACGGCCCGCCGGGTCTCCCCCGATCAGGCCTGGGCCCACGTCGGCGGGGTCACCGCCTCCAACGACCTGGGCGTCTACGACATGAAGTACGCCGATAAGGGCTCCAACGTCCGCTCCAAATCGGGCGACGGCTTCACCCCCATGGGCCCGGCCATGCTGCCGGCCGCCTCCATCGACCCGGCGAAGCTGCGGATCCGCACCTGGGTCAACCAGGAGCTGGTCCAGGACGACACGACCGCCGGGCTGATCTTCGACTTCGCCCGCATCGTCGCCGACCTCTCCCAGCTGATGACCCTGGAACCCGGGGACGTCATCCTCACCGGCACCCCGGCCGGCTCTTCGGTCATCGTCCCCGGGGACACCGTCGAGGTCGAGGTCGACGACCCGGCCTCGGGGCTGAGCACCGGCCGGCTGACCACCCCGGTCATCCAGGGCACGGCGGCAATGGGCAGCTTCGGGAACCAGCCCCGGCTCTCCGAAACGGATCTGATCGACGCCTACGGCTCCCGCGAGGCCGCCTCCGCGGCCGGCGCCCTCTCCCCGGCCGCCGGCTCCGCCGTCGTCCTCACCGAGGATCTGAAGGCGAAGCTGAACGCGGTGGCCACCGCGACGATCTCGGCCACCTTGCGCAAGCACGGACTGAACAACGTCTCGATCGACGGCCTGCACCCGACCAAGACCGGACACAAGGTCATCGGCACCGCCCGGACCCTGCGCTTCGTCCCCAACCGCGAGGACCTCTTCAAGTCCCACGGCGGCGGTTTCAACGCCCAGAAGCGGGCGATCGATTCGGTGAACGAAGGCGAGATCCTCGTCATGGAGGCCCGCGGCGAAACCGGCTCGGGCACCCTGGGCGACATCCTGGGACTGCGCGCCCAGGTCCGTGGGGCGGCGGCCATCATCACCGACGGCGGCGTCCGCGACCTCACCGCGGTCTCCGAACTGGAGATCCCCGCCTACTACAGCGGTTCGCACCCCGCGGTGCTCGGCCGCAAGCACGTCCCATGGGACACCGACCTCACCATCGCCTGCGGCGGCACCACCGTGCAGCCCGGTGACATCATCGTCGCCGACGACGACGGCATCCTGGTCATCCCCCCGGCACTGGCCGAGCAGGTCGCCGAGGAGGCGATGGAGCAGGAACGCAAGGACGAGTTCACCTTCGAACAGGTCCGCCAGGGCCACCAGGTCGAAGGCCTGTTCCCGATGAACGCCGAATGGAAGAGCACCTACGACGCCTGGCTCGCCTCCGGTGCCTCAACCGTCGGCGTCGACCCGAAGTAGGGGCCCCGTGATCGCCACGAGTAAATCGGAGCAGGCCTACACCCTGCTCAGCGACCGGATCGCCTCCGGTGTCCTGGTGCCGGGCTACCGCCTGGTCCTGGGGACCATCGCCGCGGAACTGGGCTGCAGCGTGGTCCCGGTCCGCGAGGCGATCCGCAAACTCGAGGCCGAGGGCCTGGTCCGTTTCGAACGCAACGTCGGGGCCACCGTCGCCTCCCTGGACACCGACCTGTATCTGCACACCATGCAGACCCTGTCGGTGATCGAGGGGGCGGCCACCGCCCTGGCCGCCCCGCTGCTGAGCAGCCAGGACCTGGCCCGGGCCCGGCAGATCAATGAGTCCCTGCGCCGGACACTCACGGATTTCGATCCGCGCCGCTTCACCGAACTGAACAACCAGTTCCATGCGGTGCTGTACGAGAACTGCCCCAATCCGCACATCCTGGATCTGGTCCACCGCGGCTGGGCCCGTCTGGGCGCCATGCGCTCGACGTCGTTCGGCCATATCCCGGGCCGGGCCCGTCATTCGGTGGCCGAACATGACGCCCTGCTCGATCTGCTCGCCACCGGAGCCCCGGCCGAGCAGATCGAAAAGGCGGCCCGCGCCCACCGCACCAACACCCTCAACGCCTATCTCGAAGCCGCCGGCCAACCGCCGTCGACCCTCTGAACCACCCGTCCACGGAAGGAACACAGCATGAGCAAGCATTTCGTCCCCGAGAACCTGCCGAAGCACCTGCAGCACTACATCGGCGGCCGCTTCGTCGATTCCGCCGGCGGAGAGACCTTCGAAGTCCTCGACCCCGTCACCAACACCACCTATGCCACCGCCGCTTCCGGCCAGCAGGCCGACATCGATGCCGCCGTCGACGCCGCCCGCGAGGCCTTCAACCACGGCCCCTGGCCGACCATGAAGCCCCGGGCCCGCGCCAAGGTCCTGTACGCGATCGCCGACGCCGTTGTCGCCCAGGAGGACCGTCTGGCCGAGATGGAGACCTTCGATACCGGTCTGCCGATCACCCAGGCCCGCGGCCAGGCCCAACGTGCCGCCGAGAACTTCAGGTTCTTCGCGGACCTGATCGTCGCCCAGCACGACAACGCGCTGAAGGTCCCCGGATCGCAGCTGAACTACGTGAACCGCAAGCCGATCGGCGTCGCCGGGCTCATCACCCCGTGGAACACCCCGTTCATGCTCGAATCCTGGAAGCTGGCCCCCGCAATCGCCTCGGGCTGCACCGTGGTGCTGAAGCCGGCGGAGTTCACTCCCCTCTCGGCCTCGCTCTGGGCGAAGATCTTCGAGGAGGCCGGTCTGCCCGAAGGCGTCTTCAACCTGGTCAACGGCTTCGGCGAATCGGCCGGCGACGCCCTGGTGAAGCACCCCCAGGTCCCGCTGATCTCCTTCACCGGCGAATCCACCACCGGCCAGACGATCTTCCGCAACTGCGCCGAATCGCTCAAGGGCATGTCGATGGAACTCGGTGGCAAGTCCCCCGCCATCGTCTTCGACGACGCCGATTTCGACGCGGCCATCGACTCGACCGTCTTCGGGGTCTTCTCGCTCAACGGCGAGCGCTGCACCGCCGGCTCGCGGATCCTGGTCCAGCGCGGCATCTACGACAAGTTCGTCGAGGCCTACGCCGCCCGGGCGAAGAACATCGTGGTGGGCGACCCCCACGACCCCGCCACCGAGGTCGGGGCCCTGGTGCACCCCGAGCACTACGACAAGGTCATGTCCTACGTCGAGATCGGCAAAACCGAAGGCCGGCTCGTCGCCGGCGGCGGCCGCCCCGAGCAGCTGCCCGCAGGCCAGGAGAACGGCTCCTACGTCGCCCCGACGGTCTTCGTGGACGTGGCCCCCGACGCCCGGATCTTCCAGGAGGAGATCTTCGGACCCGTGGTGGCGATCACCCCCTTCGACACCGAGGAGGAGGCCCTGGAACTGGCGAACAACACCAAATACGGGCTCGCCGCCTATGTGTGGACCAACGACCTCAAGCGCAGCCACAACTTCGCCCAGGCGGTCGAGGCCGGCATGGTGTGGCTGAACAGCCACAACGTCCGTGACCTGCGTTCGCCCTTCGGCGGGGTGAAGTCCTCGGGCCTGGGCCATGAGGGCGGCTACCGTTCGATCGATTTCTACACGGACCAGCAGGCCGTGCACATCACGCTCGGCGAGGTCCACACGCCCAAGTTCGGCGCCTGAAAGACAGCAATGACGCTGCCGGGCATCCCACACCCTAAGGAATCATCATGAGCACCAAAACCGTCACCTCTTCGCTTCCGGCCCCCGATATCGTGCGCTGTGCGTACATGGAGATCGTGGTCACCGATCTGGCCAGGTCCCGCCAGTTCTATGTGGACCTGCTGGGGCTGCACGTCACCTACGAGGACGAGCACGCCATCTACCTGCGCTCCTTCGAGGAGTTCATCCACCACAACCTGGTGCTGACCCTGGGCCCGGTGGCCGCGGTGGCCGCCTTCGCCTACCGGGTGAGGTCCCCGGAGGAGGTCGACGCTGCGGAAGCCTACTTCAAGGAACTGGGCTGCCGTACCGAACGCCGCAAGGACGGGTTCGTCCGGGGGATCGGTGACTCGGTCCGGGTGGAGGACCCGTTGGGTTTCCCCTACGAGTTCTTCTACGCCGTCGAGCACGTCGAACGCCTGCACCAGCGCTACGATCTCTACTCCGCCGGCGAGCTGGTCCGTCTGGACCACTTCAACCAGGTCACCCCCGATGTCCCGCGGGGCCGCGAATACCTCGAAGGTCTGGGTTTCCGCGTCTCGGAGGACATCCAGGACTCCGACGGGGTCACCTACGCGGCCTGGATGCACCGCAAGCAGACCGTGCATGACACGGCCCTGACCGGTGGTGACGGGCCGCGGATGCACCACGTCGCCTTCGCCACCCACGAGAAGCACAACATCATCCAGATCTGCGACAAGATGGGCGCCCTGCGCATCTCCGACCGGATCGAGCGCGGCCCCGGCCGCCATGGGGTGTCCAATGCCTTCTACCTGTACATCCTGGATCCGGATGACCACCGGATCGAGATCTACACGCAGGACTACTACACCGGCGATCCGGACAACCCCACGATCACCTGGGATGTGCATGACAACCAGCGTCGTGACTGGTGGGGCAACGCGGTGGTCCCCTCCTGGTACACCGAAGCCTCCCTGGTCCTGGATCTGGACGGGAACCCGCAGCCGGTCACCGTCCGCGAGGACAAGTCCGAGATGGCGGTGACCGTCGGGGCCGACGGCTTCTCCTACACCCGTTCTCCCGGGGACGGAAAGACCGACGAGCCCGGCGAGGAAACCGGGTTCAAGATGGGCCACCAGCTCTAGGAGCGACCGGTCCCGCGGCGGGGGGGGGGGGGGGGGGGGGCGCGCGCCCCCCCCGGCGCGCCCCCCCCCCCCCCCCCCGCCCCCCCCCCCCCCCCCCCCCTCCCCCCGAACCCGCCCCAGGGCCCCGCCCCCCCCCCCCCCCCGCGGGGGGCCCCCCCCCCGGGGGGGCCCCACCACCGTCGGACTTCAGTTGTCTGTGGCCCTTTGGGCCTAGTCGCCGTCGGGCCTCGGCGGGTTGGCCGGCTGGCCTTCGGCCGCCTGGGCCTTGGTCCGCCAGGGGCCGACCTTCTCCCGGAAAGGTGCCTGGTTCTTGCTGCCTTCCAGCAGCTGGCCGGCGTCGGCGATGTCCCCGACCCGGTGGATCCGCAGCGAATTCGTGGAACCGGCCTGCCCGGGAGGTGAACCGGCGGCGATCACGACCATGTCGTTGACCTCGGCCAGCCCCTCGGCCTGCAGCGATTGGTCGACCTGGGCCGTCATCTTATCGGTGTGGTCGGCGTAGTCGACGAGGCGGGGCTGCACGCCCCAGACCAACGTCAGGATGTTGTAGGTGTGCTTCAACGGAGTGAAGCCGAGCACCGGCTCCGAGGGGCGCAGCCGCGACAGGCGACGTGCCGAATCACCGGACTGGGTGAAGGCGACGATGAACTTGGCGTCCAGCTGGTCGGCGATCTCCACGGCGGCGCGGGTGATGGCTCCGCCGCGGGTGCGCGGCAGCGTGCCGAGCGCGGGGATGCGCTCCAATCCGTGGTCCTCGGTCGCGGAGATGATCCGTGCCATCGTCTCGATGGTCTCGATCGGGTACTGGCCCACCGAGGTCTCCCCCGAGAGCATGACCGCGTCGGCACCGTCGAGAACGGCGTTGGCGCAGTCCGACGCCTCGGCGCGGGTCGGCGTGGGTGACTCGATCATCGATTCGAGCACCTGGGTCGCGACGATGACCGGCTTGGCCCAGCGCCGCGCCAGTTCCACGGCACGTTTCTGGACCAGAGGAACCTGTTCCAGCGGCAGTTCCACCCCGAGGTCGCCACGGGCCACCATGATCGAGTCGAAGGCGTCGATGATCTCCTCGAGGTGATCAACGGCCTGCGGCTTTTCGATCTTGGCGATCACCGGAAGTCGGCGGCCTTCCTCGTCCATGATCTCGTGGACCCGTTCGATGTCCGAGGCGTTGCGGACAAAGGACAGGGCGATCATGTCCACCCCGGCGCGCAGGGCCCAGCGCAGGTCGTCTTCGTCCTTCTCGCTCAGTGCCGGGACGTTGACCGCGACGCCGGGGAGGTTGATGCCCTTGTTGTTGGACACCTCTCCACCGACGATGACCTCTGTGACGACCTTGCGGTCATCGACTTCGACCGCACGCAGGCCGACCTTGCCGTCGTTGATGAGCAGGCGATCTCCCACCTCAACGTCCTGGGGCAGGCCCTTGAACGTCGTGGAGCAGATGTCCTTGGTGCCCTCGATGTCGTCGATGGTGACGGTGAACCGGTCACCGACCTCCAACAGGTGCGGGCCGTCGGAAAACCGTCCGAGCCGGATCTTCGGGCCCTGGAGATCGGCGAACACGCCGACCGGGCGCCCGAGCTTCTCCGACGCCTGACGGACGTTGGCCAGGTTCTCGGCGTGGGTTGAATACTCGCCGTGGCTCATGTTCAGCCGGGCCACGTCCACACCGGCCTGGAGCGCCTGGAGCGTCTTCTCGAAGGTTCCAATGGCCGGCCCAAAAGTGGCCACAATCTTTGCGCGTCTCATACCGAAAGCCTATCCGCCTTATCTCGTCCGAAAACGGGGACGCGGACGAATCCGCGACCCTCACATCATGTCGATGGGGCGAACGCGCGGCGCCACGGGGGCGGGCAGCCGGCTCACACCCATCAGGTACTCGTCCATCGCGGCGGTGCAGAAGCAACCCGCTGCAATGGCCCACACGACCAGCGCCTGCCCACGTCCGGAATCCCCGGTCGCAAACACGCCTGGCGTGTTGGTCATGAAGTAACCGTCTCGGGCGACACTGCCCCGGTCATCAAAATCGATCCCGGCCCGTTCATCCAGGCCGGCGGGTTCCGGCCCGGTGTTTCCCGGATCCGAAAGCGTGAAGACGGCGGGACAACGCATCATTCAGGCCGGTGGCCTATTCGCATTCCCCATGGATTCCTCTTCGAAAGCCATGACGCCGGTCACACGACCGTCCTCACTGTGGAACTCTACAGCAGATCCCGGCCCGAAGTATCTACGGCAGCCCACATGTGACGTAGCAGCCAAGCCCCGGACCGGGACGACGACGGCATGGTCCCGTCCTCCCGTGGTTCAGGAGGCCGCCACCGGGTTGCGTCCGCTCAGTTCGGCGGCCAATGCGGCCACGGCGTCGACTCCTCCGTCGCGCAGGGCCGCGACCAGGGCCGTCCCCACGATCACACCGTCGGCGTAGGCGCCGATTTCACGCACATGCTCGGCCTTGGAAACCCCGAGCCCGACGCAGGCCCGGGGTGCCCCGGCCTCCCGGGCGGCCTCCACGACGGCCTGCGCGGCGGAGGACACCGAGGTGCGGGCCCCGGTGACCCCCATAATCGATACGCAGTAGACGAAGCCGCGGCTGGCTTCGACCGTGGCGCGCATCCGCTCGGGGGTGGAGCTCGGGGCCACGAGGAACACCCGGTCGAGGTCGTATTTATCGGAGGCCTCGAACCATTCGGAGGCTTCATCGGGGACCAAGTCCGGGGTGATCAGCCCGGCGCCTCCGGCCTCTGCCAAGCGACGCGAGAACTCGTCGACGCCGAGACGCAATACCGGGTTCCAGTACGTCATCACCATCACTGCGGCATCGCAGCGCTCGGTGATGCCGCGGATGATGTCGAACACCTGCGCCACACGGAAACCCTGGGCCAGCGATTGCACGGTGGCGGCCTGGATGACGGCCCCGTCCATGACCGGATCCGAGTACGGGATGCCGATCTCGATGATGTCGGCACCGTTGTGTGCAACGGCCACCGCGGCATCGATAGTGGTCTGGATGTCGGGGAACCCGGCGGGCAGATAGGCGATCAGCGCCGGCCTGCCCTGGCTGCGGGCCCGCTCGATGGCTGCTTCGGAGGTCATGCGGGTCATTCGGCTGCCCCTTCGTCCGGGTCGATGAGCTGGAACCATTCGGCAGCGGTTCCCACGTCCTTGTCACCGCGTCCCGAAAGGTTCACGATGATCGTCTTCTCCTGCGGATCCGCCGCCGTTTCGGCAAGCTTCCGGCCGACGCGCAAGGCCCCGGCCAGGGCATGTGCCGATTCGATCGCGGGGATGATGCCTTCGGTCCGCGAGAGCAGGCTGAAGGCATCCATGGCCTCGGTATCGGTGACCGGTTCGTAGGTGACCCGGCCGATGTCATGCAGGTAGGAGTGTTCCGGGCCGACGCCGGGGTAGTCCAGTCCCGCCGAGATCGAGTGCGATTCGATGGTCTGGCCGTCCTCGTCCTGCATGAGGTAGCTGCGGGCTCCGTGCAACACGCCCGGACGCCCCAAGGTGATGGTGGCCGCATGGCGGTCGGTGTCGACGCCATCGCCTCCCGCTTCAAAGCCATAGATCGCCACGGAGGGGTCGTCGAGGAATCCGTGGAAGATCCCGATGGCATTGGAGCCGCCCCCGATGCAGGCGCAGACGGCATCGGGCAGCCGGCCGGTCTGGGCGATGATCTGTTCGCGGGCCTCCTCGCCGATGACCTCGTGGAAGTAGCGGACCATGGCCGGGAACGGGTGGGCCCCGGCAGCTGTTCCCAACAGGTAGTGGGTGTTGTCGACGTTGGCGACCCAATCCCTCAGGGCCTCGTTGATCGCGTCCTTCAGCGTCTGGGAACCGGCGGTCACCGGTACCACCTCGGCGCCCAGCAGACGCATCCGTGCCACGTTCAGGGATTGCCGACGGGTGTCCTCGGCCCCCATGTACACCACGCATTCCATGCCCATGAGGGCGGCGGCGGTGGCACTGGCGACCCCGTGCTGACCGGCCCCGGTTTCGGCGATGATGCGGGTCTTGCCCATCCGCTTGGCCAGGAGCGCCTGGCCGATGACGTTGTTGATCTTATGGCTACCGGTGTGGTTCAGGTCCTCACGTTTGAGGAAGACCCGCACACCCCCGGCGTGTTCGGAGAAGCGCTTGGCCTCGGTCAGCAACGAGGGACGTCCGGAGTAGTTGCGGTTCAACTCGGTGACTTCGTCGATGAACTCCGGGTCGGCCTTCGCCTTCTCGAACGTATCGTTCAGTTCGTCCAGGGCCGCGATCAGCGACTCGGGCATCCAACGGCCGCCGAAATCACCGAAGTACGGGCCCGGGGCGTGGCGCAGGCTCCTGCCCTCGGCCAGGAAGGCATCGGCGGGGTGCTCCGCGGAAGCCGCGGGATCTTCTGGGGTCTGGCTCATGCGTGGCCTTCCTTCGTTCAGGCGTGGTGAGGGCTGTCCGGGGTGGGTCAGCGTCCACGCGGGGGCTTGGCCGCGCTGCCGACCTCGATGAACGAGCGCAGGGCGGTGAGTGGGTCGTTGTCCTTGACCAGTGCCTCGCCGACCAGCACCGCATCCGCCCCGTGGGAGCCGTAGAGCGCGACGTCCTCGCGGCCACGGATCCCCGATTCGGCGACGATGACCACCGAGTCCGGGATGTCCCCGGAGAGCCGGGCGAACGTTTCCCGGTCCACGTCGAGGGTCTTGAGGTTGCGGACGTTGACACCGATGATGCGGGCGCCGACGCGCACGGCCCGCTCGACTTCCTCGGCGGTATGCGTCTCCACCAGGGCGTTCATGCCCAGGTCGTGGGTCAGGTCGAGGAAGCTGCCCAGTTCCTCGTCGTCCAGGGCGGCAACGATCAGCAGGACCAGATCGGCGCCGTGGGCGCGGGCCTCGTGGATCTGGTAGGCATCGACGGTGAAGTCCTTGCGCAGAAGGGGGGTGTCCACGGCGGCCCGGACGGCATCGAAATCGGCCAGGGACCCGCCGAAACGGCGTTGTTCGGTGAGCACCGAAATCACCGATGCTCCCCCATCGCGGTACTGACGGGCCAGAACGGCCGGTTCGGGGATATCGGCCAGCGCCCCCTTGGAGGGGCTGCGCCGTTTGACCTCGGAGATCACATGGAGCACCTGGTCGCGTCGGGAGGGATCGAGGTGGCCCCCCAGGGCGGCGAGGGCGTCGCGGGCTGGCGGTGCCGCCTGGGCACGGGCCCTGATGGCGGCGTCGCCGACCCGCAACCTTCGATCGTGCAGGTCCTCGCGAACTCCGGAAATGATGTCCTCGAGAACACTCACGACTAGTGTCCGTCGTTGTTGGACCGGTGTCCGCCGACGCCGAACCCGATGATGCGCATGACCAGGCCGGCGATCAGGCCCAAGATGATGATGGCGACGCCGATGTAGACACCGACCTCGGCGTAGAGTGCGAAGGAGATGCTGCCGATCAGGAAGCCGATGAAGATGATTCCGACGCCCGTCCAGGCGGCGATGCTGTTTCCGTGTCCCACGGGCTCGGTGAGAACCGGGTCCGGGCCGTGTTCTGTCTGGACGGTCGTGTTGCTTGCCATGATCTGATCTACTCCTCAGTGCCTCAAGTATCCCCGGTCTCATTCGGGGCCAAACTGTGTTCCATTCTGCCATTCTTTTGGCTGCGATGAGGCCATGTTGCCCCACGCGTACCCGGGTGTGGCTAACCCGTGGGGTCCTCGCCCCGGGTCAGGCTGTCCCAACCGTCGATTTCGTCCATCGACTCCTCGTCCTCGGGCTGTTCCTCGGACGAGGTCGGAGCCCCGCTCCCGGGGCGCTGCGCCGTGGCCGGGGCCGCGTCCCCGGCGACCGTGTCCGCAACCGGGGTGGCAACGGCCTGCGTGGCCGGTGCGGGAGTGTATTTCCGGCTCGTCTTCCACCGGTGCCCGGCCACGGCCAACCACACGGCGGTGGCCATGATCCAGACTCCGATGACCACCGTCAGCCACGGCCAGAACGTCAATTGGTAGTCACCGTTGACCCTCAGCGTCCCTGCGGCCGCGCCCACCGTCGAAACGGAGGCGGCGACCGGGTCGGAGAGGGCGCTGATCGCCGAAGCGGCGATCCCCAACCCCGAGAGGAGGATCAATACGGCGATGATCCATCGGGCCATCCGTCCGGCGATCGCCGCGGCGACCGAACCTGCCAGCACGACCACGGCCAGAGCCGCCACTGCCGTTGCGGCATCATCACCGGAGACATCGAAGGGCTGTACGTTGATGGCGCCGCTGGATGGAATGACCCGGACCCAGGTCCGGGTGCTCATCGCCAGGGCGGCAATGGCCCCGATGACGCCGGCGGAGACGACCATGCGTTTGGACATCCAGCGTCCGATCACCTTTCGTTCAGGCTCCTGGTCGCTGGTTGGGGTGTTGGTCTGGCTCATGCGTCCTCCTCGGGGACAGCCGGCTGCAGGGTCCGGGCGGCCCAGACGGCCCGAAGCGGTGCCGCCGCCTTGTTGATGCTTTCCAACGACTCGGCATCCGGGTCGGAATCGGCGACGATCCCGCCACCGGCCTGGACGTAGGCCCTTCCGTCCTTCAACAGGGCCGAGCGGATCGCGATGGCCAGGTCCATGTCCCCGGCGAAATCCAGGTAGCCCACGACGCCGCCATAGACGCCTCGGCGGTGGGGTTCGAACTCGTCGAGCAGTCGAAGGGCCCGGGGTTTCGGAGCCCCGGACAGCGTGCCTGCGGGGAAGGTGGCCGCCAACACGTCATAGGCGGTGGCCTGTGGTTCCAGGCGTCCGACGACGTTGGAAACCAGGTGCATGATGTGGCTGAAACGCTCGACCTCCATGAACTGGGTGACCTCGACGCTCCCGGGCTCGCAGACCTTCGAGAGGTCATTGCGGCTCAGATCCACCAACATGAGGTGCTCGGCACGCTCCTTCTCATCGGAGAGCAGGTCCTTCTCATGGAGGGCGTCGTCTTCGTAGGTCTCCCCGCGGGGCCGTGAGCCGGCGATGGGGTGGGTGACGACGTGACGTTCGTTGACGGTGACCAGCGCCTCCGGCGAGGATCCGACCACCGCGTAGGTATCGCCGTCGGCATCCTCGAGGTTGTAGAGGTACATGTACGGGCTCGGGTTGGTGGTGCGCAGGATCCGGTATACATCCAGCGGGTCAGCGGCGCAGTCGAGTTCGAACCGTCGGGAGACCACCACCTGGAAGACCTCCCCATCGACGATTGCTTCCTTCCCGCGCAGGATGGCCTGGCGGTAGCCGTCTTCATCCCAGCTTTCGGTGACTGCCGCCATGAGCTCGGCGGTGGGGATCCGGTTCCCGGAGAAGACGGTCGCCGATCCCGGCGCGGTGTCGGTCAAGTTCCCGAGCATGACGTGCAGCCGGGACACGGCGTCGGCGTAGGCTTCATCGACCCCCGTGTCGGCCCCGTCCTGGTTGATCGCATTGGCGATGAGGGTGAGCGTGGAGTCGCGGTTGTCCAGAACTGCCATATCCGCCACGAGGTTCATCGCCAGCTCCGGCAGGCCCAGGTCATCGGGTGGGGGGTCGGGCAGCTTCTCCCAATGGCGCACGCTGTCCCACCCGATGAAACCGACCATTCCCGAGGTGAACGGGGGCAGTCCGTCGAGGGGTTCGGTGCGCAACCGGGCCACCGTATCCCGCAGGACCTCCACCGGGGTCCCCTCGGTCGGGACCCCGGCCGGAGGGGTCCCGATCCAGTGGGCCTGGCCCCCACGGGTGGTCAACGTCGCCGAGGAACCGCATCCGATGAAGGAATAGCGGCTCCAGACACCCCCCGCTGCGGCGCTTTCCAGCAGGAAGGTGCCCGGCCGGCCGCCCGCGAGTCGTTCGTAGACGGCGATGGGCGTGACGGTATCGGCCAGGACGCGCAGGTTCACCGGGATGACGCTGCGACCCCGCGCCAGTTCACGGAATTCCTCGAGAGTGGGGGAAACAACCCCGAATTCATGCATGCTGTACTGGATTTCCTTGCGTCGTTGGAAGCTTCATACGTTGGCCGCGGACGGTCCTTCGACGGCGGGAAGGGCCCGGCCGTCGAAACAAGTCCGCGTTCCGGTATGGCAGGCGGCCCCGATCTGATGGACCTGGATCAGCAGCGCATCCCCGTCGCAATCGCGGGCTACCGAGCGCACCAGTTGCTGGTGCCCCGAGGTGTCGCCCTTGCGCCAGTAGCTCTGGCGTGATCGGGACCAGAAGGTGACCCGCCCGCTCGTCAGGGTCCGGCGCAGGGCCTCGTCGTCCATCCATCCGAGCATCAGCACCTCGGCGGTGTCGTGTTGTTGGATGATGGCGGCCACCAGGCCGTCGGCGTCTCGTTTGAGGCCCGCAGCGATCTCGGGATCGAGTGCGGGATCCGGACTCCGGGGGGCTGGGTTCTGCGGCATCGCCTCCAGTCTACTGGCCGTGGACTCGCGCCACGCAGTCGGTGACTCGGGTACCGGGCCGTAGGCCCCGGAACGTGCTAGCTTCGGGGTAATGCGATACGTACACCCGTCCCGTGAAGTCCTCGCCGAAGTCCTGCTGGCAGCCGGCCCGGACGAGGCGACGTTGTGCGCCGGTTGGAAGACACGACACCTGGCGGCACATCTGGTTCTGCGCGAACACAGCCTTTGGGCTGCGGGCATCGCCATCGGGGCGTTTCGTGCCCCCATGGAACGCCGATTGCAGCAGGCGGCCCGTCGGGCCGAGGATCCCGGACATTATGCGGAGTTGGTGGACCGGTTCCGCCGAGGCCCCTCCGCGCTGTCTCCGTTGGCCCTTCCGTCCGTGGGCCATGCCGCGAACCTCATCGAATTCTTCGTCCATGCCGAGGACGTCCGCCGGGCCATGGATCGGTGGGCCCCGCGTGTGCTGGACACCGATTACGCGGATGTCCTGTGGGAGTCCCTGATCCGTCAGGCGGCGGTCTTCTACCGGGGCACCGACGTGGGCATCATCCTGCGCCGGCCGGAGGGACAACGCCACGTCGTCCGCAAGGCGTCCACCTCCGTGGCCATCACCGGGGACCCCGGAGAGCTGCTGATGCATGCCATCGGACGACGCGAACACGCGTTGGTGACCTTCGAAGGGTCCCCCGACGCGCTGGCCCTCTTCTCCAGCTCCGAACAGTAGCTTCTAGGATTCTTCCAGGATCCTGGCCAGGACGGCCGCCTGGCTATGGTCGATGTCCTTGGTGGCGGACAACAGCGTGAGCCGTTTGCCGCGCACGCTGTCCTTCAGCTTTTCGAGTGCGGCCCGGCCTTCGTCGGAATCGAGTTCGGAACGGTATTTCCTGGCGAACTCCTCGAACTTCTCCGGATCGTGCCCATACCATTTGCGTAGTTCCGTCGACGGGGCCACGTCCTTGTTCCAATCGTCGAGCGCGGCATCCGCCTTCTTCACCCCCCGCGGCCAGATCCGGTCCACCAGGACCCTGGTGCCGTCGTTGTGGCCGGGCTCCTCCTGGACTCTTCGGACCCACACATTCAGTGGCATTGCCCCTCCTCGGATGGCTTTTCTCGGAGCATACCCCGGCTGGGCCCCGAGGTGAACGCCCCTAATCAGTCCCGCTCCCCGGCGTCTGGTTCCCACCAATCGAGTACCCGCAGGCCGGACCAGGTCAACCATTTCGACGGTTCACCGGGCGGCACATCGACGTCGAACCACGTGGCGCCGAGCAGCCGCGCCGCCTGGCGCCACGTCGCGTCTGCCGTCCGGGCGGCACGGACCACCTCGATTGCGTCGGCCAGCCGGGGATCCGGCGCGGTGCCTTCCAGCAGTGCCACCTCCCGGAAATGTTCCAGTGCGGCAAGGGCGCTGTACCGGTGGCGGCTCGGATGGAGGAACTCGGAGACGAAATCCCCGATGGGTTCCCCGGTCGTGGCCCGGTAGAGAAGTCGTCGTTCCAGCAGGTACTCCTCGCCCCCGTGGCGGGCGGCCCGCAGCGAGGTGTCGCCCGTCAGCTGCTCGTGGGCGAGCAGGCCGCGCACGGCGTTGAGCGTCGAGTGCACGGACGATCGAATCGAGTTCCCTTCTTCTGCTTCACAATTCCAGCCACCATCGGCCAGCCGGTAGGCAGGAAACCACTCGATGAGTCATGAGACATCAGCCCCGAGCCACGCGCCGTTTGCCAGTGTGAACGAATTGATGCAGACATCGACCTCGCCGCCCCAATAGGGCAGGTCGTCATATTCCCAGGTGCTGTTCCTGTCGAGTTTTTCGGCGGTTCCTGCCAACACGCCGGCCTCCAGCCCCCAGTCGCGCAGGTCCTTCAGCGCCCAGGTGGTCGCCGTCCAGGGCTGTCCCGGTTCCCTGGCCTCGGCACTGCCCAAGAACCCTGCAGGAAAGTAGGCTCCCCCGGCCCATTGGCCATCCGGGTCCTGCTTCGAGAGCAGGCGGGCACCGTAACCCGCGGTGGCGATCCGTGATCGCGTTTCCTTCCACACCGCCGGATGCGCGCCGGCAACATCCCTCTGGACCTGCCAACGCAAGGCAGGATCCGAGTCCAGAAGCCAGTCGAGCATCTCCGGTCCGGTTGCCATTCCTGCAGGTTACCGCCGGGGCCGCCGCGGGGAAAGGGGGATCCGCGGCCATCCTGCGGTCACTGCTGCCCCGATGCCCCGGCCGGGTTCCACATCCATGGGGAGGCCAGATGGAGGACATCGCGGATCCGCTGCCCTACCGCGGTGGAATGCCGGACACGAACCCCCCGGCCCTGGTACGACATTTCTTCGTCCGTCAGCAGCTGGACCACGCGGAGCGTCCGGATCGAGTTGGAGACGAAGGCGGGCACGGGCCCGGAGTCGGCCCGCAGGAATGCTTCTTCGAGGGGATCCAGCCAGGAGAGGGCATCGTCCGGGGTGAGACGCGGATTCGCCAGGGTGATGGCCAAGGCATACCCCAGCCGGTCGTCCTCCTGGTCGCGCCAGATCCCCGGGCCCTGGTGCAGCATCCTCAGGGCCGCCAGGTCAAGGGCGGGCCGCGGTGATTCCCGGGCCATCCATCCGAAGGCACCGAGCACGTCCGCCCCGTGGGCCACGGCATGGAGCCACCCGCGGACGTCGTCATATCCGGTGGTTTCTTCTTCGGTGGCGTACCAGGTCGCGAAATCGTCGAACCACCCGGGTTCAGCAGCGTCGTGGAGGATGAGTGGGATCAGCACCAAGGCGGCGAAGCTCCGCACTTCCACGCGAGGGTCGGCCAGTCGTTGCACCGCGGTCGAGCCGACCCGCCTGCGTTGTGCCGGAGAAACAGCCGGCGAATCCAGTATTTCGTAGAGCCGGCCCAGCGACTCCCCGTCCCTGATGAGGGGGTCGGGCGAGCTGATGTCGTCGAGGAGCCCGGCGATCTCCGCCTCGTAAATATTTCCGTTCGGCTGGGACATTCCCTGAAACTAACACGCAGCCGTCCCATGGCACAGCCTGGATGCTGGTGGCCAGGAGGACCCGTTTCGATTCCAGGAATTAACCCTTGTGTTATATAACCAAATGCACAATGTTCGATGAGTGGATGTCTTTCAGGTGTTGGCCGACCCGGTCCGTCGTCGCATCGTCGAGCTGCTCGGCGGTGGTGAACGGCCCGCGGGAGAAATCGCCCAGGCGCTGCACGTCGAGTTCGGGATCAGCCAACCGGCGACATTGCGCCACCTCCGCCTATTGCGTGAATCCGGGGTGGCGGTGTGCACCAACCACGGCGCCCAGCGCCGATATCACTTGGATCGGGCCACCTTGGATGACGTCGCCACCTGGCTTCACGACGTGCGCAGCTTCTGGCACCAACGCCTGGACGCCCTGGACACGGAACTATTCCGGGGAAGACCCGCAAACGCAGCGGACGAGCTCAACGAGGAGGACATCTCATGACCACGGATTCCGAAGGTGCCATCGATGCGGAGAACCGCAGCGTACGATTCGTCCGCCATTATGCCTTGGGCCGGGAAGACCTCTGGCAGGCCTTCACCGACCCCCCCCAACGGCTGGCCCGGTGGCTGGGCGCCGTGACCGGTGATATGCGGGAGCACGGCCGATACGGTCTTGACTTCGGGGACGACGAGACCACGACCGGCCGGATCACCACCTGCCGCGAACCCGACCAGCTCACGGCCACCTGGGAATCCCCCGGTGAGGGGACCACGCAGGTGGACGTCCACCGCTCCGATACCGGCACCGGCACCCGGGTGGTCTTGACCCACGCTTC
Organism: Arthrobacter sp. AOP36-A1-22; assembly: GCF_052377615.1. Lineage (NCBI taxonomy): Bacteria > Bacillati > Actinomycetota > Actinomycetes > Micrococcales > Micrococcaceae > Arthrobacter > Arthrobacter sp. AOP36-A1-22. The sequence continues at coordinate 124,197 of NZ_JBQSWX010000003.1, forward strand.
ACTACGCCCGGAAGACCTGCCTGGGCATGCGGCGGGCTGGCACACGCATCTGGACCACCTCGATACGGACCTGAACGGCCATCGGGCGTCCGGATGGTCCGAAAGGTACAACGAGTTGTTGCCCCGGAACACCAGTCATGGGCCGGGTGTCCCGGCCACTGGCCAAGGATCGTGGGCGAAGGATGCCCCCTCGCTCCCGCCACCGACGACATGACCGCCGCCGGCAGGGGGCGCCGTGGTGCTGAAGAAGCCTAGAGGGCGCGGGTGCGGTAATGATAGGTGGATGCGGTGCTGAAGCCCAAGGCGTTGTAGAGCACGATGGCCCCCACATTGGACTCCCGGACCTGCAGCCAGACACCGTCCAGTTCACGGCGGTAGGCCTCATGCAGGACGGCTTCCATCACCAGCCGCGAATACCCCCGGCGCCTGGCTTCGGGGCGCGTGGTGACACAGTAGATGCCGCCGTGGTTCTCCACGATGGCCAACCGGGCGATCGATTCGATGCGTCCGTCCACCCGCAACGAGATGTAGGTCGCCGGCACCCCTGTGAGGATGCGGCGGGATACCGCCCGGTCGTCCTCGGCGGCGGGGCCGTCCTGGTACCAGAACAGCTCCAGCCAGTCCTGCGGGGGTTCGTCGGTGAATTCCAGGCGTACGTCGGGGACGATCTCGGCGAAACGGTCCAGTTCCGAGCCGTCCATGACCTGGACCAGGGTCGGCGTGCCCACGGTATAGCCGCGGGCCGCCAGATAGGCATCCAGATCGGCGGGCTGGGCCGACGGGGAGATCTGGAAGGTCGAGTTCAGCCAGCGCGCGGCACTGCGCGTCTCGACCTCCTCGAGAGCGGCATCGAGGTCATTGGGTGCGGCAACCGGGAGCACGGAATTGGCGCGCTGGCTGATGCCGGCGGAAAAACGCAGGGTCCACCCTCCGACGGCGCTCTTTTCAAGAGCCGGCCAGGCGGCATCCATCAGCCGGTCTAGCTCTTCTGGTTCAGCGAACAGGATAACCTGCCTCCTTGATGGCTTGTTTGACCTGGGCGATCATATCGACCGGGCCGAAATGGAAGATCGACGCCGCCAGCACCGCATCGGCTCCGGCGGCCACTGCCGGCGGGAAATCCGCGGGTGCCCCGGCACCGCCGGAGGCGATGAGCGGCACGTTGACCGCCGCGCGGACGGCGGAGATCATTTCGAGGTCGAATCCGTTCTTGGTCCCGTCGGCGTCGATCGAGTTCAACAGGATCTCACCCACCCCGCCGTCGGCCGCCTCACGGGCCCAGTCCACGGCGTCGATCCCGGTACCGGTCCGCCCCCCATGGGTGGTGACTTCGAAACCAGAGGGCAGCGAGGGGTCGCTGCTGCGCTTGGCGTCGACCGAGAGGACCAGGACCTGGGAGCCGAATCGCTCGGTGATCTCCCGGATCACCTCCGGACGCTTCACGGCCGCCGTGTTGATCGACGCCTTGTCGGCCCCGGCGCGCAGCAGGCGGTCGACATCCTCGACCGAGCGGACCCCGCCGCCGACGGTCAACGGGATGAAGACCTCTTCGGCGGTGGTGCGTACGACGTCGAACGTGGTTTCCCGGTCCCCGGAGGTGGCGGTCACATCCAGGAACGTCAGTTCATCGGCTCCTGCTGCGTTGTAACGCTGGGCCAGTTCCACGGGATCCCCGGCATCGCGCAGGCCCTCGAAGTTCACGCCCTTGACGACACGTCCTGCATCGACATCGAGGCAGGGGATGACACGGATGGCTACAGTCACGGGTGGATCCCCTAAATACGGATGGCGTGGATGTTGGTCACGAGGATGGCGCGGGCGCCCAGCTCATAGAGTTCGTCCATGATGTTGTTGGCCTGGGCCTGTTTCACCATCGAACGCACCGCCACCCAGTCGCCGTCGTGCAGCGGGGAGACCGTGGGTGATTCCAGGCCCGGAGTCAAGGCGCACGCCCGGGAGACGAGGTCCTTGCGGATGTCGTAGTCGAGCATCGCGTAGCGGCGGGCCACCAGGACGCCCTGCAGTCGGCGGGTGAGGATCTCCAACCCGTGGGGGTGTTCGCCGGTCCGTCCGATGAGCACGGCCTCGGACTCCAGGATGGCTTCGCCGAAGGTCTCCATGCCGGCCGCGCGCAGGGTGCTGCCCGTTTCCACGACGTCGGCGATGGCGTCGGCGACACCGAGTCGTACCGAGGATTCCACGGCGCCGTCCAGACGGACCACGGCCGCGTCGATCCCCCGTTCCTCGAGGTAGCTCTTCAGCAACACGTCGTAGCTGGTCGCCACGCGCTTGCCTTCGAGCTGTTCGACGGATGAGAAGTCCCCGACGGGTCCTGCGAAGCGGAAGGTCGAGGCGCCGAGTCCCAGCGGAAGGAGTTCCTCGGCATCTCCGTTGACCCCGGCATCGACGAACAGATCACGGCCGGTGATGCCCACGTCGAGGATGCCGCGTCCGACGTAGACGGCGATGTCCCGGGGACGGAGATAGAAGAATTCGATGTCATTGTCCGGATCGACCATGACCAGTTCGCGGTTGTCGCGGCGCTGGCGGTACCCGGATTCGTTGAGCATGGCGGTGGCGGCCTCCGAGAGGGCGCCTTTATTCGGTACGGCTACTCGCAACATGGCGGTGCTCTTTTCTGTGCTGGTTTTCGGTGGTCTGGGCTCCCTGGGCCGCCGACCCCGCCGAGTGCGGGGTCGGGCGGCTAGAGATGCTTGTAGACGTCTTCCAGCGACAGTCCCTTGGCCAGCATCATGACCTGCAGGTGGTACAGCAGCTGCGAGATCTCCTCGGCTGCTTCCTCGTCGGTCTCGTATTCGGCGGCCATCCAGACTTCGGCTGCTTCTTCCACGATCTTCTTGCCGATGCCGTGGACACCCGAATCCAGCTCCGTGATGGTGCGGGAATCCGAGGGTCGGGTTTGTGCCTTTTCGGCCAGTTCGGCAAAGAGGGTGTCAAAGGTTTTCACCCTTCAAGCCTAGCCGTTGGCGAAGCGCCGCCCCGACTCCGACGTTTCAATGTGACGAAACCGACGGTGCGGGGCGGCGCCGGGAACACTATTCCGCGGACAGTGCCAGGGCAGTCAACAGCGCCGCCGACATGGCTTCATGTCCCTTGTCCTCCACCGAACCGGCCAGCCCGGCACGGTCCAGGGCCTGCTGCTCCGTATCGCAAGTCAGCACGCCGAAGCCCACCGGGACGCCGGTCCTGATCGAGACCTCGGTCAATCCCGCCGTCGCCCCCTGGCAGACGAATTCGAAATGCGGTGTCCCCCCGCGGATGACCACGCCCAGGGCCACGACGACGTCGTAGTCCCCGGCGAGCCGGGCTGCGGCGACGGGCAGCTCGAAGGTGCCCGGGACCCGGACGAGGCGGGGCTCTGGAAGGCCTGCCTCGTTCGCGGCCCGCAACGCGCCGTCGACGAGTCCGTCCATGACCTGCTGGTGCCAGCTGGCGGCAACGACCACCGCACGCAGTCCGGCTTTTCCTGCTGCCTTCAGTTCATCGGCTCCGGTATCCGGTGCTCCGTGTCCGCTCATCAGTGGTGCTCCTTCGTGGTGGGTGTGCTGGGTTGCGAGGGATCCGTCGAGGCGAAGGCCTCGGCCAGGATGCGGTGGGACATGCGTTCGCGTTTGGTCTGCAGGTACCGGGTGTTCTCCGGGCGGGCGACGATGGTGCTGGGGATCAATTCCACGACGTCGACCCCCGATTCCCGCAGCCATTGGGCCTTCAACGGATTGTTCGTGATCAGTCTGATCCGGTCCAGGTCCAGGCTGTGCAGGATCGCCGCAGCCGCGTCGTACCGACGGGCGTCGATGGGAAGTCCCAGCTGTTCATTGGCCTGGACCGTGTCGGCGCCACCGTCCTGCAGCGAATAGGCGCGGATCTTATTGGCCAACCCGATCCCCCGGCCCTCGTGGCCGCGCAGGTAGATGATGGTTCCCCCGTCCACCGCAATGGCTGCCAGGGCGGCGTTGAGCTGCTCCCCGCAATCACACCGATAGGACCCGAAGACGTCTCCGGTCAGGCATTCCGAGTGCAACCGCACCAGCGGGATCTCGGTGCTGGCATGCTGCGGGGTGGGCGCCGTCAGGGTCAGGTGTTCCAACCCGGTCTGGCGTTCGGTCCAGGCCTGGGCGGCGAAGGTCCCGTGCTCCGTGGGCACGGCGACCACCGGTCCCCCGAGCACCGCGGAGGGGGTGGACGGTTCAGGGGCGGCATCCTGCTGGCTTTCGAGCCGGGCCGCGAGGTCCTCGATGCTGATCAGCGGGATCGAGAATTCATCGGCGAAGACCCGCAAGGCCGGTAGACGCATCATGGACCCGTCGTCGTGGATCAGTTCAGCGATCACTCCCACCGGCTGCACGCCCGCCAGACGGCACAGGTCCACGCTGGCTTCGGTATGTCCACGCCTCACCAGCACACCGCCGTCGACGGCCCGCAGGGGGAACATGTGTCCCGGACGGTTGATCACCGTCCCGTCGCTGGCCGGATCCGCGAGCAGGCGCGCGGTCAGGGCCCGGTCCGCCCCGCTGATGCCGGTGGTGATTCCCGCCGCCGCATCGCAGGAGACCGTGTAGGCGGTGCCCTTGGCGTCCTGGTTGTCCTCGACCATCGGGGGCAACCCCAACTGGTCGGCCCGGTCCCCTGGCAGCGGGACACAGAGCACGCCGGAGGAATACCTGATGGTCCAGCCCAGCAGTTCGGGGGTGGCGAATTCGGCGGCGAAGATGATGTCGCCTTCGTTTTCGCGGTCCTCGTCATCGACCACGACGACGGGGCGTCCGGCAGCCATCGCCGCCACGGCGGCGTCCACCGGGTCCAGCAGGGACTCGCCCTGCTCCCGGGGGCTCATCGCCGGGCTCCTTCGGAGAATGCGGCAAGCCGCTCGGCATATTTGGCCATCACGTCGACCTCCAGATTCACGGTGTCCCCGGGCTGGCGCTGCCCCAGGACGGTTTCCCTCAGCGTGGTCGGGATGACCCCGACCTCGAAATATTGTTCGGCCTCCGCGGCCTCGGAGACGGTGGTGACCGTCAACGAGACCCCGTCCACGGCGATCGAGCCCTTGCGGGCCACATAGCGGGCCAGTTCGCGGTCCAACCCGAATCGCAGGCGCACCCAATTGCCTTCGTCCTCGCGTTCCAGGACGGTTCCGGTGCCGTCGACATGGCCTTGGACGACGTGACCGTCCAGGCGCCCGCCAGCGGGCACGCAGCGTTCGAGGTTGACCTGCTCCCCCACCGCCAGCGTGCCGGTGGTGGTCAGTCGAAGGGATTCGCCCATGACATCCAGGTCCACGGCATCGCCGGTGATGGCCGTGGCCGTCAGGCACACGCCGTTGACGGCCAGGGATCCGCCGAGGCCCAGATCCGAGGCATGCCCCGGGGCGTTGATGCGCAGGATCGCTGCGTCCTGTCCCGGAACCGCGGAAATCTCTTCGACATTCCCTAATCCGGTGATGATGCCCGTGAACATTAGCGGGTCCCTTCGTGCTCGGAGGCCCGGTCTGCGGGCCCTGGTTGTGGTTCAAGATGCAGGACGACGTCGGAGCCCAGCAGTTGGTGGGCCGGCCCACCGGCGTCGTCGAATCGGAAGTGTCCGGCCTCCGCCAGCGTGCCGACCCCCAGATCACCCACGGCATGGCGTCCTGCTCCCAGGAAGATCGGGGCCTGGTACAGCCAGATCTCATCCACGAGATCGGCGGCCAGGAACGCCGTGGCGATCGAGGCACCGCCCTCGATCATGGCGTGGTCGATGCCCCGTGCGGATAGGGCCGCCAGCACCGCCGCCGGATCGTGGGTGCGGAGCTGGACGTGGTGGTCATCGGCGGCCACCGCTGCCCCGCCGGGCAGTTCGCGGTGGCCCATGACGACACGTAGCGGTTGGCGTGGTGCTGCGGTCCCTGCGGGGGTCCGGGCGGTGAGTCGGGGATCGTCGGCGAAGATCGTTCCCGTTCCGGCGATGATGGCTTCGCTACGGGCCCGGATCAGATGGGAGTGCTCGCGGGAACCGGCACCGGTGATCCACTGGCTGGTTCCGTCGGCGGCGGCGATCCGGCCATCCAGGCTCTGCGCCAGATGCAGGCTCGTGAAGGGCCGGTCGGCGGCCCGGGCGCCAATCCACCGGTGGTTCAGCAAGCGGGCCTCGGCTCCCAATAGCCCCGACACGACGTCGACCCCGGCGCGCGAAAGGATTTCCGCCCCGCCACCGGCCCGTGCGGTGCCATCCGTGGCCGCATGGACGACCCGGCCGATTCCGGTGGCGGCAATGGCCTCGGCGCAGGATCCGGTCCGGCCCCGGTGGGAGCACGGTTCCAGCGTGGCCAGCATCGTCAACCGGGAGGCTTGTTCGGAGGTGACCGGACCCAGCTCGTCCAGGGCCGCGGCTTCGGCGTGGGCGGTGCCCGCCCCGCGGTGCCAGCCGCTGGCGACGGGGCGCCCGGTTTCATCCAGGATGACCGCACCGACCAGTGGGTTGGCCCCGCGGATGCCGCGGCAGGCCAGTTCCAGGGCCAGTTCCATCCCCTCCTGTTCGGCCCGGCTGGTCGGGGGGCCCACCGTCTGCCCGCTCATGCTGAGGTCCGCGTGATCGGATCGGGCATGGCGGTCTGGACCAGGGCCTGTTCCCGGTTCCGGGCCCTCCACCAGACGAAGAACCCCGCGAGGGTGAAGCCGCCGTAGAAGAGGTACATGAAGGCGCTGGCATAGTAGCCGGCGCTGAAGAGCAGCGGCACCCCGACGACGTCGACGACGACCCAGAGCAGCCAGAACTCGACCCATCCCTTGGCCATCCCCCAGGTCGCCAGGAGCGAACCGACGAAGGTCCAGGCATCGGCCCAGACGGGTTCGTAGGAGCCGAGGATGCGGAAGAGCGGGGTCAGCGCGACCGTTCCCACGATCATGATCCCGCCGAGCGCCCAGCGCTCGCGGCCGGTGGCCCACCGGGGGGTGACCGCGGTGCCCGTTCCATCACCGCTGGCTTGTTTCCAGCGGCGGTAGCCGTAGACCGAGACGGCGATGAACATGATCTGCCGACCCGCCTGGCCCAGGAGGTTGGCCGCGTGGCCGGTGTCGAAGATGCTGCCGACGAAGACGGTCAACAGCAGCAGGTTGCCGACGATGCCGACCGGCCAGGCCCAGACCTTGCGGCGCATGCCGCCGACGGCGCTGGCCAGACCGAAGATGTTGCCGACGACTTCCCGCACCAGAAGCGAGCTGTTGCCGACCGGAATATTGGCGTTGAAGATATCAATGAGCCACCGCAGGGATTCCATCATTCCTCCTCATGAGCCGCGGCGGCTCCGGGGGAACGACAGTTGAGGCATCGGCGGACGGGGCGTCGAGGACGCCACCGGTCACCAGACCAGCCCTGTACGTGCTTCTCCCATCCAGACTTTAACTGTCGGTACTGGAATTCCACCAGTTCAACCTCGGCGCCGTGAGGCACCTCGGGTCGCGGACTATAACCGCCGGTTCGGACTTACACCGACCCCGGAGCACGTGTTGTTTACTTATGTCCCTAAACTATAGCCCCGACTCGGTGTGTTCGACGACATGTCGTAATGCGTCGACGGCCGCGGCGGGATCCTCGGTGCCGTAGACGCTGGAACCGGCCACGAAGACATCTGCTCCCGCCTCCGCGGCACGCAGGATGGTTTCGCGGGTGATTCCCCCATCGACCTGCAGCACCAGCGGCAATCCGGAGCCCTCGATGGCGGCCCGGGTCCTACGGATCTTGGGCAGGATGAGGTCCAGGAAGGACTGGCCGCCGAAACCGGGTTCGACGGTCATCAGCAGCAACATGTCCAGTTCCTCGAGCATGTCCAGATACGGTTCGACGGCGGTGGCCGGGCGCAGGGCCATGGCCGCCTTGGATCCACGCGCCCGAAGTTCGCGGGCCAGCCGGACCGGGGCCGCCGAGGCTTCGGCATGGAAGGTCACGGAGTCGACCCCGAGGTCGGCGTAGTCCGGGGCCCACCGGTCGGCGTCTTCGATCATCAGGTGCACGTCCACCGGGAGCGTGCTGACGTCGGCGATGCGTTTGACCACGGGCAGGCCCAGGGTCAGGTTCGGGACGAAGTGGTTGTCCATGACATCGACGTGCACGGCATCGGCGGTCCCGATGCGGTGCAGCTCGGCCTCGAGGTTGGCGAAGTCGGCGGAGAGGATGCTGGGGTGGATCCGGCAGGGGGACATGGGTCTACCTTTCGTCTACTCGGGCTGTTCGGTCGGCTCGACATCGGCGTCGAGGGTGATCAGGGCCAGGAACATGGCGTCGGTGGAGTGCAGATGCGGCCACAGCTGGACGGTGTTCCCTCCCGACGCACGGTCGGTTCCGACGATGCCGCCTTCGAGCGAGACGGCATTGACGGCGGCGGCGGTATCGAGGAGCCGGGCTGTCGGGGTGCGGCGCAGGGCGTCCTCCAGCACGGCCAACGATTCGGCCGGGTGGGGTGAGCAGGTGGCGTAGGCCAGGACGCCGCCGGGCCGCAGGGCCTTCAGCGCCGCATCGATCAATTCATCCTGCAAGGTGGTCAGTTCGGCCACATCCGCCGGGGTCTTGCGCCATCGGGCTTCGGGCCGGCGCCGCAATGCGCCCAGCCCGCTGCACGGGGCATCGACGATGATCCGGTCGAAGCGCTGATCGGCCGGGATCCCCAGATAGCGTCGCCCATCACCGACCACGACGTTCCAGGCCTGTCGATCCACCGGCCGCAGGGCCTTGCGGACCAGCTCGGCACGGTGTTCGGCCGGTTCGTTGGCGGTCAGTTCGGCGCCTTGCTGCGCGGCCAGACCGGCCAGCAGGGCGGCCTTGCCGCCCGGGCCGGCGCAGAGGTCCAGCCAGTCGGTGTCGCGTCCCTCGATCTCCACGGAGGCCAGGGCGCGGGCCAGCAATTGCGAGCCGGCATCCTGGACCCGGGTGGTTCCGCGGTGGATGGAGGAGAGCTTGGAGAGGTCTCCCCCGCTGTAGTAGGCCGAATCGGGGGCCAGTCGTCCCGGGGTCGCGCCGTGGTCGAAGGCTTCATCGAGGGATCCGACCCCCGGCAGGGCCACCAGGTTGACCACCGGGGCCAGGTTGTCCGCGGCAAGCAGGTCGGTGATTTCGGCCGCATCCCGGCCGTGGGCGACCAGGCCCTGGCGCAGGGCCCTGACCACCCATTCCGGGTGGCTGTATTCCAGAGCCAGCCTCGAGATCTCGTCCTGGACACCGTCCAACAGCAGCGTCTTCCAGGCGTCGGCGTCGTTCCGTGCGACCTTGCGCAGGACGGCGTTCACCAGCCCGGAAGGACCGGCGCCGATCACCGCCCGGGCCAGGCCGACGGTTTCATCCAGTGCCGCGTGGTGGGGAACGCGCATGGCCAGCAACTGGTGGGCGCCCAGCCGGAGCGCGTCAAGGATCGCCGGATCCAGTTTTTCCAGCGGACGGTCCACGCAACGGGAGAGGACGGCGTCGTAGAATCCGCGACCCCGGAGGGCACCGTAGGCCAGTTCGGTGGCGAATCCGGCGTCCCGTCCGCTGAGCCCGTGTTCGCGCAGACGGCCGGGCAGGACCAGGTTGGCGTAGGCGTCCTGCTCGGCGACGGCCCGCAGGACCTCGTAGGCGACCCGTCGGGCGGGGTCGGCGATCCGCCGGCGTTGGGAGGGGGCCGAAGCACTGAAGTTCCGGTGGCCCGAACCGCCCCGGTTGCGTTGGCGTCCGGCGTCGTTGCGGCGTTCACCGCGTGGGTCCTTGCTCATGAAAAGGAGACCTGCTTCCCTGTTGCGCCTTCGTCGTCGATATCCAGGCCGCGGGCCCAGTCGGAGGCCTTCATCATCTTCTTGCCCGCCGGTTGGACCTGGTGCAGTTCCAGGGCATGTGAACCGGTTCCGACCAGGACGCGGGGCGTCCGGCCGGGCAGGACACGGAGCACGGCCGGCTCCAGATCCGTCACCGAGGGCTCGAGGCCGACGGCACCGAGTTTGAACCGCTTGCCGTCCAACAACGTCCAGGGACCGGGTTCGGGGGTCGTGCCGTTGATGCGCCGCCGGATCGCCAGCGCCGGTTCCGCCCAGTGGACATGCGCGTCCTCGAGGCCCAGCTTGGGGGCCAGCGTCACCGGCCCGCTTTGGGGTACCGGCGACAAGCGGCCGGCGTCGATCCCATGCAGGGTCTGCGAGAGCAGGACGGATCCGCTGTGGGAGAGCCTGTCCAGCATGGCCCCCGCGGTATCCTCCGGGGCGATGTCCTCGGTCAGCGTCCCGTACACCGGGCCGGTATCCAGGCCTTCCTCGAGGCGGAAGGTCACCGCCCCGGTGACATCATCGCCATGGATGATCGCGTGCTGGACCGGGGCGGCGCCGCGCCAGGCCGGCAGCAGCGAAAAGTGCAGGTTGACCCAGCCATGCCGGGGCACCTCCAATGCCCGCGGTGGCACCAGTCCCCCGTAGGCGACGATGGCGGCGATCTCGGCTTCGGTCCGGGCAATGGCCGAGATGACGTCCTCGTCGATCCTGTTGGCCTTGATGACCGGCAGCCCCAGATCGGCCGCACGAGCGGCGACGGGCGAGGGCGTGAGGACGCGTTTGCGTCCGAGCGGGGCGTCTTCGCGGGTCAGCACGGCCACTACTTCCAGACCGTCGGAGATGAGCTGGTCCAGGCACGGCACGGCAACCTGCGGCGTTCCGGCGAACAAGACCCTCATCGAGCTGCCCCGAAGGTCCCGCCGCCGAAGCTCGATCCCACCGCAGTGGCCCGGCTGCCGCGGATTTCCGAGGCGACGTCGTCGTAGCCGGAGTCCCGGATGCGCCTCAGGGCCTCCTTCTTATCGGCTCCACGCAGGCGGTCGATGTAGAGGCGGCCGTCGAGGTGATCGGTTTCGTGTTGCAGGCAGCGGGCGAGGACGCCCTCCGCCTCGATGACCAGCGGTGCCCCGGTCATATCGGCCCCACTCACGCGGGCCCAGCCGGGCCGGGGCAGGCGGTATCCCAGACCGGGGACCGACAGGCAGCCTTCGAGGGCTTCGTCCTCGTCGGCTCCCCCGACTTCCAGGACCGGGTTGACCACGTGGCCGTATTGGTCCCCGACCCGGTAGGTGAAGACGCGCAGACCGACGCCGACCTGGGGCGCGGCCAGTCCGACGCCGGAGACGGCGTCCATCGTTTCGGTCATGTCCTGGACCAGGCGGGCCAGTTCGGGCCCGAACCTGGACACGTCCTCCGCGGGGGTCCGCAACACGGGGTCCCCCACGATGCGGATTTCCAGAATCGTCATGACTGTATGCTCCTGACGCCGTATACCCGGCAATGTGCTGTGGAAAGTCGTCCGGTGGCCCTGCTGGCGGCAGCACCGGTACGCAGGAACCAGTCTACTGGGCCGGGGGCGGTCCCACGGCCCGCAGCGCGGTCCCGGCCTCGGAGACCTTCACCCCCGATTCCCAGACCCGGCGCAAGGCGAAGAACCTGCTCCAATAGGCCGGCAGAACCTCGGGCGGGGCCATCAGGGTGCGCACTTCGGTCTGCCCCACGGCCACCCCGAGCAGCATCGGATCCTCGCCGTAGGGCCAGGGCTCCCAGGTTCCGGCCTCGGCGTCGACCACGACCTCCTCGGCCTTGTAGCCGGCGGCCAACTGCATGACGACCTTGGGATCCAATGCCTTGACCCGCCCGTCCCGATCGGTGCCCTTGGTCTTGTAGTCGATCAGGCATAGCCGTCCACCGATCCGGGCGACCAGGTCCAGGGTTCCCGCATAGCCCACCGTGTGGTTCCAGACGGTGACCTCGGCAGCGATCGGTTCCACCCGGTATTCGTCCCACCAGTCATCGAAGCGCGAGGCGAATCCGCCTTCGTCCTTTTCCAGGAGGACCTCCCGTGCCTCGGCGGCGGAATGCGGACGTCCCAAGGCCCGCAGCGCCACCTGTTCGCAGTAGTTGTGGACGCGGTCCCCGCGGGCCGCGGCCTCGTTGCGGTAGGTTTCCGCGGCGTTGGAGGCGTCCCGCGCCACGGTGCGCAGCTTGGCCTTGTTGCCGACCGCTGCGCCGAGCCGGTCGTCCTGGGTGACCGCCGTGGCGGCCATGTGCCCGATCCAGCCGTCCAGGGACATGGACGCCTGGCCGATCACCGTGGTGATGGAGGGGACCTCGGGCAGGCCGTTGATCTTGCGGGAGTACATGCGGCCGTACGTGGTCTGGTGGGCCAGGGCAGGTGAAGTCATGCCCACGATTCTGGCATGCCGGTCCGACGCATCGGGTGCCGCACCGGCGATCCAGACGCCGTTCATCCCCCCTGATTCCGCCCTCCGACGATCCCATGACATCCCCGATTTGGAACTTCGGGGAATCGTCGTATAGAGTTTTTACTCGTTGGAACGCACCGGTTCGGAAAGCTAAAAGCAACCGAAACGGAGCAGTTCTCCGACATGCGGACATAGCTCAGTTGGCTAGAGCGCCACCTTGCCAAGGTGGAGGTCGCGAGTTCGAATCTCGTTGTCCGCTCGCAAGTCACTGTAACGGTCGATTCGTCGATCGAGCCGGGACCGGGAAACCGGTCCGGGTCACGGTGGGGTGGCCGAGTGGCTAGGCAGCGGCCTGCAAAGCCGTATACGCGGGTTCGAATCCCGTCCCCACCTCGCATACGGTAATGTTGCACCCTGAAGAGGGCGATTAGCGCAGCGGTAGCGCGCTTCCCTGACACGGAAGAGGTCACTGGTTCGAACCCAGTATCGCCCACTGAAACTGCTCCGCCACGGCGGAGCGTTTTTATGCGGACATAGCTCAGTTGGCTAGAGCGCCACCTTGCCAAGGTGGAGGTCGCGAGTTCGAGTCTCGCTGTCCGCTCCACGAACCGCCGGATGACCCCAGGGTCGACCAGGCGGTTTTTTTGTTGCCTTCCCCTCGAATTGGCCGGCGGTCCGCCGGTATGATGGTGATCACACGGAAGCCTCGAAGGCTTCCCGGAGGAGAGGAGGTGGCACTTGGCTTTTTTTGACGAGCTCAAGGGCAAGGCCGAGGGACTCAAGGACAAGGCCGCGACAGTGGCCGAAGACGGAGCCGAGAAGCTCCGTGGGGCCGTAGGCGGTGTCGGCGGTTTCGTCGACGAGAAAACCGGTGGCAGGTATTCCGAGCAGGTGGAACACCTCCAGGAATCCGCCCACCACCTTCTCGACAAGGCAGCCGGCAACGACTCGAATCCTCCGACCTAGAATTCCACGCGTCCCCCACAGGACGCCTGCCGGCCCACGAGCACGGCAAACAGGTGCCGGTCCCGCCGGGAGGCGGGGCCGGCACCTGCCCGTTAACGCCCGGCGGCCCCGGGGATCGGCGGATTGATGATGGTCAGCACCCCTTCGGCACCCACGTCCGATGAGTAGACATGTCGACCAGAGGACTCCCATGACAGGGCCTGCCCGGCCTTGATCCGTTTGGCCCAGCCCTCCGGCCCCACCTCGGCCTCACCCCCCACGAGGACCAGGCGTTCGGCCACGCCCCGTCCATGGGCCGGGGAAACCCTCCGGCCCGGACCGATCGTGAGCCAATACACTTCGATCAACGACCCGTCGGCGACCCGGCGGGCCTCCAGCAACCGGGCCGATACCGGGCCGCCTCCCACCGAGATCGCTCCATCGCCCGGCAGCGGCCCGGCTCCCCCGGTGGCCTGCGAGGCCACCGGCTGGTGTCCGTCATCGGTGGAGACGAAGCCGGCCAACGGGACTCCCAGCACCCCGGCGACGGCATAGAGGGTCTCCAAGGTCGGGTTGCGCTGCCCGTGCTCGAGTTCGGAGAGCGTCCCCTTGCCGATGCCCGCGGCCGTGGCCAGGCCGGTCAGCGACAGCCCGGCACCTTGCCGGTGCGTGCGGATCCGGTTGCCGACGTGGAGCATGCGGGGATCGATTGCGGCTGACATGGACCCAGACTACGCTGAGAGTCGTTCCGTAAACAGAACCACCGTCAGTCGAGGTCATGTCCCATACTCCAGTTCCCACCGCCCCGGGCGATCTCGTCCGCCCACTGACTGCCGGTCTGGTCACCGCCCTGGTGGGATTCACCTCCTCCTTCACCGTCGTCCTGGCCGGGCTCAGCGCCGTGGGCGCCAGCCCCGGGCAGGCCGCTTCCGGGCTACTGGCGCTGACCATCTCGTTCTCCTTGTGCACCGTTGCCATCGCGGTCACCACGCGGCGTCCGGTGACCTTCGCCTGGTCGACTCCCGGTGCCGCCTTGCTGGCGGCCGCCGGCGGGCTCGGGCTCGGCTGGGACGAGGCCGTCGGCGGTTTCGTGATGTGTGCCCTGCTGATCTTCCTCACCGGTGCCGTCCCGGTCATCGGGCGGCTGCTCGGAAGGCTTCCGGCACCCCTGGCCCAGGCGATGCTCGCCGGGGTCCTGTTCGAACTCTGTCTGGCCCCGTTCCACGCACTGGCCAATGTCCCGCTCATGGCCGGGGCGATCATCCTGGTCTGGCTCGTGTGCATGCGCTGGGCGCCTCGGTGGGCCGTCCCGGCTGCCATGGCCGCCACGTTGCTGATCGTCCTGTTCAACGCGGCCCAGACCGGAACGGCGCTGCCCGGCGATCTATGGCCCCGGTTGGAATTCACCCTGCCGAAATTCACCTGGGCCGGAGCCACCGGCGTCGCGGTGCCCCTGTACATCGTGACCATGGCCTCGCAGAACATCCCCGGGATGGCCGTCCTGTCCGGGTTCGGTTACAAGACCCCCTGGACCGCTTCCATGCTGGCCACCGGCGCTGCCGGACTCGGCGCCGCCTTCTTCGGCGGGCATGCCATCAACCTGGCCGCGATTTCCGCGGCCCTCGCCGCCGGCGAGGAAGCCGGACCCGACCGTTCGCGCCGCTGGATCGCCGCGGTCTCCGCCGGCGGCTTCTACTTCCTCCTCGGTCTGGGGGCCACCGTGGTGGGGGCGATCGCCGTCACCGCCCCCGAGGGCCTGCTGACCGCAGCCGCGGGTCTGGCGCTCTTCGGCACCCTGGGTGCCGCGGCCTCTTCCGCCCTCGAGGACCCACGCTCCCGGTTCGGGGCGTTGACCACGTTCATGATCACCGCCTCCGGCGTCGCGTTCCTGGGGGTCGGCGCCGCATTCTGGGGGCTGGCCGGGGGGCTGTTGGTCAGATGGGCGATAGAACGTCCGGGACGCCATTAGGCTGAGATCATGGTGGACCCCTAGGGCGACGAGGATCTCGTGGCCCTCTACGAAACCGCTCACCCGGCAGGGCGGGACCACGAGTATTACCGGTCGCTCGCCGACACCCTCGGTGCCGGAAAGATCATCGATCTGGGGTGCGGCACCGGGCTGCTGACCCGAACCCTCACGGCCCCCGGGCGCGAGGTCATCGGTGTGGACCCGAGCCCCCACGATGCTCGGATACGCCCGCCGCCGGCCCGGGGCGGGTGCGGTGAGGTGGATCGACGGTGATGCCCGTGTCCTGGACCCCTCGGCTCCTGCCGATCTGGTGCTTTGCACCGGGAACGCCTTCATGCACATCGGCACGGACGAGCTCGTGGAGACGCTCGACCATCTTCGACGCAGCCTCACTCCGGGCGGGGCCTTGGCCTTCGAAACGCGCAACCCGGCCCACCGCGAATGGAAGAACTGGACTCCGGACCAAACAACCCATGTCCGCCCGGCAGCATTCGGGACCTTCACCGAATGGTTGGAAGTCACATCGGTGCGCCCCGGCGTCGTCGTCTTCGACAGCCATAACCTCTTCGCCAACGGAACCGACAGGATCTTCACCAGCGCCCTGTACTTCCGCACCGAAACCGAGCTGATCGAAGCGTTGGGCGCTGCGGGCTTCGAGCACGTCGAGGTCATGGGTACTTGGGAAGGCGATCCCGTGGCTGCCCGGCACCGGTTGCTCATCGTGCTCGCCACCACGGGCGTCACGACCACCTCGTGAACCGAGGCTAGATCGCCACTTCGGCCTTCTGGCCTTCTCGGGCCAGGGCCGTCAGCCGCGACACGGCACGGGAGTACTTCTTCTGGTACCCCCCGGCCATCATCTCCTCGGTGAACAACTCGTTGAACGGTTTCCCACTGGCCAGGACGGGAACGTCCTTGTCGTAGAGCCGGTCGGCCAGCACGACGAAGCGCAGGGCCAGCGACTGTTCGGTGATGGTCCGGACCTCGTGGAGGACCAGGATGTCGATATCGTCCACCAACTGCCGGTAACGGCTGGGGTGGACGCTCGACAGATGCTTCACCAGCGCTTCGAAGTCATCGATGGCCAGGACCTTATCGGCATAGAGTTCGGTGGCGGTGGACTCCAGGGCGGCATCATCCACGGGCCGGGGCGCCTCGGGCAGGCCACGGTGGCGGAAGTCGTCGCCGTCGATGCGCAGGACATCGAACTGGTCCGCCAGCACCTGGATCTCGCGCTGGAAGTCCACGGCGGCGAAGCGCCCCTCGCCCAAGGAGCCCGGCAGGGTGTTCGAGGTCGCCGCGAGTTTGACTCCGGCATCGGATAGTTCACGCATCAGCCGCGACATCAGCACCGTGTCACCGGGATCGTCGAGTTCGAATTCATCGATGCACACCAGGTTGTAGCCGCTGAGGACCTCCACCGTCTTGCGGAACGACAGGGCGCCGACCAGGTTGGTGTATTCAACGAACGTACCGAAGGCCTTGGGGCCGGGAACCGCGTGCCAGAGGGAGGCCAACAAGTGGGTCTTGCCCACGCCGAACCCGCCATCGAGATAGATGCCGGCCTTGGTCTGCGGTCCCTTCCCCCCGAAGATCCGTCCCAGCAGGGACTTCTTCGAGCCACCGACGCCCTCGGCGAAGGCCCGCAGGGCCTCCACCGCCTCGGTCTGTGAAGGCTGCGCCGGATCCGGACGGAAGGTGTCGAAGGAGACCACGCCGAACCGGTAGGACGGATGGAATCCGGCCAGGAGTTCGTCGGGCGAGACCTGGGGGATGCGTTCGGTCAGGTGTTCGATGTGTGCCACGGGCGGGGTCGGTTCCTTTGTGAGGGGACGGGCCGGCACGCGGGGCGCACCATGACCAACTTTACGCCCCGCGCGCAAAGCCACCGGCACGTGACGCCCGACCCAGCAGGCCGGCACCCGAAGACGTAGGCTGGAGACAGATCCCCAGCCACCGTGTGAAACGAGGAATCCTCATGGGCCTTGCCGCCGATACCACTGCCAAGTTCTCCGCCTATGCCCATCCCGGGCGCTTGGTCTCCACCGATTGGCTGGCCGAGCATCTGAAGGATGACGGCCTGGTCGTCGTGGAATCCAACGAAGACATCCTGCTCTACTCCACCGGGCACATCCCCGGCGCCGTGAACATCGACTGGCACACCGACCTGAACGACGAGGTCACCCGCGATTACGTCGAGGGTGAAGCCTTCGCCCGGCTCATGGGGTCCAAGGGCATCACCCGGGAGACCACCGTGGTGATCTACGGGGACAAGAGCAACTGGTGGGCCGCCTACGCACTCTGGGTCTTCACCCTGTTCGGCCACGAAGACGTCCGGCTGCTGGACGGCGGCCGCGATAAATGGTTGGCCGAAGGACGCGAGACGACTAGGGAAAAGCCCCGGCCCGAAACCGTCGACTACCCAGTGGTCCCCCGCAACGACGACGCGATCCGAGCCTTCCGCGAGGATGTCAGCGCCCACTTCGGCAAGCCGTTGATCGACGTACGCTCCCCCGAGGAATACACCGGCGAACGCACCCACATGCCGGACTACCCGCAGGAAGGCACGTTGCGCGGCGGGCACATCCCCACCGCTGCCTCGGTTCCCTGGAGCAAGGCGGCCAACGAGGACGGCACCTTCCGCAGCCGTCCCGAGCTGGAGGCCCTCTACTTGGACGAGGCGGGGCTGAAGCCCGGGGACGACGTCATTGCCTACTGCCGGATCGGCGAACGGTCCAGCCATACCTGGTTCGTGCTCAAGCACCTGCTCGGCTTCGATTCCGTTCGCAACTACGATGGTTCCTGGACCGAATGGGGCAACGCGGTCCGGGTTCCGATCGCCGTCGGTACCGAGCGTGGCGAGGCCCCGGCCTCGTCATCCCGCAGCTAGGCCCCCCGCCCACCAAGGAGCATGCACCCATGAGTGAGACTGCCATTCCCTCCGCCCTGGCGGAGATCATCGATGACTTCAACGCAATCACCGAGCGCGAGCGCCTCGAATTGCTCCTGGAGTTCTCCGACGAACTACCCGCCCTGCCGGAGCGGTTCGCCGAACACCCGGAGTTGCTGGAACGGGTCGTGGAATGCCAGACCCCGCTGTTCCTGACCCTGGAGATCGCCGATACCGACGCCCGGGAAGTCAGTCTGTTCTTCTCGGCGCCGCCGGAGGCCCCGACCTCCCGGGGTTTCGCGGGCGTCCTGGCGGAAGGCCTCGATGGCTTGCCGGCCGCCGAGATCCTCGCCGTACCCAACGACATGCCCGACCGGCTCGGGCTGACCCGGGCCATCACCCCGCTGCGCATGCGCGGGATGTCCTCGCTGCTGGGCCGCATCAAACGCAAGGTCGCCGAAGGCCTGGCCGCGTAACAGGCCCCGTGATGTCCAGGAAGAAGCACGCCCACGACGCCGGTGGCACCCCGGCCACCCTGCTCCTGGACGCGGACGGGGCCGAATACGGGACCCATGCCTACGCGCATGATCCGCAGGCTCCGTCCTACGGTGCCGAAGCCGCGGAGGCCCTGGGGGTGGATCCCGCCCGGGTCTTCAAGACCCTACTGATCGATACCGGCCGCCCGGGGTCCGAGGCGCTCGCGGTGGCGGTCGTCCCGGTGACCGGGTCGCTGGATCTCAAGGCGGCGGCCATGGCCCTGCACGTGAAGAAGGTCCATCTGGCGCAGGCGGCCGACGCGCAACGCCGTACCGGCTATGTGTTGGGCGGGATCTCCCCGCTGGGTCAACGACACCCTTCCACGACGGTCCTTGATGATTCCGCACTGGACTGGCCCACGATCCACGTCTCGGGCGGGCGTCGCGGGCTGGAGATTGAATTGGCTCCGCAGGATCTGATCCGGTTGACCGGCGCGCGTCCGGTTCCGCTGGCCGGCCCCTAGCCCTTCGGGCCGCGGCCCCGGCTGCCGGGATTCCCCGCCCCGGGTTTGGGGGCCACGATGATCCGCGAGAGCCACCGGATGACCGTCTGCTCCCAGCGTTCGGGATCGACGTTCCACTCGCGGGTATGTGCCGCGAGCGTGAAGCGTTCGAAGGTGACCATCTCGGGATTGAGTTCGGCCAGCTGGGCCGAGGGGCCCACCGGCACGAAGTCGTCGTCTTCGCTATGCAGGATCAGGGTGGGAACGCGCAGCTGGTCGGCCTTGGCGATCCAGTTCAGCTCCTTCAGGTCCACCGGGGCCGCCAGTCCGGTGATCGCGCGGCCCGCCCGGTTGGAGAGCAACCATTGCCCGAGCCGCCCGACGGCTTCGGGGATGCGGTTGACCTTGGCCTGGTGGCGCAGGACGTCGATCCAGTTCACCACGGGGCCATCCAGGACCAGTGCCTGGATATGGCGCTTATGCCGAGATTTATCGGCCACCTGCAAACTGATGGCCCCGCCCATGGACCAGCCCATGAGGATCACGTTGCGTGCCCCGTGCTGAAGGGCGAAGTCGATCCCGGCGTCGACGTCCTCCCATTCGGTGCTGCCCAGTCCGTAGCGCTGATCGGCGGCCGACGGGGCCACCCCGTCGTTGCGGTAGGACAGCAGCAGTGAACTGATGCCCAGTTCCGCAGTGGTGGACAAGGCCCGCAGGCCCTCGGTGCGTGCCGCCCCGCGGCCGTGCACCATGATCGCCCAGGTGTCGGCGCGATCGGTTCCGGGAACCACCCAGGCCGGGGCGTTGCCCACCGACGTGGGGATGTCCACGCTCTCGAAGGCGAACCCGGCGTCCTCGGGGGTCTCGTAGACCGCGCCGGACCACCAGCCACGCACCGCGGTCTCCAGGTTTCCCGAGTACACGTGCTCCACGCGGCGGGCGATGGTGCCTTCGGCCGGGGTGAAGGAGAGGATCTCCCCGATCCTGGCGTGGCCGCGGCCGACGTCGAAGTACAGCGAATAGGTACCGGGATCGGTGGTTTCGGCGGTGGCGGGCAGGATCACTTCCATTCCCTCGTCCCCGCGCACGACGGCGAGGATCGCCAGATCCTCGGTCTTGCGTACCGGAAGCACCACTTGCCGGGCGAAGTATCCGGCCAACGCGGAGGCACTGGCGGCCAGCAGGGAGCCGGCGGCGACACCGGCACCGGCACCGAGGACGGCCCACCGCATCATGGGGGCCTGGGGGGTCGCAGGGTCGGCGGTCCGTGTGTACTCGCGCATGTACCCATCATGGCAAGTCAACCCGGGTGCGCCAAGTCCCCGCCGGCTCATCAGCTCACCCGGAGGTCCGGACCGGCCACCGCGGGAATGGCCGGGCCTCCCCGGGCGTTGGACCGGATGTGAGTACATTTTCTGATTCGAACGCCCAGTCCTTCCCCGTCACCAAGACCGATGAACAGTGGAAGGAAGAACTCAGCACCGAGGAATACCAGGTGCTTCGACAAGCAGGGACGGAGCGCCCCTTCACCGGCGAGTACTGGGATAGCACCACCGAAGGTGTCTACGCCTGCCGGGCCTGCGGGGCCGAGCTGTTCACCAGCAAGGAGAAGTTCGGCTCCGATTGCGGGTGGCCCTCCTTCTTCGCTCCCCTGGCCGAAGGGACCGTGCGCTATCTGCATGACAAGTCCCTGGGCATGGAACGCATCGAGGTCCGCTGCGCTTCCTGCGATTCCCATATGGGGCACGTTTTCGAGGGCGAGGGGCTGGACATCCCCACCGACCAGCGCTTCTGCATCAACTCGGTGTCGCTGACCCTGCGTCCCGCCCAGGCCTAGCGGCGACTGCCACGGCAGCCTGCCCCCGCGCTGGGTCTGCGGAAGGTATTCCTCCGCACAAGCATGAGTATCTCTTGGCCTCACTCGCTCCACACGCCAGCAGTGCTTGATCTCTCCTAGGCTGGAACCACCACGGCAGCAGGCCGGCGCACCCAGCGCGGCCCCGGAGATGATTCGAGGTGCAGGACCGATGTCCCAGGCAACCATGACCCATGACACCACCAGCGGACACGGCGAGGACCTCGCCAACCATCCCTCGTGGCTTGAGCTGAAGGCGGCGGCCACCGCCTTCCACGAGCTGCAGGTCAAGGACGGTTCGGTCCCCGAAGCAGACGATCGGGCCCGCGCTGCGGAATTGACCACCACCATCACCAATGCCGTGGCGGAACTTCGCCCCCTGTTCGAGCACGACGACGAATACCTGGATCAGGTGGTCGCCGACTTCAAGGCCTGGGCCGAGGGCGGTTTCGGTATCCCGGATTTCCTGGACTCGCTCCAGGCCTTCCAGCCGCAGCTGGACCGCGTCGACGGGCTGCGCCACCTCGTCCTGTTCCCCATGTACACGCAGAACGGGTCATCGAACCGTTTCGTCGAAGCCGTGCTGGTCGAGGTCATCTGGCCCGACTTCATCGCCGAACTGGAAGCCGGGGACTACTCCAATAAGCTCTTCGTCCCGCTGCGCTTCCTGGACTTCACCCCCGGCTACGACACCAACGCCGCGGTACTCTTCCCCGAGTCGGTGGCCATGCGCGAGACCCCGGCGTTCACCTGGGGCGCGATCTTCCAGGACCGCGAAGCCGCCCGCTACCGCCGGGTCGTCGCCGCCGCGGCCGAGATCACGAATCTCGATCTGCCGGCCGAGGCCGCCGAACTCCTGGCCGACCAGAAGCTGACCGAGGAAACCTTCATCATGTGGGACATGATCCACGACCGCACCCACATGCGCGGGGACCTGCCCTTCGATCCCTTCATGATCAAACAGCGCATGCCCTTCTTCCTGTACTCCCTGGAGGAACTGCGCTGCGATCTCACCGCCTTCCGCGAATGCGTCAAGATCGCCGCCTCCCCCGCCTCGGACCCCGAGACCGCCCGGCATGCCCGCCTAGTACAGTACACGGTGATCTTCGACCGGATCTTCCGCTTTGCCATCACGGGCAACCGCGTGCGCAACTACGACGGGCTCGGCGGACAGCTGCTCTTTGCCTGGATGCACCAGCACCACGTGCTGCACTGGACCGATACCAAGCTGACCATCGACTGGGACGCCATCGCCCAGGTCGTCAGCTCCTTGGGCGATGCCATTGACGATCTGTACTGGCGCTCCATCGACCGGCCGAAGATCTCCCACTGGCTGGCTGCCTACGACCTGGTCTCCTCCACGCTCACCCCGCACCCGGCCTCGGTCTGGGCGAAGGGCAAGGAAGCCCTGCCGCTGACGGAGCCCCTGAAGGAAATGACCAACCAGGTCCTCGACGATGAGTTCCCGCTGTCGATGTTCTACGAGGCGCTGGGCAAGAAGATGAAGCCGGTCATTGAATCCACGGTCGGCATCACCGCCGGCGACGTCCCGGCCTCGGCCTAGACTAGCCAGATGAGCACACCGCATATACCCACCGTCCTCATTGCCGGCGCCACGTCCTCCTCGGGGGTGGCCGCCGCCCGGGCACTGCATGATTCCGGGGCCCGGGTCCTGGCCGTCGGGACCAACGCGGCCCGGTTGGAAGAACGCCTGGGGTTCGTCTCGGAGCGCTACGCCACCGATCTGGGCGACTACGCCGCCACCACGGCGCTGGCAGAACGGATCCACGCCGAGGTCGGAGCCATCGACGGGCTCATCCACCTGGTCGGCGGTTGGCGGGGAGGCAAGGGACTGGCCGGACAATCGGATGAAGACTACGACTTCCTGCACCGCAACGTCGTCACCACCCTGCGCAACACCTCCCGGGCCTTCTACCAGGACATCGCCGACTCCCCCGTCGGACGGCTCGCCGTGGTCTCTTCCACTGCGGTCCAGCGCCCCAGCGCGTCGGGAGCGAACTACATCAGCGTCAAGGCCGCGGCCGAAGCGTGGACCATGGCCACCGCCGGGGGCCTGCGGGCCGCCCAGTCCGGCCATAAGCAGGATCCCGTCCCCCAGCGTTCCGCCGCCGTCGTTCTGGTCATCAAGGCCTTCGTCGACGCCGCGGCCCGCGAGGCCGAACCCGAGAAGGAATTCACCGGGTTCACCGACGTCGCCGATTTCGGCAGTGCGGTCGCCGGACTGTTCGACGCCGATGCCGGGACCTTGAACGGCACCCGTTTGTCCCTGGTGCCGCAGGCATAGACTGGGACGACTTCCCACCAGCAACTTCTGAGGATAAACGTGAGCACATCCCTGCACGACACCATGGTCCGCGGCTTCGCATCGGATAACTACTCGGGGGTCCATCCAGAGATCATCGAGGCCTTGATCGCCGCCAACGGCGGCCACCAGATCGCCTACGGCGAAGATGAATACACCGAGCGGCTCGGGCACGTCATCCTGTCCCATTTCGGGCCGGCCACCGAAGCCTTCCCGATGTTCAACGGAACCGGGGCCAATGTGACCGCACTGCAATCGTTGCTGCCCCGGTGGGGTGCCGTGGTCTGCGCCGATACGGCGCATATCCATGTCGACGAGAATGGTGCCCCCGAACGCGCCGGCGGGATGAAGCTGCTGACCGTGCCGACCCCGGACGGCAAACTGACCCCCGAGCTGATCGACCGGGAGGCCTGGGGCTGGGGCGACGAACACCGCGCCCAGCCGTTGGCGGTCTCCCTGACGCAGTCCACTGAACTGGGCACGCTGTACACGATCAAGGAACTGAAGGCGATCACCTCCCATGCCCACGAATTAGGCATGAAGGTCCATATGGATGGGGCCCGCCTCTCCAACGCCGCGGCGGCATTGGACGTGCCCCTGCGGGCGTTCACCCGCGATGCGGGGATCGATGTGTTGAGCATGGGGGGCACCAAGAACGGGATGATGTACGGCGAAGCGATCGTCGTACTGGATCCGGAGGCCGCCACCGGGCTGAAATACCTGCGGAAGATGAACATGCAGCTCGGATCGAAGATGCGCTTCATCTCCGCCCAGCTCATCGCCCTGTACGGCGGTGACCTCTGGCAGCGCTCGGCGTCCCACGCCAATGCGATGGCCCAGCGGCTCCGGGCCGCGGTGGAGGACATCGACGGATTGGAAATCACCCAGCCCACGGAGTCCAACGCCGTGTTCGCGAAGCTGCCCCCCGCAGCGGCCGACCGGGTGCGCGAGGACTTCCGCTTCTATGACTGGGACGAAGCCACCGGCGAGGTCCGGTGGATGTGCGGCTTCGACACCACCGAGGAGGACGTCGACCGCTTCGCCGCGGCCATCCGCACGGAGGTCGCTGCTGGCTAGCGCCAACGCCCGCTCCACCACGCTCGAGCAGCGCCTCGAGTCCCTGGCCCATCGCCTCATCGGCCGCTTCCCCGACAGCAGGACGGCCAGGGTCCTGATCGAATTCGCGGTCTTCACGTCCAAACAGGCGTGGGCCTGCGTCTTCGGGGCGGCCATGCTGGTGGTCTTGTTGGCCACCCGGCTCTGGTACCCCCAGGACGTGGCCCTGGCCCGCAATGATGCGGTCACCCTCGCCGCGGTCCTCATCCAAGTGCTCATGGTCGTCTTCCGTCTGGAGACGCTGCGCGAGCTGCGGGTCATCGTGTTGTTCCATGTGGTGGGCACCGGCATGGAATTGTTCAAGACCGGTGTCGGGTCGTGGATCTATTCGGGCGAGGGACTGCTCCATCTGGGCCACGTCCCGCTGTACAGCGGCTTCATGTACGCGGCGGTCGGCTCCTACATGGTCCGGGTCTTCCGGCTCTTCGATCTGCGCTTCGATCGCTATCCCCGCCGCTGGGCCACCGCCGTGCTGGCCGCCGCCATCTACCTGAACTTCTTCACCCACCACTACATCGTCGATCTGCGCTGGGTGCTGATGGGGGCGGTGGCCGTGGTCTTCGGTCGCAGCTGGATGCATTTCCGGATCTTCCGGGTGCGGTTGCGGATGCCGCTGGTGCTCGCCTTCGTGCTGGTGGCCCTGTTCATCTGGTTCGCCGAAAACATCGCCACCTGGTCCAATGCCTGGGCCTATCCCGACCAACTCGACGGCTGGCAATTCGTCTCGATCAGCAAACTCGGCTCCTGGTTGCTGCTCATGATCATCTCGGTGGTGCTGGTCGCCTGGGTCTACCCTCCGCAGCCGCCTGAACCGTGGCGGGTCCAGCCGCGGGCCAGCGATGGAACCGGGTCAGAAGAGAACCCAGGTGACCAGCCCCAGAACCGCCGAAACGACGATCAACAAACCGAAGATCCGCGGCAGGACCCACCGGTTGACCGCTGATTCGGCATCCAGCGGGTCCTCGGGCCCGCCCCCGGCTCCCCCGCCGGTCGGGGCCCCCACCGGGGTCGCCACGGCCAATTCATAGGCCAACAGCAGCCGTGAAGGCGCAGCCATCGTTGCCATTGAGGCGGCCACGTTGGTCGCTGCCACCATCTGCAGGACCGAACTGCCCAGTTCGGTGGCCACCTGGGTCTGGGTGGCGGTCAGCATGGCGTTGGCGGCGGTGTTCGACCCGGTGATGAAACCGGCCAGGGCGTTCACTGCCGGGGCGATCACCAGATAACTGCCGCCCATGGCGGCCAAGGCCGTTCCCAGCTCCGCGCCCATTCCGGTGGACGCCAGTACCGAACCCAGGACGGTGAAGCAGAAGGTCACCACGCCCACCGGGAGCCACGTCCCGAAGGCCGAGGCCGCCCGGCGCCGCAGCCGCGTTTCCGGCCCCCCGCTACCGTTTCGCTGCCCCGGACCGAAATGGGCAACCAGACAGGCGCAGACGAGCCAGGTCGCCGGGCTGCTGATCGCGCGCAGGCCCAGCTGCGTCTCCCCCAGGGACGACACCACGGCCCGGGTGGTGAGCAACCCGGCAGCCATGACGGCATAGGGCAGGGCGGCCCGGGCCACCACCCATCCGGCAGCGACGAGCGATCCGCGCCATCGATACACCAGCAGATGCCCGGCGATGGGAACCAGCGAGCCCATCACCCCCGCCAAGGGGGTTCCCAGCAGGATGTTGGCCCCGAGGATCCCCGCCCAGAGCAACAGGGCACTGGCCACGGCGCCGCCGAACAGCCGGCCCACGGACCCTTCATGGCGCAGCAGGAACGTCACCAGCAAGGCCGCCCCGAGCATGACCGGCAGGGAAATGATCGCCGAACGGATCCCGACCTCCAGCAGCGAGGTCCCCGATAGTTCGGAGGCCAGCAGGGTCCCGGGGCCGAGCGCACCCCAGGGAACGGCGAGCAGCCCGAGCAGCGAGAAGATCGTCGATCGTGGCACCGTGTGTCCGATCAACCGCAGGATCGGCACGCCCACGGTGACCCCGATGCCGAAACCGGTCACCGATTCGGCGAAGGGGACGATCCCGAAGACCACGAGCAGCGTCCCGGTCCGCCGTGACGGGGCACTCGAGCGTAGCCAGCCGGAAATCGAGGCCATCGCACCCGTGGTGGACATGATCCGGCTCAGCAGGACCCCGGCATAGAGGATCAGCAGGATCTCGATGATGGTCGGGGCGAAGGCGCCCAACGACCCGGCGACCACCGACCAAGGCGTCGGGAAGAAAAGCAGGGCCACCACCAGGCCCACCGCCAAGGACCAGACGGATATCCGGGTGGATCTGATGCCCAGGAAGAACAACACGCCCGCGAGCACGATCGGTACGGCAGCGGCTACAGCCAACATGGTCCACCTCCCGGTTCCTTGATCGTCCATGGCGCGTGGCGGCGAACAGCACGCCCCGAACGACCGTAGTCCACCGGGCCCGAACCGGCACGGTGCACCGCTGTGCCACGGGGTCCTCCCCCAGCGGCGGGCTCCGCCCCGCAGGACAACGGCGAGCCTTCCGGGCCCCCCGGACCGATGACCCTAGACTCGGTTCCGTGACCGCTCTTGGCGACCTGGCACAGGTTCCCCCAGACTTCATGACGGCGCTCTCCGGACTCCGTCAGGCCGATTGCCGTGCCGAAATGCACTTGGCCGAAATCCCGGCCCCCGCACGGCTGGCTCCGTTCGCGGTGGCTCTTTCCGCCGAGGTCCTGGACTCCCCACCGCGGGTCCATGGGTCCCCCCACGGCCCCGCGGCGACCGCACTGACTGAGTCCCGCAGTGCCGATGAGGACAATGAATTGGCGACGGGACGATTCATCCTGCTGCACGATCCCGATGGCTCCGACCTCTGGAACGGCACCTTCCGCATCGTCACCTACATCCGGGCCCAGCTCGACGCCGAGATGGGCAACGACCAGATGCTCGGTTCCGTGGCCTGGACCTGGTTGCTCGATGCCCTGCACGAGAACGACGCCGATTATGCCGAGGCCGGGGGAACCGCCACCCGGATGCTCTCGCAGAGCTTCGGCAGTCTGCAGGAGCGGCCCGAAACCATCGACATCGAGTTGCGGGCCTCCTGGACCCCGCAGGGTGCCGAGCTCCGGTCCCATCTGGAGGCCTGGAGCGATATGGTGTGCACCTTCGCCGGTTTGCCACCCCTGCCGGAGGGCGTGACGGCCCTTCCACGCCGCCGCCGGAGTTGAATCCACTAGAATTGGTTCCATCATGACCACTTCGCACACCGACAGCACCCCCGCCCCCACCGATCTCGAGGATCCGACGCCCCCGGCGCCCGAACCCACCCCGCTGACGGAACCCCGCGATGGAGTTCCCCCCGTGGTCAACACCGACGCCGGTCTGCTCCGTGCCGCCCGCGCCCTGGCGGCCGGTAGCGGGCCGGTGGCCGTGGACGCCGAGCGGGCCTCGGGGTTCCGCTACGGCCAACGCGCCTTCCTGGTCCAGCTCCGCCGCCGCGGCGCGGGGACCTGGCTGATCGACCCGGTTCCCTTCAACGACCTACTCCCCGTGAACGAGGCCCTGCAGGGGGTGGAATGGATCCTGCATGCGGCCACCCAGGACCTTCCCTGCCTGGGGGAACTCGGGATGCACCCGGACGCGCTCTTCGATACCGAGTTGGCCGGGCGCCTCGCCGGCCTGCCGCGCGTCGGCCTCGGCCCGGTCGTGGAGTCCCTGCTGGGCCTGCGGCTGGCCAAGGAACACTCCGCCGCCGACTGGTCCACCCGCCCGCTTCCCGATTCCTGGCTCAGATACGCCGCCCTGGATGTCGAGGTCCTCGACGAGCTGCGGATCGCCCTGGCCGAGCTGCTGGAGGAATCCGGCAAGCTGGGGTTCGCGGCCGAGGAATTCGAGGCCATCCGCACCGCCCCGGCCCCGGCCCCGCGCGTTGATCCGTGGCGCCGGACCTCGGGCCTGCACCAATTGCGCGACCGTCGCCAGCTCGCTGCCGTCCGGGCCCTGTGGCTCGAACGGGAGTCGTTGGCGGAGAACCGCGACGTCGCCCCCGGCCGCCTCATTCCCGATGCCGCACTGATCGCGGCGGCCAAGGCCATGCCCACCACCGTCCCGCAGATGCTCAAGACCCCCGGTTTCCATGGTCGGGCGGCCAGCAAGGAAGCCCCGCGCTGGTTGCGCTGCCTGCAGTCGGCCCGGCATGCCGACGAGCTGCCACCCATGCACATCCCCACCTCGGCCCCACCGCCGGCCCGCACCTGGCCGGATAAGGACGAGGCCGCGGCCCGCCGCCTGGGCACCGCCAAACCCCGGGTCGCCCGGCGGGCCGAGCAGTTGGAGATGCCCACAGAGAACCTGCTGACCCCCGACACCCTGCGTCGGCTGGCCTGGCGACCACCGGAGGAGGTCACCCCGGAAGCCATCGCCGCCGCCCTGGCCGAACTGGGAGCCCGTGACTGGCAGATCCACGAAACCGCTCCGATCATCACCGTCGCCTTCCTGGATCCCGATCCCCTGCCGAAGAAGCACGCTTCCAAGGCCGAATGACCGGCCCCGCCCACCTGCTGCGGGGGTCTTGCGGCCCACCGGTGACACGGCGGGTCCCGCACGCCTTGCGCCTCTAGTTACTCACCGGTAACATATGGACTGGATCACATTCATTCCACGCAAGGAGTCACCCCCAGTGAGCCCAACATCCGCACGCGCGCTGCCGCGCAACCGGCAGGTCCGCGACGTCGTGTTCGTCGACGGCGTCCGCACCCCCTTCGGCAAGGCCGGAGACAAGGGCATCTACCACGGTACCCGCGCCGATGACCTGGTGGTCAAGTGCATCCGCGATCTGCTGCGCCGCAACCCCGAGGTCCCGGCGGAGCGCATCGACGAGGTCGCCATCGCCGCGACCACCCAGACCGGTGACCAGGGCCTGACCATCGGCCGTACGGCGGCCTTGCTGGCCGGACTGCCCCAGTCCGTTCCAGGCTTCGCCATCGACCGGATGTGTGCCGGAGCGATGACCGCGGTGACCACCACCGCCTCCTCCATCGCCTTCGGCGCCTACGACGTCGTCGTGGCCGGCGGTGTCGAGCACATGGGCAACCACCCCATGGGCGCCGATGCCGATCCGAACCCGCGCTTTGTCTCCGAACGCCTCGTGGACCCGGCGGCCCTGAACATGGGCAACACCGCCGAGAACCTGCACGACCGTTTCCCGGCCATCACCAAGGAACGGGCCGACCGTTACGCCCTGGCCAGCCAGAAGAAGCTGGCCGCCGCCTATGAGGCCGGCGACATCCAGCCCGACCTGGTTCCCGTCGCGGCGCGCCGCCCGGGTGAGGGATGGGCCCTCAACACCACCGACGAACCGCCCCGGCCCGGGACCACGCTCGAGGACCTGGAGTCCCTGCGCACCCCCTTCCGCGCCCACGGCCATGTCACCGCCGGCAATGCCGCCGGACTGAACGACGGCGCCACCGCGGCCCTACTGACCTCCTCCGAGACGGCCGAGGAGCTCGGGCTGGCCCCGAAGATGCGCCTGGTCGGCTACGCCTTCGCCGGCGTCGAACCACAGGTCATGGGCATCGGCCCGGTCCCCGCCACCCAGAAGGCCCTGGCCCAGGCCGGCCTGACCATCGAGGACATCGGGCTCTTCGAGATCAACGAGGCCTTCGCCGTGCAGGTCCTGTCGTTCCTGGACCACTACGAGATCGCCGACGACGACCCGCGGGTGAACCGCTATGGTGGGGCCATCGCCGTCGGGCACCCGTTGGCCTCCTCGGGCGTGCGGCTGATGAACCAGCTCGCCCGGCAGTTCGAAGCCGACCCCTCCGTGCGCTACGGCCTGACCACCATGTGCGTCGGCCTGGGCATGGGCGGCACCGTCATCTGGGAAAACCCCCACCACGCCGACTACGGGAAGGACGCCTGAGACATGGCCACCAAGGATTTTGACCGCTTCGAGGCACTCGCCGAGCAGGTCCCCGACGAAATCATCACCCACACCCTGGTTTCCGACGTCACGCTGGCCTCCGGGGCGACGCTGGCGTTGCTGACCCTGGACAACGGGCTGGACCACAGCAAGCCGACCACCCTGGGCCCGGGAACCCTCATCGAATTCGGGCGGGAACTCAACCGCCAGCACGAGAGGGCGGCTGCCGGGCAGATCCAGGCCCTGGCCGTCACCGGAAAACCCTACTTCCTCGTCGCCGGGGCGGACCTGACGACGGTGAAGACGCTGAAGAAATCCGCCAGCGGGGCACTGATGGCCGATCTCGGTCATGCCGCCTACGATCTGCTGGCCGATCTCGGGGTCCCCACCTTCGCGTTCATCAACGGCGTTGCCCTCGGCGGAGGGCTGGAGGTCGCGCTGGCCGCGAACTACCGCACCGTCTCCTCCGGGGCCAACGGCCTCGGTCTCCCGGAGGCGTTCATCGGCCTGGTCCCCGGATGGGGCGGCGTCTACCGCCTGCCGCGCCTGATCGGCCCCGAAGCCGCCACGACGGTGATGATCGAGAACCCGTTGAACAACAACCGCTCGTTGGCCGGCCCGGCCGCCTACAAGCTGGGCATCGCCGATGCCCTGTTCGAACCCGCCGACTTCCTCGAGCAGTCCCTGGCTTGGGCGGATACCGTCCTGTCGGGGGCCGAGGTGGCCCGGCCGAACGCCGTGGATCCGGCCGCCGATCCGGCTGTGGCCGAACGGTGGGATGCCGCCGTCGCCAAGGGCCGGGCCTTCGTCGAGGCGAAGACCGCCGGCGCCGCTCCGGCCCCGGGCAAGGTCCTGGATGTGTTCGAGGCCGGCAAGACGATCAGCCAGGGGGAATCGGCGCGGCTCGAATGCGCCGCCCTGGTCGAACTGATGCAGACCCCGCAATTCCACGACACCGTCTACTCCTTCCTGGATCTGGTGCAGAAGCGGGCCAAGCGCCCGGCCGGGGCCCCGGACCGCAAGCTCGCCCGCCCGGTCACCAAGATCGGTGTCGTCGGGGCCGGGCTGATGGCCGGACAGTTCGCCCTGCTCTTCGCCAGGTTGTTGAAGGTCCCGGTGGTCATCACCGATATCGATCAGGGCCGGGTGGACAAGGGCCTGTCCTACATCCATGGCGAGGTCGATAAGCTGCTGGCCAAGAAGCGGATCTCCGCGGACGCGGCCAACCGCACGAAGGCGCTGGTCACCGGTTCGGTCTCCAAGGAGTCCTTCGCCGACGCCGATCTGGTCATCGAGGCCGTCTTCGAGGAACTCCAGGTCAAGAAGCAGGTCTTCGCCGAGGTGGAGGCCGTGGTCTCCCCCGAATGCATCCTGGCCACCAACACCTCCTCCTTGTCGGTCACCGAGATGGCCGCCGATCTGTTACACCCCGAGCGGGTGGTCGGTTTCCACTTCTTCAACCCGGTGGCCGCCATGCCGCTCATCGAGATCGTGCGGGCCCCCAAGACGGACGACGCCATCCTGGCCACCGCCTTCGCCGTGGCCAAGGACCTGCGCAAGACGGCGGTCCTGGTCAAGGATGCGGCGGCCTTCGTGGTCAACCGTGTCCTGCTGCGCCTGATGGGCGAGGTGTCCAACGCCTTCGACGACGGCACCCCCGCCGAGATCGCCGACAACGCGTTGCGCCCGATGGGTCTGCCGATGAGCCCGTTCACGCTCCTGGCCATGGTCGGGGTCCCGGTCGCCCAGCACGTCACGGAATCCCTCCATGAGGCCTTCGGCGACCGTTTCCGAGTCTCGGCGAACCAGCAGGCACTGATCGACCACGGCGTGAAGTCCCTCTGGGTCCAGCACGACGACGGCACCCGGTCCATCCCGGACTCCACCCTCGAGCTGCTCAGCTTCGGTTCGACGCCGAGCACGTCCGAGGAGTTGCTGGTCCGCACCCAGGAGGCCCTGGCCGAAGAGATCGGCCTCATGCTCGACGAGGGGGTCGTCGCCGGTCCCGAGGACATCGACCTGTGCATGATCCTCGGCGCCGGATGGCCGATGCACCTGGGCGGCATCACGCCGTACCTGGACCGCGTCGGTGCCTCCGAACGCATCCGGGGGGCCCGCTTCCACGCGGAGTGACCCACCGGATCCTGTGAGTTGTCCGACATGACGGCGATGCCCCGCTGACGGGGCATCGCCGTCATGCGCGGTCATGAAAGGATCAGGGCATGAATACCTCAGCACAACCGTGCCGCCGTCTGGTTCTGGGTTCCACGCTCGCCCTCGGCGCGGGCACGACGCTCGCCGCCTGCGGCGATGGTTCCTCCGCGGCGCCGCAGAACACTTCCCAGCCCGTGCCGGAACCGGCCGGGAACCCCTTGACCGTCGCCCCCGTGGCCGATCTCCCCGTGGGGTCCATGGTCAACGTCGACGCCGAGGCCACCGGCGAGACGTACCTGCTCTACCGCAAGGACGAGGAAACGGTCCTGGCCTATACGGCCGTCTGCACGCATGCGGGCTGCCGGGTGGGCCCGGGCGAGGAGGACTTCATCTGCCCCTGCCACGAATCGCATTTCGACCCCGCCGACGGCACGGCCACCGGTGGCCCCGCCCGTGAGGCCCTGACCCGCTTCGCGGCGGAAATCGCCGATGGGCAGATCCTGCTCTACCCCTGAGCCCCCCGTGGTGTTCCACGCTGGTTCCCCCCGGGATGCCACAATGGCAGCATGGAACACTTCACAGCACACACCACGGGACGACGGGCCGTTCTGGGCGGATCATTGGTCCTGGGGGCCGGGGCGGCGTTGGCGGCCTGCGGTAGCGGATCCTCGGTCGATGAGATCCCCGAACCCAGCGGCGAGGCCACGAAGGCAACCACCACCGACGAATTGGCGGTGGGCCAGAGCGCCTCGGTGGCCGTTGACGGTGACACCTACCTGCTCTGGCGCCAGGACGAGGACACCGTCCTGGCGTATACGGCGGTCTGCACCCATCAGGGCTGCACGGTGGGTGTGACCAAGAAGGATTTCAAATGTCCGTGCCACGGTTCCGAGTTCTCCCATGAAGACGGCTCGGCCGTGGTCGGGCCGGCGTCGAAGCCCCTGGCGCGTTTTGCCGCGGAGATCAAGGGCAAGGACGTCCTGATCTACCTCTAGGCGGTCCCGCGTCCCGGGATCAGGGGCGGGCTCCGTGGAGCAGGAAGCGGGCCGTTGAATCCTGCAGCCCGGCAATGGTTTCCCAGGCCGCTGAGCCGGCGTCGTCTCCGACGCGCACGGAATACGCCCCGGCCCATTCGCTGGCCAGGATCTCCCCGTCGACGACCCAATGGCTGGCCCCGCGCTGGTCGTCGTCGAAACGGTCGAAGCGCAGCACCGGTCCCCCGTCGAGGGACGGGGCCACGTAGGCAGGGGGGCGGGGATCCTCGACCGCCACCAGGCGGGTCTGCTGGACCTGTCCGTCGTCGTCGCGGATGCTGCTCCAGGCCGCTTCGGCCCGTCCGCGACCCACCAGGTTGCGCACCACGAGGAATTCCCCGTAGCCCGGGACCGTTCCCGCCGGGGCCTGCCGGCTCACCCCCGTGGGGAGTTCGCGCCCATCAGGGGTGATCAACGATTCGGCGCTGACGACGGGCAGGCTGCCGGTGTGGGTCCAGTTGGCCGGATTATGCAGCAGGACCGGTTGGTCCATGCCGCTGGAATGGAACCAACTCAGATCCCAGTCGGGTCCAGGCACGAAGCGGATGCGTGACTCGGCCAGGTAGTCCCCCGATTCGTCCTCGATGGCGATGCGGGTCAACAGCACCGAATATTGCCAGATGCGGTGCAGGGCACCAACACGTTGGCCACCCACCCAGAACGTTTCCCAGCGTTCGAAGTCCGGCAGCGTGTTCAGGTCCTCCACGGGTTCGGCCATGAGGTCCCTTCCTAGAAGAGGGCGACTTTCGGTTCACGAGGAAAGATCCGGTCCAGTTCCGCCAGGTCCTCGGCGTCGGGCTTCCACTGGGCGGCGGCGGCATTCTGGTGGATCTGCTCCACCCGGGTGGCTCCGGCGATGACGCTGGACACCGGGTCCTGGGCCGCCAACCAGGAGAAGGCCACCTGCACCGGTGTCAGTTCCCGTGCCGAGGCGAAATCGGACAGTTCGGACAACTGGTCGAAGTCGACCTTGTCCAGCAGGTTCTGCCGCGAGTGGCTCAGCCGGCTGCCGCCGGGCGCCTGCCGTGACGTGTATTTGCCGGTCAGCAAGCCATTGGCCAGCGGGAAGTAGGGCAGCACGCCCAACCCGTAGGCATTCGAGGCCGGGAGAACTTCGAGTTCGGCCCGGCGGTCGAGCAGGTTGTAGTGGTTCTGGCTTGAGATGAACCGGGTGTAGCCTCCACTGCGGGCGGTGAATTCGGCATCGGCGATCTGCCAGCCGGCCCGGTTCGAATGCCCGATGTAGCGGACCTTGCCGGAGGCCACGAGGTCATCGAGGGCGGCCAGCGTCTCATCGATGGGGGTCAGGTCGTCGGGGGTGTGGAACTGGTAGAGGTCGATGTAATCGGTCCCCAGCCGGCCCAGGGACGTCTCCACGGACTGCATGATGTACTTGCGGGACCCTCGGGCCCCGAAGTCCCGGCCGTTGGCTCCCCCGGCGTCCATGCCGAATTTCGTGGCCACCACGACCTCGTCCCGCCGCGTGCCCAGGGCCTTGCCCAGGCGGGTCTCCGCCAGTCCTGGTTCGCGCCCATAGGTGTCGGCGGTGTCGAACAGGGTGATGCCGGAGTCCAGGGCCGCGTGCACGATCGCGTTGGTGCCCTCCTGCGATTCGGTGGCGGTGCCGCTGCGGCCGAGGTTGTTGCACCCCAGGCCCACGACGGAGACACTCAGCCCCGAGCGGCCCAGCCGACGGTATTCCATCTCGGGGTGTGGCTGGGCGGTGGCGGCGCGGGTCGAATTGCTGGAGGAGCTCATGGGATGCGTCCTTTCGGAAGGAGGGGCTGGACGGGAACGGATCAGGCCACGGAGAACGGAGTCTTGGGCGGCATCGGATACTTCTGTTTGGCCGCCTCGGGGGCGTCGTGGGGTGCCACACCGATGGAAAGTTTGGTGAAGTCGAGTTTGGCCTGCCGAATGCACGTGGTGATCGCGGTGACCGCCTTGCCTGGCTCCGGGGAGAGGATGCGGATATTGAGTTTACGGGGGGCAAAGTCGCTCGACTCCACCGTGCCCAGACCGCGCCAGGCCAGATGGCCGCGCAGCGCTTCCATCGCCTTATCGCGCAAGTATTCGTCGCGCTGGGTTCCTTCGGTGGTCTTCAACGCATATTGGGCAATCACCCACGATTGGTCGGCCCCGGTCAGTTCGGCAAACCCGTCCGTGGCGCATTGGTCGGCGAAGGCCTCCATCAAACCCGCCCCCCGTTCGGCATCGACGTCGACGGCTTCCTTGGTGGTGGACAAATTTCCGACGGTGCCGTGGTTGATCACGAACTGGCCGGCTTCCTCGCCCTCGCCCTGCTCGAACCAGGCCTCACGGAATTGCAGGACCCCGTCGTCGTCGCGGCGGTAGGTGCGCTGGATCGGCATGCGATTCTCCTCGGTTCGGGCCTGTGCTCATGCTGTGGTTCGGCGCCCCCGCTTCGGTGGCGGCGCGTCGACGCATCTAGCCTACTGCCTGTGCCAGCAGCCGGTGTCCGCGCTCGAACCAGGCGTCGGCGCACACCCCGAACGGTTCCTTCAGGGTTTTCACGCCCACCAGCAACTCCTGGGCGGCGGCACGCATCCGCTCTGCCAGTTCTTCGGGGTAGCCCATGGACAGGGCGTGCTCCTCGAATTCGTCCTCGTCGTCGAGGTAGATGCCCCGGCGCGTGGAACGGACCACGTCCAAGTCCATATCAACGGAGTTGAACTCCCACCCGGAGGGCTTCAGCGCTTGCCAGCCCAGATTCCGGGAGACATCGATATAGAGCCGGAAGTGACCGGGATGGGAATCGTCGTAAAACGTGGCGACCCAATCGGCTGCGTGGGGAAACAGGCAAATGGCATCCGACTCCGCGGCGAAGGCAGCGCCGGGTCGGGCCACCAGCGAACCTGCCGGTTGGATGACCCAGTGCCCGTGTTCGTCGGCCCCCAGGTACCTGCCGGGGACGACCCAATGCGGCCAGCCATCATGTTTCCACGCCCGGGCGATCACCACGTCACCTACGGAAATGTCACCGGGGGCTGCAGCCAACGATTCTAGCCGGCTCATAGGCGGGGTATCTGGCCGGTGGGGGCGTCCTGGCCGGGTAGCGGCCGGGCGAAGGGGACCTTGGTTCCCAGCACCTGGGCCAGGGTGTCCTGGGTGATCTGGTTGGCGGTCAGGCCAACCCGCTCCAGGATCTGGTTCCGAGAACCGTGTTTGAGGAACTGCGTCGGCAGGCCCACTTCGTTCAGTGCCGTATCGACACCTGCGGCACGCATTTCCTGGCGGATCCGCGAGCCGACGGCGCCGGCCTTCACGCCGTCCTCGATGCAGACCACGATCCGGTGGCGCGCCGCCAAGGAGATGATGGATCGGGCGACCGGAAGGACCCAACGCGGATCCACCACCGTGGAACTCACCCCCTGGGCCTCGAGCCGTTCTGCGACCTCCAGGCTCAATCCGGCCATGGAACCGACAGCGACGATGAGGACATCCCGCTCTCCTTCGCCGTGCCGCGCCAGCACGTCCACGCCGTCGTCGAGACGTTCAATGGCTTCCAGTTCCTGACCGACACTGCCCTTGGAGAAGCGCAGGACGGTGGGGGCATCGTTGATGGCTACGGCTTCGCGCAGTTCCTCACGCAACCGGGTGGCGTCGCGCGGTGCCGCCAGGGAGAGCCCGGGGACCGACTGCAGCAACGACATATCCCACATCCCGTGGTGGCTCGGCCCGTCGGGGCCGGTGACCCCGGCCCGGTCCAACACCACGGTTACTCCGGCACGGTGCAGGGCGACGTCCATGAGCAGCTGGTCGAACGCCCGGTTCAGGAACGTCGCGTAGAGCGCCACCACCGGGTGCAGGCCACCGAAGGCCATGCCGGCGGCGCTGGTCAACGCATGCTGCTCGGCGATACCGACGTCGATGACCCGTTCCGGGTGGCGGGCGGCCATCGTGGACAGCCCGACCGGGATGAGCATGGCTCCGGTGACGGCGACGATGTCTCGGCGTTCGTCGGCGATCTCGGCAATCTCTTCGCCGAAGACCGAGGTCCAGGACTGGGCTCCGGGCCGGGAGACGGGTTCGCCGGTTTCGGGGTCGATCACGCCCACCGAATGCATCTGGTCGTTCGGGTCGGCCAGGGCGGGACCGTAGCCACGCCCCTTCTCGGTGAGCGTATGCACGATCACCGGGCCCTCGTACTGCCGAGCCTGCTGCAGGGCCTCTTCCACGGCCTCCTGGTTGTGCCCGTCGATCGGGCCGATGTACTTCATGCCCAGATCCTCGAACAGCCCCTGCGGGGCCCACCAGTCCTTCATGCCCTTCTTGGTGGCGTGCAGCGACTTATAGGCAAAACGGCTCACGGCGCCGCCTTGCTGAAGTCGGTCCTTCCACCAGTTCAGGGTGTCTTCGTAGACGGGGTGGGTCCTGACCTTATCCAGGGTGCGTTGGCGCAGGGCGCCCAACTGGTCGGCCAGACCGCCGACGGTGGGGGCGTAGGACCGGCCATTATCGTTGACCACGATCACGACCCGGCGATCCTTATCGGCGGCGATGTTGTTCACGGCCTCCCAGGCCATGCCGCCGGTCAGGGCTCCGTCCCCGACGACGGCGACGACGTAGCGGTCCCCTTCCCCGGAAAGCTTCCGGGCCCGGGAGATGCCCTCGGCCCAGGATAGCGAACTGGAGGCATGCGAGGACTCGACGATGTCGTGGACCGATTCGGAGCGTTCGGGGTAGCCGGCGAGCCCGTCCTGTTGGCGCAGCGTGGAGAAGTCCTGCCGCCCGGTCAGCAGCTTATGAACGTAGGACTGGTGTCCTGTATCGAAAACGATGGAATCACGCGGGGAATCGAAGACCCGGTGGATCCCCAACGTGAGCTCCACGACCCCCAGATTCGGGCCCAGATGTCCTCCGGTACGGGAGACGTTGGCAATCAGGAAGGCCCGGATCTCCTCCGCCAATTGCTGAAGCTGTTGCGCACCCAGACCACGCAAATCGCGCGGCTCATGGATGGTCTCGAGCAATCCCATGCCGGTTCGTCCTTTCGCAGCCGGAAACATCATTCCATCGTACTGCGCACGGCGACGGGTTCTCGACCCGGCACCGCCTGCGCGGACTCAGGCAAACCGAGGAAAGTGGCGGCGGCGTCGTGCCCGGTGACCTGCAGCGACCAGTCGGGCCGCCGCAGGAGCTCGGAGGTCAGCCGCACTCGTTGTACCTCCTGGGCGGAGTCGCCCCACATCCGCCGGGTCACCCCGTTGTCCTGGTATCCCACGGCGCGCGAGACCCCCAACGAGGAGAGGTTCCAGCTGGCGGCGTCGGATTCGGCCACCTGGGCACCGAGGTGGTCGAAGGCATAGAGCACGACGGCGGTGCGCATCTCCGTACCGATGCCCCGTCCTTGGGCCGAACGAGTCAACCAGGAGCCGGTGGTGACCAGTCGCATCCGGGCGAAATCCTGCCCCAGCAGATCCTGCATCCCCACCAGTTCGCCTTCATGCCAGACCCCGAAGGACAGCGTCCAGTCCCCGGGCTGCGTCTGGGCGCGGGTCCGCCACACATGGCGGGCCATGTTCGCCGGCAGCTCGGCATCGGGGACGTCGGTCCAGGGAAGGGAGAAGGGGCTGCGCCCGGGCTCGTGGATGCCGCTGAGCCCGGCAGCTTGGAAGGCCGGCAGGTCCTCGTCGGTGATCGCCCGCAGCTCCAGGCGCGGAGTGGACAGGTGCAGGCCGAAGAGCGGCCACGAGTCGGTCAGTGCGTCCATCTCCAAATCCTATAACCCCCGCCGCGCCAGCCGGGCCCGGGCACGCAAAAGGGCGGGCCACCCGGTATCCCGGATGGCCCGCCCCGTCTGCGGTGGATCTGCGGTTAGCTGCCGGAGATCTGACGCAGCACGTACTGCAGGATGCCGCCGTTGCGGTAGTAGTCGGCCTCACCGGGGGTATCGATGCGCAGCACGGCATCGAATGACTGGGTGGAGCCGTCTTGCGCGGTGGCGGTGACCTTCAGCGTGGAGGGGGTGGTCCCCTCGTTGAGTTCGGTCACACCCGAGATCGAGAAGGACTCGGTGCCTTCCAACCCCAGGGTCGAGGTGGACTCGCCCTCGGGGAACTGCAGCGGCAGCACGCCCATCCCGATGAGGTTCGAGCGGTGGATCCGCTCGTAGCTCTCGGCCAGGACGGCCTTGACGCCCAACAGTGCGGTGCCCTTGGCGGCCCAGTCACGCGAGGAGCCGGAACCGTATTCCTTGCCGGCCAGCACGACCAGCGGGGTCCCTTCGGCTTCGTAGTTCGTCGCCGCGTCGAAGACCGTGTTCTGCGGTCCGCCGTCCTGGGTGAAGTCGCGGGTGAAGCCACCCTCGATGTTGTCCAGGAGCTGGTTGCGGATGCGGATGTTCGCGAACGTACCGCGGATCATGACCTCGTGGTTACCACGACGGGAGCCGTAGGAGTTGAAGTCCTTACGATCCACGCCATTGGCCAGCAGGTACTGTCCCGCCGGGGAATCGGACTTGAACGAGCCGGCCGGGGAGATGTGGTCGGTGGTGACCGAATCGCCCAGCTTCAGCAGCACGCGGGCACCGTCGATGTCGGAGACCGGCTCCGGCTGTGCCTTCATGCCATCGAAGTATGGGGGCTTGCGCACGTAGGTGGAATCCTCGGCCCACTCGAAGGTGTTGCCAGCCGGGGTATCCAGCGCCTTCCAGCGGTCGTCTCCGTCGAAGACCCCCTCGTAGCCCTTGGCGAACATGTCCTTGTCGATGGAGGCGTCCATGACCTGCTGGACCTCGACCGGGTTCGGCCAGATGTCCTTCAGGAAGACGTCGGTTCCGGCGTCGTCCTGGCCCAGTGGCTCGGATTCGAAGTCGAAGTCCATGGTCCCGGCCAGGGCATAGGCGATGACCAGCGGCGGGGAGGCCAGGTAGTTCATCTTCACGTCCGGGTTGATCCGGCCCTCGAAGTTGCGGTTACCCGACAGGACCGAGGTGACGGAGAGGTCGTTGGCCTGGATGGCCTCGGAGATCTCCGCTTCCAATGGGCCTGAGTTGCCGATGCAGGTCGTGCAGCCGTAGCCGACGATGTAGAAGCCGAGCTTCTCCAGGTACGGGCTCAGGCCGGACTTCTCGTAGTAGTCGGTGACGACCTTGGAGCCGGGGGCGACGGAGGTCTTGACCCACGGCTTCGAGGCCAGGCCCTTGTCCACGGCGTTGCGGGCCAGCAGGGCTGCTGCGAGCATCACCGAGGGGTTGGACGTGTTGGTGCACGAGGTGATCGAGGCGATGGAGACGATGCCGTGGTCCAGCGAGAATTCGCGGCCATCGGCGGTCTTCACGTCCACGGACTTCGAGGGACGGCCCACGTTGCGATCGTCGGCGTCACCGGCGGCGTAGTTGTGGATGTCCTTGCGGAACTGTTCCTTCGCGCTGGTCAGCTCGATGCGGTCCTGGGGACGCTTCGGGCCGGCGATGGAGGGAACCACTGTGGACAGGTCCAGCTCGAGGTACTCGGAGAAACGCAGTTCCTTGGACGGATCGTGCCAGAGGCCCTGTTCCTTGGTGTAGGCCTCCACGAGGGCGACGTTCTCCTCGGAACGGCCGGTCAGGCGCAGGTAGTCCAGGGTCACGTCGTCGATGGGGAACATGGCTGCGGTGGAGCCGAACTCCGGGGACATGTTGCCGATCGTGGCGCGGTTGGCCAGCGGCACCTGGGCGACGCCTTCGCCGTAGAACTCGACGAATTTGCCGACCACGCCGTGCTGGCGCAGCTTCTCGGTGATCGTGAGGACGACGTCGGTCGCGGTGGCACCTGCGGGGATGGAGCCGGCGAGCTTGAAGCCCACCACCCGCGGGATCAGCATGGAGACGGGCTGGCCGAGCATGGCCGCCTCGGCCTCGATGCCGCCGACGCCCCAGCCCAGCACACCCAGGCCATTGACCATGGTGGTGTGCGAGTCGGTGCCGACGCAGGAGTCCGGGTAGGCGCGCAGCTTGCCGTCGACCTCGCGGGTCATGACCGTGCGGGCCAGGTACTCGATATTGACCTGGTGCACGATGCCGGTGCCCGGGGGGACGACCTTGAAGTCATCGAACGCCGTCTGGCCCCAACGCAGGAACTGGTACCGCTCGCCATTGCGCTGGTACTCGATCTCCATATTGCGTTCGATGGCGTCCTTATTACCGAACACGTCGATCTGGACGGAGTGGTCGATCACCATTTCCGCGGGAGCCAGCGGGTTCACCCGGGTCGGGTCACCACCCAGGTCCTCGACGGCTTCACGCATGGTGGCCAGGTCGACCACACACGGCACACCGGTGAAGTCCTGCATCAGCACGCGGGCCGGAGTGAACTGGATCTCCGTGCTTGGCTGGGCGTTCTGATCCCACTGGGCCAGCGCACGAACGTGGTCGGCAGTGATGTTCTTGCCGTCCTCGGTCCGAAGCAGGTTCTCCAGAAGGATCTTAAGGCTGTACGGAAGGCTGTCGCTGCCCTCGACCGCGTTCAGCCGGAAAATTTCATATTCGTTGCCTTGGACGTCCAATACGCCCTTGGCACCAAAGCTGTCCACATTACTCACTGGGACTCCTCTCGCCAGACTTTCATCTTTGTTGCACGCACGGGCATCCCGCCAGTAAGGCGAACCTAACCGGCCGGGAAGCACGATGGGATTGCGGCAGAGCTGCCCCCAGTCTATCCGTTGGCCGAAGGGACCAGCGCCGCCACGCACTCCACATGGTGGGTATGCGGGTAGAGATCCAAGGCCCGTACCGATTCGGTGGCGTAGCCCTTCGCGGCAAAGTCGCGTAGATCCCGAGAGAACGACGCCGGATCGCAGGAAACGTAGGCGATCCGTCCCGGTCGGGCGGCGCTGACGGCGGCCACCCCGGCCCGCCCGAGGCCGGTGCGGGGTGGATCCAGCACCACCGCATCCAGCCCCCGGGGCAACCGGGCCACCTCGGCACGCAGGACCTTTTCCACCCGGCCCTGGCGGATCAGGACCTGGTCCAGGCCCTGGACATTGCGGCGGGCATCCTTGCTGGTGCCCGGGGCCCCTTCGATCGACAGGACGATCCCCTGCGCCCCGACGGCGCGGGCCAAGGGCACGGTGAACAGTCCGGCGCCGGCATAGAGGTCGGCACAGGCCTGGCCCGGTTGCGGGTCCAGGATGCGTTGGACGGCGTCGTTCAGGGCGTCGGGGGCACTGCGGTGGATCTGCCAGAACCCCTCCCCGGTGACCCGGTAGGTTTCCCCGGCGGCCTGTTCGGCCACCCAGGTCCTGCCGCGCAGTCGGTGCAGGGTTCCCGCCCCGTCGGCCGCCGCACCGCCGTGTTGGGTGATCAGCGCCGCGTTGCTGCCCTCGGGCAGGGCCTTGGCCAGGCGTGTCGCGGCTCCCGGGGTGGCATCGGCCCGTTCGACGAGGAGCACCAGCGGTGCCCCGCCGGCCGAACCGGCCGCGACCTCGATCCGGTCCAGC
This sequence comes from Arthrobacter sp. AOP36-A1-22, assembly GCF_052377615.1. Lineage (NCBI taxonomy): Bacteria > Bacillati > Actinomycetota > Actinomycetes > Micrococcales > Micrococcaceae > Arthrobacter > Arthrobacter sp. AOP36-A1-22. The sequence goes on from NZ_JBQSWX010000003.1 coordinate 167,002, forward strand.
CCGCGCAACGGCAACTCGGCCAACGACAGGTCGTTGATCGCCGCCACGGCCAGCGGCAGGTCGCGGATGGGGACGAGCCGGTCGGAATGGTGGGCGTTCATGGCCAGTCGTCCCGACGCGTCGACGCTGAAGGCCGCCCGGGTCCTCCAGCCCAGTCCGTCCCCGCGCTCGCCCGGCGCGGCCTCGACCCCGGTGAAGCCGACGTCGTCGGCATCCAGACCGGCCAATCGTTCAAGTTGTTCGCGGACGACCGCGGATTTCAGTTCCCGCTGGTATCCAAGCTCCGCATGCCCGAACTCGGCCCCGCCGACCGGCAACTCCCCCGCGGCGTGGCGGGCGATGGCATCGGCTTCGGGCCAGAAATGCGGTACCCGGTGCGCGGAGGCCTCCAGCATCTCCACCGCGTCGGCCCGCCAGAAGCGGGCCTCCTGCCCGGCGTCGGTCAACCGGGCCCGGACCCGTTCACCGGGCAACGCATGGCGGACGAAGACCACCCGGCCCTGGTACCTGGCGACGAAGTGGCCCCCATGGGCGGGGGCGCCGATCTCGACCTCGATCAGATCGCCCGTCGCCGGTTCTTCCTGCTGGCTCACCTGCTGCTCCCGCCGTCGTGCTCTCGTGGTTGGCCTTCGGTCCCGGTGATCCCGCGCTCGTGTTCGAAGAGTGCCCGCCCGTGGGTTTCCTCCGAGAGTTGCCAGGGGACGCTGGCGACCACGACGCCCGGGACGAAATGCAGCCGGGTCTTGATGCGCAACGCCGTCTGGTTGTGCACCAGCTGCTCCCACCAGCGTCCGACCACGTATTCGGGGATGTAGACGACCACCAGGTCACGGGGTGAATTGGATTTGATGGTCTTGATGTAGTCGATGATCGGCGCCGCCGTCTCGCGGTAGGGCGAGGCGAGCACGGTGATCGGCACCGGGATCTGCAACCGCTCCCATTCGGCCACGGTGCGTTCCGTGGCATCCTGGTCGATGTCCACGATGATGGCATCGAGCTTCGAGGGGCGGCCGGCCCGGGCGAAGGCCACCGCCCGCAGCACCGGTTTGCGCAGCGTCGACACGAGGATCAGGGCATGCACGCGGGCCGGAAGGGCCTTGGCGGTGCCTCGCCCGTCGACCGCCAGTTCACGGTCGACCGCCGCATAGTGGGCGTGGATCGAGGACATGATCAGATACATCGCCAGGATCGCCACCACGGCCAACCAGGCACCGAAGATGAATTTGGTGACCAGCACGATCACCAGCACGGCGGCGGTGAGGACGAACCCGACGAGGTTCAGCAGGCGCGAGCGCATGATCCGGTGGCGTACCCGCTGGTTGGCGGTGCTGGCCAGTTGCCGGCTCCAGTGCCTGACCATGCCCAGCTGGCTGAGCGTGAAGGAGACGAAGACCCCCACGACGTAGAGCTGGATCAGGGTCGCCACATGGGCGCCGAACACCAACACCAGCACCAGGGCCCCGACGCCCAGGGCGATGATGCCGTTGCTGAACCCCAGCCGGTCCCCCCGGGTCCGCAGCTGCCGGGGAAGATAGCCGTCGGTGGCCAGATGCGAGGCCAGGTTGGGGAAGGAGCTGAATGCGGAATGTCCTGCCATACCCAAGACGGCGACGGTGACGGCCAGGATGATGTAGAAACCGACGCTACCGCCGCCGAAGACGGCGTGGGCCAGCTGGCTGAGCACCGGGTTCTGGATGTAGTCCCCCGGGATCGATCCGCCGTCGACCGCAAGGTTCCGTTGCGGGTCCTCGACCATATGCACCCGGGCGGCGCGGGCCAGGAACATGGTGCCCAGGGTCAGTACCGTGGCGATGAGGCCCAGCAGCAGCAGGATCGATGCGGCGTTCCGGGCGCGCGGCCGGGCCAGGTTCTGGACGTTGCTGATGGGCGCTTCGATCCCCGTCAGTGCCGCCGAGCCGGTGGAGAAGGCGCGCAGCACCAGCACGGCGCCCAGCAGCCCGGTCAGTGCCGGGTCGTAGCCCTGCTGCGGCAGGATCTCGAACCCTGCGCTGGGGGCCGAGCCCAACCGGCCCATGGCGGCACTGATCGTGCCGGTGAGGATCATCACCAGCATCGCGCCGATGAACAGATAGGTCGGCAACGCGTTGCCCAGCCGAGACCGGCCCAGCCCGCGCAGGTTCAGCAGCGCCAGGATCACGACGCCGGCACCGGCGAGCAGCGATTGGTGCCCGTCCAGCCCCGGGAAGGCCGCGACGACGTAGTGTGCGGCGGCGGACATGGACACCGCCACGGTCAAGACGAAGTCGACCAGCAGGGCCGAGGCCACCGTGGTGCCGGCCCGGGGCCCGAGGTTGACGCTGGCGATCTCATAGTCCCCGCGTCCCGAGGGGTAGGCCTTCACCGATTGCCGGTAGGACGCGATGATCACCATCATCACCGCCATGATGGCGATGCCGATCAGCGGCGAGAAGTAGATCGCCGACAGTCCGGCGATGGCCAGGGTCATGAGGACTTCATCGGGGGCGTAGGCCACGGAAGACAACGCGTTGGAGGACAGCAGGGGAAGCGCCAGCCGGCGGCGCAGGGGCGCCTGCTTCAGCCGTTCGGTGCGGAATGGTCTGCCAACCAGGATCCGTTTCAGCGCGTCGAGGAACGTCAGCACCAGTCAAAGCTAGCCCGTGAACGGCATATCTGTCATACACGCCGCACCGCCACCGGCTCCTGCACGCTTCCCGCGTGGGAGACTGGGAGCCATCATCGGGGTCGGAAAGGCCCCGCCGTCAGCAGGACAATCGCGGGGAGCAAGGCATGGCCCATTTCGTCATCATGGGGTGCGGGCGCGTCGGCGTCACGTTGGCCCACACCTTGGACGACGCCGGACACACCGTGGCGATCATCGACCAGGACGACCGGGCGTTCCGTCGTCTACGGCGCGGATTCACCGGCCAGAAGGTCAGCGGGGTCGGCTTCGACCGGGAAACCCTGGAACGGGCGGACATCTCCAACGCCTACGCCTTCGCGGCGGTCTCCAGCGGCGACAACTCGAACATCCTGGCCACCCGGGTGGCCCGCGAAAACTACCACGTCCCCCATGTGGTCGCCCGGATCTACGACCCGGGGCGGGCCGAGATCTACCAGCGGCTGGGGATCCCCACCGTGGCGGCGGTGCGCTGGAGCGCCGACCAGGTCCTGCGTCGGGTCCTGCCCGAACAAGGCATCAACGGCGATTTCCGTGAAGCCTCGGGCCGGCTGATCCTCGGCGAGGTGTCGGTCCATGACCAGTGGTACGGACGCAGCCTGGCCGAAATCGAGGAGGTCTCGGGGATCCGGGTGGCCTATCTGACCCGGTTCGGCGAGGGCCAGATCCCCCGCCCCGATGCCCGGCTGCAGCAAGGCGACATCCTGCACGCCATGATGGCCGTCGCCTCCCTGGGAGAGATCGACAGGATACTTTCCAAGGCCCCCACCACCCAGTTGCCCGACGACGAGGAGAACCAGTGAAGATCGTCATCGCGGGGGCCGGCAGCGTCGGCTCCTCCATCGCCAAGGAACTCCTCTCCCACGGTCACGACGTCCTGTTGATCGATGAGAAGCCTGAAGTCGTCGGGCGCAGCGGCGTCCAGGGTGCCACCTGGCTGTTCGGGGATGCCTGCGAGCTCACCACGCTCAAGGACGCCCATCTGTCCGATGTCGACGTGGTGGTTTCGGCCACCGGCGACGATAAGGTCAACCTGGTCGTCTCCCTGCTGGCCAAAAGCGAATTCGGGGTCGGGCGGACCGTGGGCCGGGTCAACAACCCGAAGAACGATTGGCTCTTCGACGACGCCTGGGGCGTCGACGTGGCCGTGAGCACCCCGCGCATGATGACCGCCCTCGTGGAGGAAGCGGTCGAGGTCGGGGACGTGGTGCGGTTGCTGACGCTGCAGACCGGGGTGACCTCCATGGTCGAGTTCACGGTCCCCACCGATGCGGCATTGATCGGCAGCACCCTGGGTGAGGTCCCGTGGCCGCAGGACACCGCGGTCGTGGCGATCCTGCGTGATGACCTGGCGATCACCCCGAGCCCCGATGACGTGATCGAAGGGGGCGATGAGCTGTTCTTCATCACCGCAATCGCCGCCGAGGACGATCTGCGGGCCGTCCTGCGCCTGGATACCAGATCACGGAACGACGACGAATCCCAGGACGCCTCGGACGCCTTCCGCGACTGAGCCGCGGCGGGGTGGCCCCGGGCCGCCCCGGGGGCCGGCCCGGTGGGACCAGCCCCGGAGGATCAGCCCTGCCGAGTCAGTCCTGCGGGGCCTGCTGCGGTCCGGGCTCGGCGTCCAGCGCCGTCGACGGCCGGGAGACCAGCCAGGCCAGCCAGAGCCCCATGGCATAGAGGGGGATGCCCATCACGATGCGCGCCGCTCCCAGCGCCTCGATGTTCTCCGCCGCATACAGCGGCAGCTGCACCAGCAGCCGGGCCGCCATGACCCCGGCGATGATCCAGGTGGCCACCGCGTAGGAGAGGCGGCGGGCCCGCTGGGCCCGCCATTCGATGCCTTCACCGCGGATGAAACCGAAGACCAGGCCCATGAGCGGCCAGCGGACCAGGATGGACACCACGAAGGCCACCAGGTAGGCGCCGTTAGTGTAGAAGCCGGGCACGTAGAAGTCCCGGGCGTTGCCGGTGGTGCGGGCGAACACGGCGCAGATCAGCACACCGAACAGCCCGGTCAACGCCTGGGTCAACCCTGTTTTGCGCACCAGCCGGGCGATGGTGAAGACGGCCGCGATGGCCAGCGAGGAAATCAGTGCCGGGTTCAGTTCCCGCAACACCATGAAGACCACCAGGAAGACGATTCCCGGCAACAGTGCCTCGATCAGGCCGCGGATGCCGCCCACGGTCTTCAGGACATCGACCTGTCCCGCGGCGGTCCGGTGGATGCCCGAGCCTTCAGCCAATCGACGTCCGAGATCCTCAGCCTGGTCGTGGCCGTCATCTGCGGTCGGCTCCCCCTCGGGGTGCTGGCTCATACCTGGTCCTCCACGTCGTGGTCGTCCTCGGGCAGGATCTCGTACCGGGGGTTGTAGATGGTGGGCACCCCGTCGACGCGGGCGATCATCCCCTCGAACAGCAGGCGGGTGCCCGCTTCGATGCCCGGGACCCGGCGCTGGCCGTTCCAGACCAGCACGATCCGTGCCACCTGGGAGCGTCGTCCCCCGGGTGGGGCCGGTGCGTCGACGATTCCGGCGGTGAAGACCGGGGCCTGGGCGCTGGGCAGGATCCTGATGTTCTCCACGAAGCCGCGGGCAAGCACCCGCCCCCGTTCGGGGAGCCGGGCCAGGGCGGAGCAGCGTTCCGGTTCATCGGCCCCGGTGTATCCACCGGGTCGGGAGGCCAGGCCGCGGCGTCGGGCTGCGACGCCACGCTCAGCCAATTTCGGTGATCTCCGGTCCGCGTTCGGGCCGACCCTGCAGTGAACGTTCGCTGCTGGTGTCCGTCTTTTCCTCGGTCTCCTCGTCGGTGTCGGTCGCCGACCGGGTCACGGCACCGGCCGGCATCGTCAACGGGAGCAGTTCCTGGGGCGGCATCGGCTGGTCGCCGCGTTCGACGACCACCCGGGCCAGACGGTCCTCGAGGCGTTCGGCCTGGGCGCGGTCCAGGGTGGCCGGACCGCCGACCACGGCACGCAGGAACCAGCGTCCCCCGTCGATGCCGATGAACCTGGCGACCATGTATCCCTGCTCGCCATCGGGGCCGTCCGCGGGTACGCGGGCCACCAGTTCGGTGCCGAACCGTCCTTCGACGCGATCGATCTTGCCGTTCTGCTCCCCGATGCTCTCCTCGATCTGGGAGGAGATCCCCTCCCAGAGGCCGCTGGACTTCGGGGCGGCGAAGACCTGGAGCTGCAGGCGTGAACCGTCCAGTTCAAGGGCTGCGGCAATGACCCGTTGGGAGCCTTCTTCGACTTCCAGGCGCAGCTGCATGCCTTCGACCGGTTCTATCTTCAGGGCCCCGAGGTCGATGTAGTGTCCGTGTTCCGGGGCATCCTCCAGATCGAAGGGTCCTTGTTCGTTCCCGGCGGCGACGGAATCCGTGTCCTGGACCTGCTCGTCCCCGGTGGCGGCGTCGTCGTTCGTTGAATTATTGCGGCGTTTGAAAATCATCGTTGCTCCTCCCGGCCCGACGGGCCGCAGGTGGTGAAGTAGGGGTGGTGGCTCAGCGAGCTGCGGCGTCGGCGAATCCTCCGGTCGAGCCGAAGCCCCCGGCGCCGCGCACCGATTCGGGTAGTTCCGCGACGGGGATGAACGCCGCATGCTCCACGCGCTGGATGAGCAGCTGGGCGATCCGGTCGCCACGGTTGAGTTCGATCGGCGTCCGGGTGTCGGTGTTCAGCAGGGTCACGCACAACTCACCGCGGTAGCCGGCGTCGACGGTTCCCGGGGCGTTGACGATGCTCAACCCCTTTTTCGTGGCTAGCCCCGACCGCGGGTGGACCAGGGCGACGAACCCCGGGGGCAAGGCGATGGCCACTCCGGTGGGGACCAGCTTCCGTTCCCCCGGAGCCAGGACGACATCCTCGCGGGTGCGCAGATCGGCGCCGGCATCCCCGGGATGGGCATACGACGGCGGCTCCAGGCCGGGGTCGAGCATCTTCAGCTGGACGTCAAGGGTGGTGGTGGGCTGCTCGGGCATCGTAGCCGGATTCTCCAGGGCGTTGAGGGTCATGACCGTGTTCACTCTAGCCCGATTGCCGTCCAGCCCCAATGTGTCCACGACAGGCTCTGGGCGAACTAAGCTGGTGTCATGCCTGATTCGACCCCTCCTGCAGCGTCCCCCGAGATCTTCCGCGAAAAACTGTGGCCGGCCTGGTGGATGTGGATCCTCGTGGTGGGCACCGGTTTCGCCGGCACGGCGATGGTCCTTCCCATCAACCTGAACGTTTCCATCATCGTGGGAATCGTCGTGTTCATCGCCGTCGGTGCCACGCTGCTGGCCCTGACCCCGACCATCAGCCTGACCCGGGAGTGGTTCAAGGTCGGCCGGGCCAGCATCGAGTGCCGCTACATCGGCGAGGTCTCCGCCCATCGCGGCGAGGAAGCCACCCATGCACGGGGCCCGGCCCTGGACGGGACCGCCTATTTGTGCCTGCGCGGCTGGATCGACCCGGTCGTGAAGCTGGAGATCGTTGATCCGCTCGATGCCACCCCCTATTGGCTGGCTTCGACCCGTCGCCCGGAGGAGCTGGTCAGGGCGCTGCAGCAGACCGCACGCGCCTAGACCCGGCTCCCCCTCCCGGCCTCTCGCCCCGGCGGGACCCCGGGGTGCGGGGCCGTCGAAGGCCTCAGCCCTCGCAGTCCTTGCAGTAGAACAGCCCGCCCTTTTCCTTCGCCACCTGGGACCGGTGTCGGACCAGGAAGCAGGAAGCGCAGGTGAATTCGTCGGTCTGGGCGGGGAGGACCCGGACCAGGAGTTCCTCGCCGGAGAGATCGGCCCCGGGCAGCTCATAGCCTTCGGCCAGCTCGGTCTCGTCCTCGTCGACCACCGGTGACTGGTGGCCCTTGCCGCGACCCTTCAGTTCCTCCAGCGATTCCTGGTTGGGTTCGTCGTCGGTCTTCCGCGGCGCGTCGTAGTCTGTCGCCATAGTCTCTCCATCACGCTCCGGTCATTGCTCGATGGGGGCCGTCCAGGTCCCCGGCACCGTTGCTGCAGCAGCATCGGGCCGTGGTGCGGGTTCGAGTCGATCGGGGGCGGCCCGGCGTTCCCGACCCTCAAGGTACAACGCCACCGGGGCGCATTTTGTGCCCGCAACGCACAGATTGTTCACCATCGGGGGGTAAAAAGCCAATGACCCGCGCCCCGTGACCGGGGCCCGGGGGATGAGGCCGGCGCCCCGCCGTGGCCCCGGCCCGCAGATCAGGGGTTCCCCCGCGGTTCCCGGGGCCGCCTGAGAGTAAACTAACCGCGCCACACCAGGGCAAATAATGACTTTTCCACCCACCCGGTGGCAGAGTCGTATCCGTACGTGAGCGTCCGTGGAGGGAAAGTATGCAGCAACTTCGGCTCGTAGGTGTCCAAGAGGATGGCGAGCACCTGCTGTTGAGCAGTGACGATGGGTCCAGCTTCGTGCTGCGCATCGACGAGGCGCTCCGCGCCGCCACTGCCCGGCCCATTGGCCGACCCGCCGCGTCGGGCGCGGAACAGGAACCGGCGGCGTTCTCCCCCCGGGAGATCCAGACCCGGATCCGCAACGGCGCCACCGCCGAGGAGGTTGCCGAGGAATCGGGCTTCCCGTTGGACCGCGTGCTGCGGTACGAAGGTCCCGTCCGCGCCGAACGCGACTACGTCGCCCAACAGGCCCGTGGGGTGGAGGTCTCCGCCCCCCAGGCCCATGACACCTACCGTTCGGCCTTCGGCGATGAGCCGGCCTCGCTCGGGGAGATGGTCGACGTCCGGCTCAATGCCTTGGGCGTCAGCGCCGCCTCCCTGGTGTGGGATGCCTGGCGCCGCAGCGACGGCTCCTGGAACATCTCGGCTGAATTCGATGCCTCGGGCTCGGAAACCGATGCCAGCATCGGCGAAGAGCCCCCGGCCATGTGGGTCTTCCATCCGGCCCGTAAGTCCCTGCAGAACGCCAACCGCTGGGCCCAGGTCCTCAGCGAACTGGAACCGGTGGAGAACGCGTTCACCAATCGTCGCCTCACTGCCGTGGCCGACCGGCCTTTTGATTTCGAGTCCGACGCCGGCCATGACCCGCAGGGCCCCGACGCGGCGGCGACCTCCCCGGGCGATCCGGAGGCCGAGGAACTACTCGACGTGCTGCGCGCCCGCCGGGGACAACGACTCGGTGTGGACGAGGAAGGCGACGACGCCCTGGCGATGATGCTGTCCCAGGGGTCCATCCCCGCCGCCCATCCGCGGGACGAGGATTTCGCCGATGAGGGCGAAGCCCGTCGCCTGGGAATCGTTCCACCGCATGACGACGATGATGACGAGCTGCCGCATCTGCATGACGGGGTCAGCACGAACACCAGTGAATACACCGTCGTGCCCGGTCTCTCGGCCGCGGATTTCCGCCACGCCGAGGATACCGTGACCCGTCACGAGGACTCCGAGGACGACGGCGGCCAGGGGCGCAAGAAGGCCAAGCGCTCCTCGGTGCCCAGCTGGGACGAGATCGTCTTCGGCAAGGGCAAGAAGCGCGACTAGCGCCCCGGCGCCCCGGGCTACTTCGGGGTGGCCAGGGTCAGGAGCGGGATCTCCCGCTCGGCCCGCGTCATTGACCCGTGCTGGCCGATCATTTCCATGGCCCGGGGTGAAACCCGCCGGCCGTCGAAGAGTGCCAGTTCCCCGCTGGCCAGGACCAGCACATCACCGATCCGTGATCTGACCCGCTCGTCCACTTCCCCGAAGTAGCCGTGGTCGATGGCCTCGTCCCGGGTGATGACCCAGGCCTTCGCCCCGAAGGCCTCCTTCCAGTTCCGGATCAGCGCGGCGCGGGTCGCTTCGGTGGCGTCATGGCTGAAGTGCAGTTGCACTGCCCGCGGTTCCCCCGCCGTCAGGGCGATCCCCTCCAGCAGTTCCGGATCCCGTGAATAGTCGATGCGCGCTTCGGGCCGCACGTCGACCATGCCGTGGTCGGCGACCAGCAGCAACAACGTGCCCGCCGGGACCCGTTGGGCCAGGGTGCGCATGTTCGCGTCGAGTTCCTCCAGCTCGCTGAGCCATTGGGGCGAATCGCTGCCGAATTTATGCCCAGCCTTATCAAGTTCGTTCCAGTAGCAGTACACCAATGACCGATCGTGGGCGGCCAGGGCTTCGGTGGCGGCCCGCACCCGGGCCTGGGGGGTGCCCGCCGGGAGGAACTCGCCCCCCTTGAGCGAGGCGCGGGTCAAGGCCGAATCGCTGAAGCGGGGCAGGCTCGCCGTGGCCACATGGACATGCTCCGAGGCCTGGTCCATCACCGTCGGATACGGCTGCCACACCGCCGGATCCAGATCCTCCGGCCAGTTCCCGAGCATGTTCACCACCCGCGGTACCGCCGGATCAACGACGTCGTACCCGACGATGCCATGCCGGCCCGGGGGCACACCGGTGCCCAGGCTCGACAGCGACGCCGCCGTGGTGGTGGGGAACGAGGCATCGAGCGTCCGTGAATTGGCCATCTTCGAGCGCAGGAACGGGGCATGCCCCGAGCGCGCCTTCAGCAGTGATTTACCCAGACCGTCGGCCATCACCACGCAGACCTTGCGGGCCTTGGGCAGGGACAGGACGTTGCTGAACCCGGGGACTCCCAGGACGGCGGCGGCGCTGGACATCACCACCGAGAGATCGGCGGTGCCGTAGCGCGGCGGCGCGGGCAGCGGGTCGGCGGGTTCGAGTCGGGTGGGGCGGGCTGTGCTCACGCGGTTCAGCCCTGGTGGTGGCCGCGGACGAACCGTCCCGCAGGACGGGGAGCCCGCGATTCGGCCGCAGCGACCGGACGATGATCCAAGGCCGTGGTCGTGGTGGCCTGGCGCAGGGCACGGGCGAAGGACCGGGCGTCCTCGACGGCCTGGAGGCCATCGGCTTCGGCGCTGACCCGCAGCACCACGTCCTCCTTCTGCAGCGTCCCGGTGTACCCGTGGTCGGCTTCACATTGGGGGTCGGCACATCCTGCCGGGGCCAGATCGACGCGTTGTCCGCCGGACCAGGAGATGGCCAGGGTCAGTTCGCGGCTCTTGTCGCTGGTGCGGTAGTTCTGCGGCTGGTGGTAGACGAAGCTGAGCACCACCGAGGAGATCCTGCCGATCGGCACGGTCTCCGTGGAGACCTGGGCCATGACCTGGTCGCCGGCCACGTCCAGTTGCTGGTCGTCCACGTGCACGATGACCATGACCTCGGAGGTCAGCACCAGCACGGTGACATGGCGGTGGACCTCGGTGTGTTCGATATGGGTTTCGAGCTGGACCAGATGGGCCAGCGGCTCCATCCCATCCAGGGCGTCTTCAACGACGTCCGCGACGAGCTTCGGGTAGAACCCTGCTCGTTCCAAGGCACTGTGCAGATCACGGCCGGGGGCCGAAGTACGGGAGAACATCACCCCACTCTACCGGTGTCGGTGCCGTCGGCGGGCCGTGGCGGGGACGACGACGGCACCGGTCCGTCTCCCCCGGACCTAGCGCATGGCCCTCCGGGCGCTGTCCGTGCGCTGTGCGGGGTTGCCGATCCGCACATCGGCGGCGAGCACGGTGACCGATCCTTCGGAGACGAGCACCGGGTTGAACTCCATGAGCGCCACTTCCGGGTGGTCGTCCTTCAGGGTCGCCACCCGGTTGAGGAAGTCCTCCAGCCCCGGCACGTCCACCCGGGGGAAGCCCTGGTAGCCGAAGAGCTTATGTGAGGCGCGGGGGGTGCGCACGAAGTCCGAGAGGTCCGTGTCCGTCAGTGGCGGGATCGCGTGGGCCCAGTCGTCGAGCAGATTCACGGCATCCCCGGCCAGCCCGTAGGAGATCAGCGGCCCCAGCAGCGGGTCCTCCAAGGCCCGCACCACGCAGCCCTGGCCGGAGGCGGCCATCGTCTGGACCTCGAGGTCGTCGGCACCGTATTGGCGCAAGGTCTGCTGCATATGCCGGATGTTCTGGCGCAATGCCGTCTCGTCGGTGATGTTCAGCCGCACCCCGCCCAGATCCAGCCGGTGGCGCAGGTACTGGTCGGTGGCCTTCAAGGCCACCGGCCAGCCGATGCGGTGGGCGGCCTGGACGGCCTCCTGTTCGTCGCTGAACCGGACCGATTCCAGCACCCCGACGCCGTAGCATCCCAACAGTTCGACGGCGTCCTCCGTCGAGAGCGCCAGCAGTTCCGTGCCGTCCACGCGGTGCATGTATCCGGCCAGCAGCTCATCGGCCCGGTCCCTGTCGATTCCCGTGGATTCGACGTATTCGCCGAAGTCCCGACCCCGCCAATCGACGTAGCCGACCATTTCCGCCAGGGCCCCGATGGCGGTCCCCGGAGAAGCATAGGCGGGGACGGCATCCTGCCGGACCTCCACGGGCCCGGCCCCGTCCTGGTCCGGGGTGGCCTCCACCTCGGCGGTGCCCCCGGCTGGGACGGGGCCGGTCTGGATCAGGCCGACGGCGGGCTCCTGCGGATCCATGATGCCGGTGAAGGAGGCCAGTACCGGTTTGCCGGCCTCCCGGCCAGCGTCGAACAGGATCCGGGCCAGCTCGTGGTGGTCGATGCCCGGGGCGGGCAGGACCGCCAGGATCAGCGAGTGCACCTCGTCCCTGGCCAGCAGGGTCTGCAGCATCGTCCGGAGCCTAGGCAGGGCGCGGGAGGCCCCGTCGGTCAGGACCAGTTCGCATTCACGGGCGACGACCTCCAGATCGTGCTGTTCGGCGTTGTCCTCCACCACGCGGGAGAGCGCCCGCGAGTTGGCGACGATCGCCAGCCCGTTGCCGGCGGGCAGCGGCTGGGTGGCGAAGAGCTGGGCCAGGTCCATCAACAGTTCGTTGGAGGCCACGCGGATGGCCCCGGACTGGCGGAGCATCGCATCCACGGCGCCCAACGGGGCCTGGGTGGTGCGCACGGCATGGCCCGGGGGCAACCGCAGGCCCATGACATCGGATTTGGCCACGATGACCGGCTTCTTCCTCGCCAGTCGACGGGCGATGCGTGAGAACTTGCGGGGGTTGCCGAAGCTTTCTAGGAACAAGGCGACGGCGGTGGTTTCGGGATCGTCCTCCCAGAACTGCATGGCGTCGTTGCCGGAGACGTCGGCACGGTTTCCCGCCGAAACGATGCTGGAGACCCCGATGCCGCGGCGGCTGGCCGCCGAGTAGACGAGCACACCGATCGCCGCGGAATGGCTGAACAGCCCCAGGCCCCCGCGTCGGGGCATCCCCGGGGCCATGGAGGCATTGAAACTGACCGAAGGGGCCGTATTGACCAGTCCCAGCGAGGCCGGACCGATTAGCCGCATCCCGTTGCTGCGGGCCAACCGCACCAGCTCGCGCTGGCGTTGCATCGCTTCGGCCTGGTCTCCCGGGAAGGTCTCGGTCACCACGAGCAGACCGCGCACGCCGTGGGCCCCGCATTCGGCCACGACGGTTTCCAGTTCGGCCACCGGCACGGCGATCACCGCCAGATCCACGGTGCCGGGGATCTCAGAGAGGGAACCATGGGAGATCATGCCGGCAATTTCCAGGGCATCGGGGTTCACCGCGTGGACCGGCCCCGTGAAACCACCTTCGATGATGTTCTCCAGCAGCGTGTATCCCACGGTCCCCCACTGCCTGCTGGCGCCGATCACGGCCACCGAACGCGGGGCAAGCAGCCCGGCCAGGGACTGGGCCTCGGCCCGGTGTTCGCGTGATTCCATGACGGCCCGGGACTTCTCGGTCGGGTCGATGGGGAACTCCAGCATCACCACCCCGTCGTCGAACCGGCGTTTGACCTCGTAGCCTGCTTCGGCGAAGACCGTGAGCATCTTGCGGTTCTCGGGCAGCACTTCGGCACTGAATCGTTCGATCCCGTTTTCACGGGCCGCAGCAGCCAGGTGTTCGAGCAGGATCGACCCGGCCCCCTTGCCCTGGGTGTTGTCGGCGATGTTGAAGGCCACCTCGGCCTCGCGGGGGTCATCGAGTCGGTCGTAGCGTCCGACCCCGATGATCTCGGAGCCACGCAGGACGATCATCGCGACCCGGTTCACGTGATCGACCTCGGTGAAGCGGGTCAGCTCGCGGTCGGTGAGCTTTGACTTGAACGTGAAGAACCGCAAGTAGATCGATGTCTCGGATTGTCCGGCGTGGAACCGTTGCAAAGCAGCGGCATCCGAGGGGCCGATGGGCCGCAAATGGGCCGTGGTCCCGTCGCGTAGGACGACATCGGCTTCCCAATGAGCCGGATATTCAGCATTTTCCACCTCGTGCACCATAGGCTTAGCCTACGGCCTTCGTGCGCGGATCCGTCGTGATCCGGCTTCCAGCGACGAGACTGCCCATTCGTGTGGCACCGTCCAGTCGCGCAGGCCCCACATCAGCACCGATTCGAGGAATCACAGACATGGCCCGCAGGCAGACACCGGAACCACCGCAGGACTTCATCGAGAACATCGTCGACATCGACGTGACCTCGGAGATGGAGGGGTCGTTCCTGGAGTACGCCTATTCGGTGATCTACTCCCGGGCCCTGCCCGATGCCCGTGACGGCCTCAAACCGGTCCAACGCCGCATCCTGTTCATGATGACCCAGATGGGTCTGCGCCCCGAGAAGGGCCATGTCAAGAGTGCGCGTGTGGTCGGGGAGGTCATGGGCAAGCTGCACCCGCACGGTGACACCGCCATCTACGACGCAATGGTGCGCATGGCCCAGCACTTCGCGTTGCGGTTGCCGTTGATCGACGGCCACGGCAACTTCGGTTCGCTCGACGACGGTCCGGCGGCCCCGCGGTACACGGAGGCCCGGCTGGATTCCCCGGCAGTGGCGATGACCGACCACCTCGACGAGGACGTCGTGGACTTCATCCCCAACTACGACAACCAGCTCCTTCAGCCGGAGGTGCTTCCGGCGGCCTTCCCGAACCTGCTGGTCAACGGAACCACCGGCATCGCCGTGGGCATGGCCACCAACATGGCCCCGCACAACCTCGGAGAGGTCATTGCCGCCGCCCGCCACCTGGTGGAGAACCCCGAAGCGACCCTGGCCGAACTGATGAAGTTCGTCCCCGGGCCGGACCTGCCCAGCGGCGGGGAGATCATCGGGCTCGAAGGCATCCACGACGCCTACACGAACGGGCGCGGCTCCTTCAAGACCCGGGCCAAGGTCGAGCTCGAGCAGATCAGCGCCCGACGCAGTGGCCTGATCGTCACCGAGCTGCCCTACATGGTCGGTCCGGAGAAGGTCATCCAGAAGATCAAGGATGCCGTCACCGCCAAGAAACTGGTCGGGGTCTCCGATGTCATCGACCTCACCGACCGCAAGAACGGCATGCGTCTGGTCATCGAACTGAAGAACGGCTTCAACCCCAATGCCGTCCTCCAGCAGCTGTACAAGTACACGCCGATGGAGGATTCCTTCGGCATCAACAACGTCGCTCTGGTCGACGGCCAGCCCCGCACCCTGGGGTTGCGCGAACTGCTCCAGGTCTACGTCGGACACCGCCTTTCGGTGGTCACCCGTCGGACCGCCTTCCGCCTAGGCAGGAAGAAGGACCGGCTGCATCTGGTCGAGGGGCTGCTTATTGCCATCGTCGACATCGACGAGGTCATCCAGATCATCCGCAACTCGGACGAAACCGCGGTGGCCCGCCAACGGTTGATGACCATCTACGACCTCTCGGAGATCCAGGCCAACCACATCCTGGAGCTGCGCCTGCGCCAGCTGACCAAGTACTCGCAGATCGAGCTCGAGAAGGAACGCGACGAACTCCAGCGCGAGATCGAACGGCTCAGCGCGATCCTCGCCTCGGACGAACTGCTGCGCGGCCTGGTCTCCAGCGAACTGGCCGAGGTCTCCGAGCGCTATGCCACCCCGCGCCGCACCCGCCTGTTGAAGTCGGCCACGGCGGCCCCGTTGAAGGGCACCACGATGCCCGCGCCCGCGTCCACCAGCGCCAAGGCACCCTTGACCCTCGAGATCGCCGACGACCCCTGCTGGGCGATCCTCTCCGCCTCGGGCCGGCTGGCCCGCACCACGACCCGTGATCCGCTGCCCACCGATGGCTCCCGGGTCAAGCACGATGTGCTGGCCTCGCTGCTGCCGGCGACCGCCCGGGGGGAGATCGGGGCCGTCACCTCCGCCGGGCGCATGTTGCGCCTGCAGGTCCTCGACATCCCGGTCCTTCCGGCCACCACCTCGTTCCCGCAGCTGAACGACGGGGTCCCGGTCGCCGAATTCATTTCACTGGCCAAGGGCGAGACCGTGATCGGACTGGTGCCGCTGAACGAGGTCCTGGCCTTGGGGACGGCCCGCGGCGTGGTCAAACGGGTCACCCCCGACTACCCGCTGAACCGTGACGAGTTCGAAGCGGTCTCGCTCAAACCCGGGGACCGGGTCATCGGCGTCTGCGTTCCGGGGGAAGACGACGATCTGGTCTTCGTTTCGGCCCAGGCCCGGTTGTTGCGCTATCCGGCATCCGCCGTGCGCGCCCAGGGACGCACGGCCGGCGGAATGGCGGGAATCAAGCTCGTTGACGGTGACCAGGCCATCTTCTTCGGTGCGGCGGATCCCGCGGACGATTCGGCGGTCGTGGTCACCATTGCCGCGGCGGGGGCCACCCTGCCCGGAACCGAGGCCGGAACCGTGAAGGTCACCCCGCTCTCCGAATACCCGGCCAAGGGTCGTGGCACCGGCGGGGTGCGGGCCCACCGCTTCCTCAAGGGCGAAAGCGTGTTGGCCCTGGCGTGGGCCGGTCATGGCCCGGCCCGGGCCGCGTCGGCGGCCGGGGTCTCCCGGGCGCTGCCCCTGGAACACGGCCGCCGTGATGGTTCGGGGGTTCCCCTGTCGAGCAAGGTCGACGCCCTCGGTGGGGCCCCGATCGCCCCCGAGGCCGTGGGCGAACCCGCACCGCCGATCGAGCGCTCCGGCGAGAACACTGCCGGCGGCACCGGCCCCGCGCCGGAGGCCGCCCCGACACCGAGACGCCGCAGCACCTCCACCTCCCGACCGGCGGCGGGTCGCCGCGGCAAGGCGGGCCCCGAAGAGCCGGTCGGAGACTTCCTGCCGGGCTTCGATGCGGAGCAGCCCCAGCGCGCCCCGCTGGCGGCCCCGGAAGAGGATAGCGTCCCCTTCGCCGATTCGGCGGTCGTGGAGGTCGAAGGCGGCGGCACGACGCCGGTGGACCCCTAGTCGTACTGCCCTGCCGGCCGCGACCCCCGCCGGTGCCGGTGCCGGGGATTCACCGCTCAGGACCGCAACGGCGACACCATTGCCCCGCCGCCCAGATCCAGGACCGTATCGGCGCCGGCGGCCATCGCCGTATCGTGGGTGACCATGACCACGGCCATTCCCGAGAGGGCTTCACGTAGATCGGCGATTAGTTCCAGGGCCTCGCCCTGGCCCAGATGCGCCGTCGGTTCATCGAGCAGGACGGCGTCCGCCCGGGCCACCAGGGCCCTGGCCACCGCGAGTCGTTGACGTTGTCCCCCGGAGAGCCGGTGTCCCCCGCTGCCGATCCGGGTCGCCAGCCCCTGGCCCTGCTGGGCGAACCAGGTTCCGAGCCCGACCCGGTGGAGCGCCGCGTGGAGTTCGGCATCGGTCGCTGGATCGTGGGCGGCACGGCCCAGCGAGAGGTTGTTCCGCAGGCTTGAATCGAAGAGGTGGGCTTCCTGCGGGCACCACGTGATCCGTCCCAGCAGGGGTGCGGCGTGCTCCGGCTCCCTCCAGGGGTCCAGGACCCTGCCGGATCCATCCTCCAGCCGGAAGGCTCCATGCGAGGGCCGGACCAGTCCCAACAGGACGGCCAGCAGACTGGATTTACCCGATCCCGAGGGGCCGGTGATCGCCAACCAGCCGCCCCGTTCGACCCGTGCCGAAATCTGTTCCACCACCGCTGTGGTGCCCGTCCAGGTCACCGAGACCCGGTCCAGTTGAAGTGATTCCACCCGTGCCTTGCCGCCGTCGCATCCGGCGTCGTTCACGGCGCCTTCGGACGCCGAGGCCGGAAGCGGTGCCGGGGCGTCGTCGTCCTCCGGGAGCAGGATCCGGCCGACGGCATCGAGCCGGTCGCCGAAGAGCGGCAATTTCGAGGCGGCCTCGGAGGCATTGGCGAAGGGTTCGTTCAGGCTCAGCGCGAGCAAGGCCACCACCGCCAGAAGGGCCGCGGCGTCTGCTCCCGCTGCCCCGCCGGCACCGGCGACCAGTAGGCATCCGAGCGCCGCCAGCCCGGAGGTGAGCACGGCGATGGCCTCGCCGAGTCCCGTCCCCATGGCGGCCCTGAGCAGTGTGGTGGAGGCCTGGCGGTCGCGGCGGGTGAAGCCGGTGGCCGCCCGGGTGGCGACCCCGTTGGCCCGCAGGTCCGCTGCGGCGGTGAAGAGCGTGGAGATCCGGCCGGTCGCCCAACTGCGGTGCCGGGCGGCCTCGACGGCCGAGCCGCGTTCGATGCGGACCGCCAACCAGGGTCCGAGCAGGAAGCCCAGCACCCCGGCGCCCAGAAAGATCACCGTGGTCGAGGGGAAGACCAGGGCCGCGGTGATCAGGGAACCGAGCCAGGCCAGGATCGCTGCCGGCAAGGGGACCAGGACCCGGGGGGCTGCATCACGCAATTCGTCGACGTCGGCCACCAGGTACCTCAGCGCGTCCCCCGAACGGGTCAGCTTCCCCCAGCCGGCCGGGCGGTCGGACAGCGCGTCCCAGAGGCGGGCGCGCAGCGTCGTCGCCCAGTCAAGGACCGCCCGGTGCACGGCCAGCTGTTGGGCGTAGCGCAGGACGGCCCGGCCCAATCCGAAAAAGCGCACCCCGACGATGGCGACCATGAGCACCATCATGGGCGGCTGGGTGCTGGCATTGACGATCAGCCACCCCGAGACCGCGGTCAGGGCGGCTCCGGAAAGCACCGAGGCCGTGGCCAGCAGTATTCCGCCGGCCATTCCCGAACGCCACCACCTGATCGAGCGCAGCAGCCCCCGGCGGGCGGGCCATGCGGAGGCGGGGGCCGGGGTGGCCCCTTCAGCGGTCTCGGGTGTCGCCGGGCCGGGCGGCAGCGCGACGGAAGCCTGTGTTGCCGGCAGGTCCCCTCGGATTTCCCGAGGGGCCTGGAGCTGCCCGGCGGCTGGTGTCGGCCGCAGCATCGCGGCCAGTTCACGGTCGTGGGTGGCGACGACGAGCGTCACCTCATCAACGAGACCTGCCAGCGCGCTCCTGACGGCTGCGGCGCTCACCTCATCCAGGTGGGCCGTCGGCTCGTCGGCCAACAACACGCAGGCTCCGGCGCACCGGATGCGCAGCAGCGCCCGGGCCACCGCGATGCGGCGGAGTTCCCCGGGACTGAGCCGCTCCAGCGGCAGGGTGGCCAGATGTCCCGCCCGCACGTCCTGAAGCACCCGGGTCAGTTCCGTGGGGGCGGCGTCCGGCGCGTAGAGCCGTAGTTCGGCGGTGGCCGTGGGCTCGGTGAACCGGGGGTGCTGGCCGATCCAGGCGGTGCGGGCCGCCCCCGGGACCTCGATCACCCCAGCCACCTCGGCATCGGCGGGAAGCACTCCCGCCAGGGCATGCAGCAAGGTGGTCTTCCCGCTCCCCGAGGGACCGTCCAGGACGGTTCGTTCGCCGGGAGCCACCGTGAGTTCCTCCCGTGAGAGGGCCGGGGCCTGCGCGCCGGCATATCGGACGACCAGGTCGTGCACGCGCAGCCCGACGGGGCCCGGCTCCTCGTCGGCCCCCTCCGGGTCCTCGGCGGCGGGCCGGGGCCCCTCGAGGTCCTCCCCCAGCAGGTCCTCGGCCCGGCGGAGGGCCTCCAGACCGTCTTCGGAGGCGTGGAAGGCGGCGCCGACGGCGCGCAACGGCAGGAAGACCTCAGGGGCGAGGATCAAGGCCAGCAGTCCCACGTCGAGTCCCAGCTGCCCGTAGACGAGCCGCACCCCGATGAACACGGCCACGACGGCCACGGAGATCATCGCGATCAGTTCCAGCGCAAACCCGGACAGGAAGGCGGTACGCAACGTGGACATCGTGCTTTCCCGGTAGCGACGCGATACCGCGGTGAGTCCCTGCCGTCGTTCGGCCGAACGACGCAACCCGATCAGTGCCGGCAGGCCCTGGGCCAGTTCGGCGAGCTGGTTGGACAAGGCATCCAGCCCCGCGGCGGCATGGGCCACCCGGTCCTGGGTATGCAGCCCGATCAAGGCCATGAACACCGGCACCAGGGGCACGGTGAGCACCAGGATGAGGGCACTGACCCAGTCTGCGGCCAGGATGCGGGCCCCGATGAAGACCGGCACGACGGCAGCGCCCACCAAAGCGGGCAGGAACGTCGTGTAGTACTCGTCCAGGCCGTCGAGCCCGCGCGTGGCCAAGGCGGCCACGGCACCGGGCCCGTTCGGCGCATCGGCGCCTCCCGGACGGGTCCTTCCGGTCAGTTCGGCGGCGACCAGACGGTGGCGCAGGCGTTCCTTCGTGCCCCGGGCGGTCCGCTGCGCGGCATGGGTCATGCCCCAGGTGGCTGCGGCGCGCAGCAGCACCCCGAGTGCCCCGAGCAGGCAGAGGGGAGCCAGGGAACCGGCCAGGTCCAGGACGGTCCCCGGGTGGGAGCCGACGGTGCCGTCGGCCACCGCGGTGATTCCGGTGGCCAGTGCCTGCCCCAGCAGGATCAGGCCCACGGCCTTCACGGCGGCCAGGGCGGCCAGCAGCACCAGCTGCCCGCGCGGGACCTCGCGCAGCCCCTGGTGGGGACCGCCGGCAGGCGTCGTCATACGGGTCATCTCGGTCCTAGACCACCGGGGTCACGGTATGGGCGTCGGGAATGTGTTTCTCGGAGACCCGTTGGCGGAACACCCAGTACGACCAGCCCTGGTAGAGCAGCACCAGCGGGATACCGAAGGCCGCGATGATGCTCATCAGTCCCAGCGTGTATTCGCTCGAGGAGGCGTTGGCGACGGTCAGGCTGAACGCGGGGTCGATCGTCGAGGGCAGGACCACGGGGAAGACCGCCACGAAGATCGCGGAGACCCCGGCCACCAGGAAGGCCCCCGAGAAGGCGAAGGACCACCCTTCGGCGCCACGCCGGTTGGCCAGCCATCCGGCGACGCCCCCCACGACGGCGAGGACCAGCAGACCCAGCGGGACCACCTGGCCGGTCGGCACGACCACCAGGATCGCCCAAAGGGCCATCGGCGCCAGGGCCACCGGCAGCCATCGGCCGATGATCCGGCGGGCCCTCCCCCGTAGTTCACCGTCGGTCTTGAGTCCGACGAAGGCCAGCGCATGGATCAGCGAGAAGGCGACGACGGCCAGGCCCCCCAGGACGGCGTACCCGGTGAACCAGGCAAAGGCCCCGCCCACGCGATCGCCGTTGGCGTCCAAGGGAAGCCCCGTGGTCGTCAGGGCGAGCATCGCCCCCACCCCGAAGGCCGCGGTGAAGGAGCCGAGGCTGATGGCCCAGTCCCAGAGGTTCCTGGTGGACTGGCGATGGGCCTTGCCACGGTATTCGAAGGCCACCGCACGGAAGATCAACGCCACCAGGACCAGGACCAGGGGCACGTACAGGGCGGAGAACAGCGAGGCGTACCACATCGGGAAGGCAGCAAACGTCGCGGCTCCGGCGGTGATCAGCCAGACCTCGTTGCCGTCCCAGACGGGACCGACCGTGTTCAGCAGGACCCGCCGCTGCCGTTCGTTGCGGGCCAGCAGTTTCATCAGCATGCCCACCCCGAGGTCGAAGCCCTCGAGGAAGAGGTAGCCGGCCCAGAACACGGCAATGATCACGAACCAGAGTGTCGGGAGGAATTCCATCATCAATCCTTAGATCGTTTCCGCAGGACGGATCAGTACGCGAAGGCGAGGACGTCGCCGTCGCCGGGCGGGGTGTCGTCGTCGTCCTCCCCTGGTGGTGGGGCCGTCAATTCGGGCATGGCCGCCGGTACCCCGCCGCGCACGTAGCGCACGATCATCTTGACCTCGACGATCGCCAGCACCCCGTAGACGGCCGTGAGGGCGATGAGCGAGAAGAGCATTTCGGCGGCAGAGACCCCCGGGGAGACGGCCGCGGCGGTATACATGAAGACCTGGTCCACCGAGCCGTCCATGGTCGGGTTCGGTGCCACGACGAAGGGCTGGCGCCCCATCTCGGTGAAGATCCAGCCCGCCGAGTTGGCTCCGAAAGGGGCCAGGATGCCGAAGACCGCCAGCCGGGAAATCCATTTGTTCTCCGGCACGGTGCCTTTGCGCACCACCCACAGGGCGACCAGGGCCGCCACCGCCGCGATGCCACCGAAGGTGATCATGAGCCGGAAGCCCCAGTAGGTGACCTCCATCAGGGGCAGGTAGTTGATCTCCTGCCCGGCCCGGTCCCCGTACATCGGGTCGTCGGGCAGGTGGGTCCCGTATTTCTCCTGGTACTGCGGCAGCAGGGTGTTCACCCCGGGGATCTCGGTGGTGAAGTCGTCGTTCGCGAGGAAGGAGAGCAGTCCCGGCAGTTCGAAGACCGCCACGACGTCGTCGCAGGTGGTGGCCCCTCCGCCCCCGAGGTTGCCGATGGTCAGCACGGAAAAGCCGGTGCCGTCGTGGCAGGCGGCTTCGGCAGCGGCCATCTTCATGGGTTGCTGCTTGAACATCAGCTGGGCCTGGGCGTGCCCGGAGAAGGCCACCCCGGCAAAGGCAACCATCGCCACGACCGCGCCGATGCGCAGCGATTTGAGCCACACCGCGTGGTCCAGCTTGTCCCGGCCTGCACCATGGGAGGTGTCCTGGCCGACGATGACGTATCCCTGGGCATCCACGGTGTCGATGCCCGCCTTGCGGCGCCGGTAGAGGTGGAACCAGGCGATGCCGATCAGGAACCCACCCGCCACGGCGAAGGCCCCGAAGATGGTGTGCGGGAAGGTGACCAGGGCGGTGCTGTTGGTGAAAACGGCCCACGCGTCGGTCATGACCGGGCGTCCATCGACCATTTCGACACCGACCGGGTGCTGCATCCAGGAGTTGGCCACCAGGATGAAATAGGCGGAGAGGACCGAGGCCAGGGTGGCCATCCAGATACAGCCGAGGTGCAGCAGTTTCGGTAGTCGTTGCCAGCCGAAGATCCACAGTCCCAGGAAGGTGGATTCAACAAAGAAGGCCAGCAGGGACTCCATGGCCAGCGGCGCCCCGAAGACATCACCGACGAATCGGGAGTACTCGCTCCAGGCCATGCCGAACTGGAACTCCTGGACCAGACCGGTGGCCACCCCCATGATGAAGTTGATCAGGAACAGCTTGCCCCAGAACTTCGTCATCCGCAGGTACACGTCCCGGCCGGTGCGCACCCACATGGTTTGCAGGACCGCCACGAGGATGCCCAGTCCGATGGTCAACGGCACCATCAGGAAGTGGTAGACCGTGGTGATGCCGAATTGCCAGCGGGCAATTTCAAGGGGGTCCATGAACAACCTTCCAAACCCTGCGGACGTCCCGGGAGAGCCCCCGAGACGTTTTCTACGCTTTGTAGAATACCCGATTTTCTACGCCATGTAGAACCTGGACGGAAATCAGGGTAGATTGGTATCAGCGCAGCGGACCGGAGGATGAACAGACTCCACCGACGTGAACCCTGCGTAGACCTGGTTGGGCTAGATAAGGAAGATCATTGGCAACTCTCGGCGACCTCGAACGCTCGGTGATGGATCTGCTGTGGGACGGTGCCGAAGCGCAGACGGCCAACGACCTTCGTGACAAGCTGGCGCAGGCCCACAGCAACGACGGCAAGGAACTGGCGGTGACCACGGTGTTGACCGTGCTGGCCCGGCTGGAGAAGAAACAGCTCGTCACCCGTGAACGCGATACCCGGCCGCACCGCTACCGCGCGGTCACCAGCCGCGAGGAACACACGGTGGAACTCATGAACGAGGCCATGGGCAACGTCATGGACCGTGAAGCCGTGCTGGCCCGTTTCATCGGTGGCATCTCCCCCGTCGAACTGGCTTCCCTGCGACGCATCCTCGATGACGGAGCCAACGCCTAGCGGCGCCACCGCCGCTCCCCGGCTACGATGCTGACAGCCTCCTATCTCCTGCTCGGCCTCGCCATCATCCTGGCGTGGCCGGCCCCGATAGTGCTCTCACGCGCCCATTGGACCTCCCGGTCCCCCTTCACCGCCCTGCTGCTCTGGCAGGCCATCGCCCTGGCCGGCGGTCTGTCGATGATCGGGGCCTTCCTCGTCTGGGGACTCTCCCCCCTGGGCGACAACCTCCTGTCGGCCCTCTCGGGATTCCGCGGCATCCTGGCCGGGGAACCGGGCGCCGCCCTGCTGACGGTCGTCCACGTCTTTGCCCTGAGCACCGCCTTGCTGCTCGGCGCCCACCTCGTCTTCACCTTGCTGTTGACCGCCTATAAGGTCACCCGCCAGCGGGCCCGCCACCGCCGCCTGCTGGCCCTGCTCAGCGGTCCATCCGCCTCGATCCCCGGCACCGTCGTCGTCGAGCACCAGGCACCGGTGGCCTACTGCCTGCCCGGATTCAACGGCTCCCTCACGGTCCTTTCCCGGGGACTGCTCGACTCGCTCGACGAAGAGGGCCTGCGCGGGGTGGTCGCCCACGAACGGGCCCACCTGGATCAGCGTCATGATCTGCTGGTCCTGGCCTTCGAATCCTGGAACCAGGCGCTGCCCTGGCTGCCGACCTCCCGGCTGGCACGTCTGGCCGTCCAGGAACTGATCGAAATGCTGGCCGACGACGCCGCCTTGGAACAGGTGTCCCGCGATGATCTGCTGCGCTCCCTGGTTGCCGTGTCCTCGGGCATGGACCCTTCCCCGGTGGGGGCCGTCGAGGCGCGGCTCGGCGATGCCGTGGAAACCGACCGGCCCCACGGAACGGGGGCCCGGGAATCGGCCGCCGGGCCCGGACGCGCCGCGGCGGTGCCCCCGAGCCAACTCTCCTCGTTGCGGCTGCGCCGGCTGCTCAGCCCGGTCGGGGAACTCCCCGCCTCCGGGCGGGCAACGGTCATGGCCACCGCCGTACTGCTGGTGCTCGTCCCGACCCTGGCCCTGGTGGCCCCGGGTCTGCTGAACTGATTGGCGCCGATCAGGCGTCGATGTTCTCCATGTCGAGGCGTTCCGCGCCGGCAATGATGAACTCCTTGCGCGGCGCCACATCACTGCCCATCAGCAGATCGAAGACCTGCTCGGCCCGCTCCGCGTCGGCGATGTTCACCCGGCGTAGCATGCGGTGGCGCGGATCCATCGTCGTTTCGGCCAACTGCTCGGCATCCATCTCACCCAGACCCTTATAACGCTGGATGGGTTCCTTGTACTTCTTGCCCTTAGCCTCGAGCTGGGCCAGAACCGTGTGGAGCTCGTTCTCCGAATACGTGTAGAGCATCTCATTGGGCTTGGTCCCGGAGTGGATGACCTCCACGCGGTGCAGCGGCGGCACCGCGGCATAGACCCTGCCATGCTCGACCATCGGGCGCATGTACCGGAAGAACAAGGTCAGCAGCAAGGTACGGATGTGGGCGCCGTCGACATCGGCATCGGTCATCAGGACGACCTTGCCGTACCGGGCGGCGGAGATATCGAAACTCCTCCCGGATCCGGCCCCCACGACCTGGATCAGGGCCGCACATTCGGCGTTGGAGAGCATGTCCCCCACCGAGGCCTTCTGGACGTTGAGGATCTTGCCCCGGATGGGGAGCAGGGCCTGGAAGTCCGAGGAGCGGGCCAGTTTGGCGGTGCCGAGCGCCGAATCGCCCTCGACGATGAACAGTTCGGAACGCCCCACGTCATCACTGCGGCAATCAGCCAGTTTCGTCGGCAACGACGAGGTCTCCAACGCGCTCTTGCGCCGCTGGGTCTCCTTGTGGACCCGGGCCGAGATCCGGGACTTCATCTCGTTGACGACCTTCTCCAACACGGCCCCGGACTGCTGCTTATCGGCCCGCGCCGAGGAGGTTAGCCGTGCCCCGAGTTGCTTTTCCACGACCCGGGAAACGATCTGGCGCACCGCCGAGGTCCCCAGGATCTCCTTCGTTTGCCCCTCGAACTGGGGTTCGGCCAGACGCACGGTCAAGACGGCCGTCATCCCCGCGGTCACATCGTCCTTCTCGATCTTGTCGTTACCGGCCTTCAGCTTGCGGGCGTTGGACTCGATCACCTTGCGGAAGGTCTTCAGCAGGGCCTGCTCGAACCCGGTCTGGTGGGTGCCGCCCTTGGGCGTGGCGATGATGTTCACGAAGGAACGCACCGTGGTGTCGTAGCCGATTCCCCAACGCAGGGCGACATCGACCTCGCAGGAGCGTTCGACCTCCATGACTTTGCTGTGTCCGGCGTCGTCGAGCACGGGCACCGTTTCCTTGAAGCTCCCGCTGCCTTGGATGCGCCAGATGTCGGTGACGGCCGGATCGTTGGCCAGGTAGTCGACGAATTCCGAGATGCCGCCGTCGTGATGGAACACCTCCTGGATCGGCCCGTCCTCACCGGCGGTTCCCGCGAGCTTGCGTTCATCGCGCAGGGTCAGCCGCAGGCCCGGCACCAGGAACGCCGTCTGACGGGCGCGCGCCTCGAGTTCCTCGTAGGAGAACTTGGCGTCGGAGATGAAGATCTGTTCGTCCGCCCAGTAGCGGATGCGGGTTCCGGTGACCCCGCGCTTGGCCTTGCCCACGACGTCGAGTTCGGAGTTTTCCACGAACGGTTCGAAAGGTGCTTCAGGCCTGGGTTTCCCGGTGTCCTTGAAACGTCCCGGCTCCCCGCGGCGGAATTGCATCTGATAGGTCTTCCCGCCACGGTCCACCTGGACATCCAGACGTCCGGACAGGGCGTTGACCACGCTGGCACCCACGCCGTGGAGGCCGCCGGAGGCGGTGTAGGAGCCGCCACCGAACTTTCCGCCGGCGTGGAGTTTGGTGAAGACGACTTCGACGCCGGTCAGCCCGGTCTTGGGTTCGACGTCCACGGGAATGCCCCGGCCATCGTCATGGATCTCAACTGAACCGTCCGCGTGGAGCACGATGGTGATGCTCTGGCCGAATCCGCCCAACGCCTCGTCCACGGAGTTGTCGATGATCTCCCAGAGGCAATGCATGAGGCCCCGCGAATCGGTGGAGCCGACATACATGCCCGGACGTTTGCGGACCGCTTCGAGGCCTTCGAGCACGGAGAGGTGGCGTGCGTTGTACTGAGAACTCGGTGCCACGGGGAACGTGCTCCTTGTTGACGATGGAATGGGGACCAATTCCACGGTAGTCCCCGCCTCCGGCATTTCACGGTTCCCGCGCCGTTGCTGCTTTTCGACGGTCGATCAGGGCGTGTTCCACGACACGCCCATGCCTCCAATACCCCCCGAACGCTACGCGGTGAGCGAAAGTCGAGTCATGACGGGATGAATCACCGCCGTAACTGGTTGTATTGGGTACACGAGATCTAAGGAGGTCACCATGACGCCAACATCAGTGGCAACACGCGGACTGTCCGCACTCGACCGCTGCGACCGCTGCGGAGCACAGGCCTATGTGCGGGCGGTTCTTCAGACCTCTGGCGGAGAGCTGCTCTTCTGCGGCCACCACGCACGCGACGTCGAGGCCAAGCTGCGGCCCATGACCGCCGAGTGGCAGGACGAAACCGACAAACTTCATGAAAAGCCGGTCTACGACGACGAGGACTGATCCTCGATCGACAGGCCCCTTGGGGGCCTGAAGACTGCTGAAGCGGGAACCGTGAACACACGGTTCCCGCTTTTTGTCTGCGCTGATTCGTTTCGGCGCGCGCCCCTTGTCATGGGGCAGCACCCCACCGCCTGCGAGGAAGCGCCCCTGGAAACACCACAGGCCGGCACCCCGTGGCAGGGGTGCCGGCCTGTGGCTCCGGGTCGGCTCGCCGACGCTCCGGTCTAGTCCAGGTAGTCCCGCAGGACCTGCGACCGGGACGGGTGGCGCAGCTTGGACATCGTCTTGGACTCGATCTGACGGATCCGCTCCCGCGTGACGCCATAGACCTTGCCGATTTCATCCAGCGTCTTCGGCTGGCCATCGGTCAGCCCGAAACGCATCGCCACCACGCCGGCTTCGCGCTCGGACAATGTGTCCAGCACGGAGTGCAGCTGTTCCTGCAGGAGCGTGAAGCTCACGGCATCGGCCGGGACCACGGCTTCGGAGTCCTCGATGAGGTCCCCGAACTCGGAGTCGCCGTCCTCGCCCAACGGGGTATGCAGGGAAATCGGTTCACGACCGTACTTCTGGACCTCGACGACCTTCTCGGGGGTCATATCGAGTTCCTTGGCCAACTCATCAGGAGTCGGTTCGCGCCCGAGGTCCTGCAGCATCTGACGCTGGACGCGGGCCAACTTGTTGATGACCTCAACCATGTGGACCGGGATGCGGATGGTCCGCGCCTGGTCTGCCATGGCACGGGTGATCGCCTGACGGATCCACCAGGTGGCATAGGTCGAGAACTTGAAGCCCTTGGTGTAGTCGAATTTCTCGACCGCACGGATCAGCCCCAGGTTGCCTTCCTGGATCAGGTCCAGGAAGAGCATGCCACGACCGGTGTAGCGCTTGGCCAGCGAGACGACCAGGCGCAGGTTGGCTTCGAGCAAGTGGTTCTTGGCGATCTTGCCGTCATGGACCACCTGTTCCAGGTCCCAGCGCAGGCGCTTGGGCAGGTCGTCGCCGGCCTTGAGCTTCTCGGTGGCGTAGAGACCCGCCTCGATCCGCAGGGCGAGGTCCACTTCCTGTTCGGCATTGAGCAGGGCGACCTTGCCGATCTGCTTCAGGTAGTCCTTCACCGGGTCGGCGGTCGCACCGGCGACCAACACCTGCTGCTGCGGGGCATCGTCGTCATCGCTGGTGATGATGAAACCGCGCGCCTCGTCTTCGCGGGCTGCCGGATCGGCGGGGGCCCCCGATTTTTCACTGTCGGGCTTGGCTGTTACCTCGCCCTCCTCCTCGGCCTCCGGCTCCGCCGCCACCGGTTCGGTGGGCTCGGCTGCTGCCTGGGCCGCCTTCTTGGCCTTGTTCTTGGCGCGCGTCTGAGCGGCCTTCTGCTGAGGCGTCAACTCATCCGTCTCATCGGCTGTATCCACTGCACCCGCTGCGGCTGCGGGCTTCTTGCCCCGGCTGGTGGTGGCCTGAGAGCTTGATTTGGAAGCTGGCACGAATAACCTTTCTCACGGATCGACCGCGGCGCCACCTGACGGGTAACACCACTATGACCCTGTCAAGTCCGGGTTCCGCCACATGGGCGGATCCGAATGAAGGGTCCAGTGGGTGCAACGCCTGCATTCGGCCTTTTGTTCCCGTCTCCGAAAGTGGACGACGGGCGGGACAGTGGCTACCGTCCCCAAGGACACGGACCCAACCGGGTCTGCGGTTAATAGTGTCTCACGTTTCGAGCCCACGCTCGTCATTGGCCGGCCTCGAGACAGCCCGCCCAGGCGGTTTCCCGGTTGGTGGCCCACCGGGGCAACCGCCCCCGGGAAAGGAAGGCGTCCAGCAAGGCGGCCAAACGGTAATCGGGCTCCTCCGAGCGGCAGGTGGCAATGAGGGCATGGGCCCCGCTGCTGTGCCCCTTGGCCCATTCAACCCAGCCCAGGATGCACAGCAGGGCCCACCGGTCCCGCCCCCTTGCCGCCGGTAGTATTCCCCGGCCCACCTCCCATAGGTGCTCCAGGCCCTCCCAGTGGGGCGCCTGGTCCGAGTTGCCCAACATGAATTCACCCAGTTCACGCAACTCGACGTTGGCCCGGGCGTTGCGCAGCCTGCCCACCAGGGCGTTCCGCGCCGCGGTTCCCGAACTTCCGGCGGCGAACGGCAGTGCGTCCCGCACCAGATCGGTCCCCAGGGATGCCAACAGTGCCCCGGTGTCCGAGGGGTTCGACTTCAATTCGGCCACCAGCCCCCGGGGCTCCTGGTCCAGGGCCGCACACCATCGTTCAAGGCCGCGCAGGGATTCCCGCCACCCGCCGCCGGCACTGCGGTGTTCTTCAACCACCTCACGCACCGCCTCCAGCCCGGGCCACGAAGCTGTCCCCGTCCCGTCCCACGGTTGGGACACGGGGCTGCTCCCCCGCAGGACCATGTCCAGATGTGTCTCCGAAAGCAGGACGGATTCGATCGGCCGCCCCGACGTAGGACAGCAGTCCGGTTCCGCGCAGAAGTAGGACCACCAGCGTCCGCAGCCGACCAGCCAGGCATCAGGGATCCGGTATCCGCGGCGCTGAAGCTGCGTGGCCACCACATCGGTGAAATCCCGGTACGGGAGCATCTTTCCGTCCGCATGGGCCAGTTCCGAATACACCACCAGGCAGGCGCCATCCGCCTCGGGGGCCGCCCGCAGATAGTCGGCCAGCTGCCGGGTGAATGCCCGCGCCGCCATCATGCCGGGGCCCGGGGCCGGGAGGTCCACCCGCAGCGTGGCTTCCAAGGCTTTATCCCGCATGATCAGCACCACCAGGCTTTCGCGCGGATGGAATCCGAGCAGATGGGGTACGAGCGAGATGACGCCTTCGGCGTCACTGACGGAGAGTTGTCCCGGTGAGCTGTTCATAACCCCACCGTGTCCCCTGCCGTGCGTGGCGTCCGAGGCTGGGCCGTTGACTTGTGGAGCAACCGGCCCCGACGGCGCCGGGCAGCTCCCGGTGAGGGGTCCGTGGCAGCTGCCGTTCAGATGCGGGGCCGCCGGCCGCGGCGCCACCGCCGTTCCGAGAAGGCCTGCCGGAGGGGGACGACCACCACCCCGTGATGGGCCAAATCGTCCCGGGCCTTGCGGCGGGTGACGAGGATGCCGATGGCGCCCGCCGCCAGGGGGATGAATTGGAACGCCATCGCCCAACGGAAGGCATCGAGGTTGTAGAGATCCCCCCGGCCGCCCGCGGCCGCGAACTGCAGGTCGAGGATGAGCCCGATGAAATACACGCTGATCAGCGCCGCGGTGAATCCGCCGACATTGACGATGCCCGTGGCGGTTCCGATGCTCTGAGGGGTGTTGAAGGTCCGGGCGAAATCAAAGCCGATCATCGATCCCGGTCCACCGATCGCCAGCAGGGTCAACAACACGACCAGCAGGCTCAGCGGTGCCGGTCCGGGCCAGAGCAGGACGGTGGCCCACGCAGCCGAGATCAGGATGATGATCCCCAACGCCAACGTCGACCGCCGCAGGGGATGCCGCGCCACGATGGCCCCGAACAACGGCCCGAAAACCAGCGAGACCAGGACGAAGATCGTCATCAGTCCCGACGCCGCGGCCGGCTCCAGGCCCTGACCGGAGACCAGGAAGGGGTACCCCCAGGCGAGCAGGAAGACGTTGGAGGTGAATTGCAGGCCGAAGTGCGTCCAAAACCCCAACCGTGTCCCCGGCTGGCGCCAGGCCTCCCCCAGGACGGCCAAGGATTTCGGAGCGGGTCCGGGGGGCAGCGGCGCGCTTCCGGCCGGCTGGTCCCGCACGACGGCCAGGGAGAGGACGAAAGCCAGGACGCACAGCGCGGCCAGTGAGAGGAACGAGGTCGTCCATCCGGCCCAATGCAGCAGGGCCACGAAGGGCACCAGGCTGAGCAGTTGCCCCAACTGGCCGACCATGCCGGTGAACTGGGTGAGCATCGGGACGCGATAGCCCGGAAACCAGGCCGAGATGAGGCGGATGACCGATACGAAGGTCATCGCATCGCCGGCGCCCACGAAGAAGCGCCCGACCAATCCTGCGGGAACGGAGGTGGCCAGGGCCAGCAACATCTGTCCCACGCCCATCAGGACGGCACCGAAGATGATGAGCCGCCGTGAACCGAACTTGTCGATCAGCATGCCCACCGGGATCTGCAAACCGGCATAGACCACGAGCTGGACGACACTGAACATCCCCAGGATCGAGGCACTGGCATCGAACCGGGTCGTTGCTTCCAGCCCGGCGACACCGAAGCTGGTCCGTTGGGTGACGGCAACCATGTAGGCGAAGACACCGATCCCCCAGACCCACCAGGCGGGCCCGGAGGCGGCCCTGACCCTGAGGGCGGTCACTGACCGCTTTCGTCGGGGTCGCCCTTGGCTGCTTCCGAGGAGAGGAAGGCTTCCGCCGCCGTCCCCAGGTCTTCGCCATCGGGAACGGCCTCGTCGGCCGTCAGGAGCAGCGAACGCCGTTCGGCCTCGGGCTCATGGGCGTCAAAACGCTTCTCGAAATTGGCGACCATCCGCTGGACGTCCGGGGCGTCGGCGACCTGCTCGGCGATCTGTCCTTCGACCTTCCGCGCCGCTTCGCGCAGATCGTCCGAGGGCAATCCCAGCCCCAGGGCGGCCCCCAGGAATTCCAGCGCAGCCACTGCTGCCTGGGGGTATTCCGAATCGGCCAGGTAATGCGGAATGTGCAGGTCGTACCCCACGACGTCGCGGCCATCCGCGTCCAGGCGCATTTCCACCAGATGGGCTGCCGCCGCGGGAATCTGGGCGGAGGGGTTCCACGTCGAGATGCCTTGCCCGAAATCGGGGCGGTTCCCGTGCACCGTGACTCCGATGCGCCGGGTGTGCGGTACGGGCAGGGGCGCCGCGCCGATCCCGGCAGCCAACGAGACATTCAGGCCACGGGCCAGCAACACGACGGCGGCGGCGAACCGCTCCCATTGGAAATCCGGTTCCGATCCGGTCAGGAAGAGGAAGTCGGTGCCCAGCCCATCCGTGAGCCGGTGCAGTTCGATCACGGGCGCCGCATAGTCGGTGAAATGGTCGGCGGCCAGGGAGATCTGCGGGCGTCGTTCGCGGTAGTTGACCAATTGGTCGGCATCGAAGGAGGCGATGAGCTCGGAATCGAGCTTACCCAGCAGTTCCCGACGGATTTGTTGACTGACCTGCCCTGCGTCGGCATGGCCCGCGAGGGAGACCAGCATGCCCAGTCCTTGGAGACGCACGTCATCGACGACCTCGTCGTCGTACCTGACGAGGGACAAGGGATCAAGCATGGTGTCTCCTTCCAGGGACTCGAGCATGCACCTTCCGGTTCAACACACGGGGCCTCGGATTCCTTCCCGGCCCGGGCACCATTCTATCGGTTGGACCCACCAGGTCGGCCCATCACGACGCCGGTGGACCCCGGCACCATCGGGCAGCGATACGATCAAGGGGAACGCAACATCTACTTCACATACCAACCGCAGCCCTGGTGGGCGGCTGCATTAAGGATCCCGACCCGTGATCAACGCCAGCGAATTGAAGCTGACCGCCGTTTCCCCCGACGTGCGGCGGGTGGCGGCCAACGCCGTCGTCATCGCCATCGCCCAGGGCAAGGACGGCCCCCGGCTGCTCGACGCACCCCTGCCGAAGGCAGAGGCCTCCGCCCTCCAGGACTCACTGCCCGCCCTGGGCGCCACCGGAGCGGCCGATGAAGTCCTCCGGCTCCCGGCCACCGGTTCGCTGAAGGCCGAAGTCCTGGTCCTGACCGGCGTCGGGACCGTCGAAGGCGAGACCCCCGAACCGGAGGCGCTGCGTCGCGCCGCCGGTGCGGCCGCCCGCCAGCTCAAGGGCCACGCCAAGGTGGTCTTCGCCCTACCGACCCCCACCGTCGAATCGGCCACGGCCGTCGCCGAAGGTGTCGCCCTGGGTGCCTACGCCTTCTCCAACCACCTCTCCAAGGCTCCGGAGAAGACGCCATTGACCGAGGGCATCATCGCCACCGCTGCGTCGGCCGATAAGACCCTGCCGGCCGCATTGCGCCGGGCCGCCATCGTCGGTCGCTCCGTGCGCGGCGTGCGCGATCTGGTCAACACCTCCCCCAGCGACCTCTTCCCCGAATCCTTCGCGACGGAGGCGCGCAGCGCCGTGAAGTCGCTGCCGATCAAGGTCACCGTCTACGACGAGAAGCGCCTGGAAAAGGACGGGTACGGCGGGATCATGGGCGTCGGCAAGGGCTCTTCGCGCCAGCCGCGCCTGGTCAAGCTGGAGTACTCCCCGGCCAAGGCCCGCCGCCACCTCGCCTTCGTCGGCAAGGGAATCACCTTCGACACCGGCGGCATCTCGTTGAAGCCGGCAGCGAACATGCACTTCATGAAGTCGGATATGGCCGGGGCAGCCACCGTGCTGGGAAGCATGCTCGCCATCGCCGAGCTCCAACTGCCGTTGCGCGCGACCGCCTGGCTCTGCCTGGCGGAGAACATGCCCGGCGGCCACGCCGCCCGTCCCGGCGACGTCTTCACCATGTTCGGCGGCAAGACCGTGGAGAACCTGAACACGGACGCCGAAGGTCGCCTGGTGATGGCCGACGGACTGGTGGCTGCCAGCGCCGAAAAGCCCGACGTCATCATCGACATCGCCACGCTCACCGGCGCACAGTTGATCTCGTTGGGTCGCCGCACCAGCGGCATCATGGGTGACAGCGGTGTCCGCGATGCACTGGTCAGTGCCGCAGGGACCTCCGGGGAATCCGCCTGGGGCATGCCCATGCCCGAAGAGCTCCGGGCCTCCCTGGATTCGACCGTCGCCGATCTGGCCAATGCCGGTGAACGCAACGGCGGGATGATGACCGCCGCCGCGTTCCTGCAGGAGTTCGTCGGTGAGGTCGATGGCCGGAAGATCCCCTGGGCACATATCGACATCGCCGGCCCCTCATATAACGACGTCGCCCCCTATGGTTACGTCCCCAAGAACGGGACCGGATCCGGTCTGCGCACCCTGGTCACCTACGCGGAGGCACTGGCAGCACGGTAGTTTCCGAAGCGGCGGTCCATGAGACCGGTCACCCACCCACGATCGGCCGGTCACGGTTTGTGGATGATCGGCCATGGTCCGCGCTAAGGTGAACCCTGAAAGAATAGTAGGCAGTGCCTCTCCGGCCCCGAGGTCGGACAGGCAGAACACATGGAACGAGCCCCCACACCGTGGGGCATGATCTCACTCGCGAGGGAGCGTCAACGTGGCCGAATCGGCAACAACGCAAGAATTCGATGTACTCATCCTTGGTGGCGGCAGCGCCGGCTACTCGGCCGCATTGCGCGCCATCCAGCTCGGCTTCACCGTCGGCCTGGTGGAAAAGGCAAAGCTCGGTGGCACGTGCCTGCACACCGGGTGCATCCCGACCAAGGCGTACCTGCACTCGGCCGAACTGGCCGACAACGCCCGCGAAGGCGCCAAGTACGGCATCAACACCACGTTGGATTCCATCGACATGGGCGCGGTCCGCCAGTACAAGGACGGCATCGTCGCCGGCAAGTACAAGGGACTGGCCGGCCTGCTGAAGATGAAGAAGGTCAACGTCATCGAGGGCAACGGCCGCCTGGTGTCCCAGGACACCATCGATGTGGACGGGGTCGCCTACAAGGGCAAGAACATCATCCTGGCCACCGGCTCCACCACCAAGACCATGGGGCTGGAGATCGGCGGCCGAGTGCTCACCAGCACCGAAGCGCTCGCCATGGAAACCCTGCCCCAGAGCGCCATCGTCCTCGGCGGCGGCGTCATCGGCGTGGAGTTCGCTTCCGTCTGGAAGTCCTTCGGCGTCGACGTCACCATCGTGGAGGGCCTGCCGTCGCTGGTCCCGAACGAGGATCCCTCGATCGTCAAGGGCCTGGAGCGTGCCTTCAAGAAGCGCGGCATCAAGTCCAAGACCGGCGTCTTCTTCGAGAAGGTCGAGCAGAACGACGACGGGGTCAAGGTCGCACTGGCCGACGGCACCGACCTCGAGGCGGACATCGTCCTGGTGGCCGTGGGCCGTGGCCCGGTCACCGAGGGCCTCGGCTTCGAGGAGCAGGGCCTGACCATGGATCGCGGCTTCGTCATCACCGACGAACGCCAGCACACCGGTGTCGGCAACATCTACGCCATCGGCGACATCGTTCCCGGTCTGCAGCTGGCCCACCGCGGCTACCAGCACGGGATCTTCGTGGCCGAGGAGATCGCCGGCAAGAACCCGGTCATCGTCGAGGACATCAACATCCCGAAGGTGACCTACTGCGAACCGGAAATTGCGTCCGTGGGCTACACCGAGCCCAAGGCCAAGGAAAAGTACGGCGACGACCAGGTCGAGATCCAGGAATACAACCTCGCCGGCAACGGCAAGTCCTCCATCCTGGGGACCGCGGGCATCATCAAGATGGTGCGCGTCAAGGACGGCCCGATCGTCGGTGTGCACGGCATCGGCAGCCGGATCGGCGAGCAGGTCGGCGAAGCGCAGCTGATCGTGAACTGGGAGGCCTACCCCGAGGACGTGGCCCAGCTGGTCCACGCACACCCGACCCAGAACGAGGCCATGGGCGAGACCGCCCTGGCCATGGCCGGGAAGCCACTTCACGGTTAAGCACGGGTATGACGTGCACGGTGGGCCGATCTTACGCGGGTCGGCCCACCGTGCACTAAGCTCGACGCAAGCCGAACACCGGCCGCTTCGCCCTCGTTGCCGGCCGTCCAAGTCAAGAGATATAGCTTTAGGAGAACGGGGACACCATGTCTGAAACCGTGAACTTGCCCGCACTCGGTGAGAGTGTCACCGAAGGCACTGTGACGCGCTGGCTCAAGCAGGTCGGCGATAGCGTCGAGGTCGACGAGCCACTACTGGAGGTCTCCACCGACAAGGTCGATACCGAGGTCCCCTCGCCGATCTCCGGTGTGATCGAAGAAATCCTCGTCCCCGAGGACGAGACGGCCGATGTCGGCGCCCCGCTGGTGCGCATCGGCGACGGATCCGGATCCGGATCCTCCGAAGAGGCACCGGCCGCCGAGGAAGCCCCGGCAGAAGAGGCCCCCGCCCAGGAGTCCGCTCCCGCAGCCGAGGAGTCCTCCTCCAGCGAGGCCCCCGCTGCTTCCGATGATTCCGGCGAACGGGCCGATGTCACGCTTCCCGCCCTCGGCGAAAGCGTCACCGAAGGCACCGTCACCCGCTGGCTCAAGCAGGTCGGCGACGAGGTCGAGGTCGACGAGCCGCTGCTCGAGGTCTCCACCGACAAGGTCGACACCGAGATTCCTTCACCCGTCGCCGGCACCCTGCTGGAGATCAAGGTGAACGAAGACGACACCGCCGAGGTCGGATCCGTGCTGGCCGTCATTGGTTCCGGGTCGGCTCCGGCCCAGGAGGCCCCGAAGGCCGAAGCGCCCAAGGAAGAAGCACCGAAGCAGGAAGCCCCGAAGGCCGAAGCGCCCAAGGAAGAAGCACCGAAGCAGGAAGCCCCGAAGGCCGAAGCGCCCAAGCAGGAGGCACCGAAGCAGGAAGCTCCGAAGGCCGAGGCCCCGAAGCCCGTTTCGACGCCGGCCCCCGCCGGAGGCAACGACGGCTACGTGACCCCGCTGGTCCGTCGTCTGGCTTCGCAGAACGAGATCAATCTGTCGACCGTCACCGGCACCGGTGTCGGCGGCCGCATCCGCAAGCAGGATGTCCTGGACGCCGTCGAGGCCAAGAAGTCCGCTGCTCCGGCAGCACCGACAGCCGGCTCGGGCTCCGCACCGAAGGCTCCTGCCGCCGTCGTCCCCTCCTCGCTGCGAGGGAAGACGGAGAAGGCACCCCGCATCCGCCAGGTCATCGCCCAGCGGATGCGCGAGTCGCTGGAGACGTCCACCCAGCTCACCCAGGTCCACGAGGTCGACATGACCCGCGTGGCCAAGTTGCGCACCTCGGCCAAGGCACAGTTCCAGGCCGTCAACGGCACCAAGCTGACGTACCTGCCCTTCATCGCCAAGGCCGTTGCCGAGGCGCTCAAGCAGCACCCGAAGCTCAACGCCGAATACGACGAGGGCAAACAGGAGATCACCTACCACGACGCCGAGCACCTGGCGATCGCAGTGGATACCGAAAAGGGTCTCCTCGTTCCCGTCATCAACAACGCCGGTGATCTGAACCTGGCCGGCGTTGCCAGCCGCATCGATGATGTCGCCAAGCGCACCCGCGACAACAAGATCGGCCCGGATGAGCTCTCCGGTGGCACGTTCTCGATCACCAACATCGGGTCGGTCGGCGCGTTGTTCGATACTCCGATCATCAACCAGCCGCAGGTGGCCATCCTCGGCACCGGAGCCATCGTCAAGCGTCCCATGGTCGTCACGGGCACCGATGGCGATGACACCATCGCCATCCGCCACATGATGTACCTGTCGCTGACCTACGACCACCGTCTAGTCGACGGCGCGGATGCCGGACGCTTCCTGCAGACGCTGCGCGCCCGGCTGGAAGAAGGCGCCTTCGAGGCCGACCTCGGTCTGTAGCAACGCCTCCCGGACCAGCATAGGTGTCCGGCGGTGAACGACGACGGCTGGTGCCCCTCCTCGGGAGGGACGCCAGCCGTCGTCGTTGATGCAGGAGTCCGCGGTTTCGACACGCTGTCGAAACCACC
>NZ_JBQSWX010000004.1:0-183361 GCF_052377615.1 Arthrobacter sp. AOP36-A1-22
TCGGGGCAACCGGCGCCATGATCCTGGGAACCCTGGTCGACGAACTTGAACGGCGTGAGCTCGAGCGTGGCCTCGCCACCCTCTGCGACGACGACGGAATCGTCACCCTGACCATGAACGACCCCGAGGCCTCGGTCAATACAATGAGCGACGCCTACCAGGCCTCGATGGCCGAAACCGTCGAGATGCTGGAAGCGCAGCGGGAAGAGATCACCGGAGTCATCCTGACCAGCGCCAAGAAGGCCTTCTTTGCCGGCGGGGACCTCGAAGCGATCTATCGGACCACTGCCGAAGACGCCGATAAACTCTTCGACCAGGCCCAAACCATCAAAGCCCAACTGCGGCGCCTCGAGCAGCTGGGAGTCCCGGTGGTGGCTGCGCTTAATGGCACGGCACTAGGCGGCGGACTAGAAATTGCGCTAGCCTGCCATCGCCGTATCGCGGTGAACAGCCCCGGAAACAAATTCGGCCTCCCCGAAGTAGGGCTGGGACTGCTGCCCGGCGGCGGAATCACCCGGATGGTGCGGATGCTGGGCATCCAGAAGGCGTTGATGGACTGGTTGCTCCAGGGTCAACAGCGTGACCCCGAGGCGGCACACCAGCAGGGTGTCGTGGATGAACTGGTCGACAGCCCCGAGGCACTGCTGCCCGCCGCTCGAGCCTGGACCCATAACCAGCAGCAGGAGGAGCCGAATACCCAACCCTGGGCGGCGAAGGGATACAAAATTCCCGGTGGAACCGCGGCATCGCCATCGATGGCCGCCATTCTTCCGTCCCTGCCTGCACTGCTGCGCCAACAGCTCAAGGGAGCAGACCTTCCGGCGCCCCGGGCGATCCTCAGCACGGCCGTGGAAGGGACGCTGGTTGACTTCGATACCGCATGCCGTATCGAGTCGCGGGCCTTCGCCAACCTCGTGGTTGGCCGCACGGCCAAGGCCATGATCCAGGCCTTCTTCTTCGACCAGCAGTCGATCGGTTCAGGCCGGCTCCGCCCGCAGGGGCCGAAGCCGCAGAAAGTCGGCACCGTCGCGATCCTCGGCGCCGGGATGATGGGCGCCGGGATGATGGGCGCCGGGATCGCCTATTCCTGCGCTCGGGCAGGCATCGACGTGGTGCTGAAGGACGTCGATCAGGCGGGTGCCGAGAAGGGCAAGTCCCATGTCTCGGATGTGCTCGCCAGCCAGGTGTCCAAGGGGCGGCTGGACCAGGAATCGACGGATTCGATCCTGGCCCGAGTCCACCCGACGGGTCGGGCCGCAGACCTGGCGAGGGCAGAGGTGGTCATCGAGGGGGTCTTTGAGAACCTCGAGTTGAAATCCGCTGTCTTCGCTGAAGCCGAAACCGAGCTGCCTGCCGAGGCGCTGCTGTGCTCGAATACCTCGACGCTGCCCATCTCAACGCTGCAGGGCACGAGCGGACGCCCATAGGATTTCGTGGGGCTCCATTTCTTCTCCCCGGTGGAGAAGATGAAGCTGGTGGAGATCATCCGAGGAGACCAGACCTCGGATGCCACCGTCGCTCGGGCCTACGATCTGGTCCAGCAGATCCGGAAGATCCCGATCACCGTCGGGGACGGCCGTGGGTTCTATACCTCCAGGGTCTTCGGGACGCTGATCGTGGAGGCCACGGCATTACTGGAGGAGGGGGGTGGATCCGCATGTGATCGAACGTGCAGCCACCCAGGCGGGCTTCCCTGCCCCTCCGCTGGTTCTGCTGGACGAGGTCTCGCTGACGCTGGCCCAGCACACCCGGGCCGAAGAAGAAAAGGAATACGCGGCCGCCGGTGCGGTCCGCGAACCCGCAGCGGGGGAACGCCTCATTGACACGATGGTCGATGACTATGGCAGAAAAGGCCGCGCCGCAGGAGGCGGGTTCTACGACTATCCGACAGGCGGCGGCAAGACCTTGTGGCCGGGGCTCAGGGAACACTTCGCCCGCGGGACCGAGCTCGCCTCGAAGGACATCCAGGACCGCTACCTCTTCCGCATGGCGCTGGAGACGGCCCATTGCTTCGAGAATGGCGTCCTGACGGATACTGCCTCGGCAAATATCGGCTCGATCTTCGGGGTCGGGTTCCCCCCGGGGACCGGCGGGGCCGCCACCTTCATCACGAACCACGAAGGGGGCATCGCGGGCTTCGTGGCCCGGGCCGACGAGCTGGCCGACGTCTATGGTGAGCGCTTCCGCCCCCGGGACTGGTTGCGTTCCCGGGTGGGGATGGGGTCCCTGATCTGAGGTCCGCAGTCTTCCCGCCGGCTCCGGCAGGCGGGAAGGC
Source organism: Arthrobacter sp. AOP36-A1-22 (assembly GCF_052377615.1). Lineage (NCBI taxonomy): Bacteria > Bacillati > Actinomycetota > Actinomycetes > Micrococcales > Micrococcaceae > Arthrobacter > Arthrobacter sp. AOP36-A1-22. The sequence goes on from NZ_JBQSWX010000004.1 coordinate 2,276, forward strand.
CCCTCGCAATCAACGCTGGATACGGCTATCATCGTTATATGACGATGATAATGCGGAAGGGCGAACCGACGACGGGACCGCTGGCCCCGGCGGCGGCCCTGTTCCACGGGCTGGCCGATCCGACCCGATTGCTGATCCTGCGCCATCTGCGCACCGGGGAACATAAAGTCAGGGAACTGACCGAGCATCTGGGCCTGGCCCAGAGCACGGTCAGCGCACATCTGACCTGCCTGCGTGATTGCGGGCTGGTGTCGTCACGGCCGGTCGGCCGCGCCAGCATGTACTCGCTGGCCGAACCCGAGCACATCGACGTCCTGCTTCTCGCCGCCGAGACCCTGTTGGCCGACAGCGGCAACGAGGTCGCCCTGGCCGCCCACCATTGGCACGAGTCCCACCGCACCGGGCCGGAGTGCACATGAGTCATTCGCATTCCCACGACCACAGTGGCGGAGCCGTCGAGCACCGGCCCCGGCTGGCCATCGCGTTCGGGATCACCGCGGTCATTCTCATTGCCGAAGTCATCGGTGCGGTCGTCACCGGCTCGCTAGCCCTGCTCGTCGATGCCGCCCACATGCTCACGGACGCGGCCGGCCTGCTCATGGCCCTGACTGCGGCGACCCTCATGGGACGCCCGGCCACCGACCGGCGCACCTGGGGCTTCCGACGGGCCGAGGTGCTCTCGGCCACCGCCCAGTCCACGCTGCTGCTCGCCGTTGGACTCTATGCCATGATCGACGGCATCCGCCGGCTCTTCGCCCCGCCCGAGGTCGCGGCCACCGGGCTGCTGGTCTTCGGGATCGTCGGACTGGTCGGGAACATCATTGCGATCGTCGTGCTCAGCTCCGGACGCGGGGCGAACCTGAACATGCGCGCCGCCTTCCTGGAGGTCGTCAACGACGCCCTCGGCTCGGTGGCGGTGATCGTCGGCGCCATCGTCATCAGCACGACCGGGTGGATGCGCGCGGACGCACTGGCGGCCATGTTCATCAGTGCCCTGATCCTGCCCCGGGCGTTCCGGCTGCTGCGTGAGACGACGTCCATCCTGCTGGAATCGACCCCGCGCGGGTTGGACCTGGAGGAGGTCAGACGGCACCTGCTCTCCCAGGATCTAGTCCTTTCGGTCCACGATCTGCACGCCTCGCAGATCGCTACCGGCCTGCCGGTGCTCACCGCGCACGTCGTGGTCCATGAGGATGCCTTCCACGACGGTAGGGCCTCGAGCATGCTGGACTCGTTGCAGGACTGCGTGGCCGGGCACTTCGACGTGTCCATCGAGCACTCGACGTTCCAGATCGAAACCGAACGCCATGCCGAACACGAACAGCGCTTCCACCCGTAGCCGCCGGTCCGGGGCCGGCCCCACGGCTCAGCGCAGGATGATGTCCGTGGCCAGGGCGGGGGAGCGGCCGGTCTCGACGAAACCCGAGACGTTCGAGGCGGGATGCTTGATGATGTCCGAGACCGAACCCAGATGCAGGGCCAGATCGATCTTGTCCTCCGGGGCGGCCAGCAACAACTGGAAGCCGAACTCCTGCAGCGCGTTGATGCCGGCGGCGGCGTACTCCGCGTTGGCCTGGATGAACGCCTCGTCGATCATCACGGTCCCGTAGGTCGTGAAGCCCTGCAGGGCGAAGCCCAACTGGTAGGCCAAGGCGGCGCCCATGATGAACGAGGTGAAGCGTTGGCCCTCACCGCCGGAGAGCGTGCCCGGTTCCAACCCGTTTTCGATCTCACCGCCGGGCTTATGCTCGTTGCAGCTGATCCGCACATGTTGGCGCACGTCCAGAACGGTATCCCGCCAGGCTTGCCGTGCCGGATCGTCCAGGGCGTCCACCAGCTGCTCCAACGCCTTGTAGTTCGCACTCAATTCCTCCACCCCGCGGGAGCCGTAGGCGTTGCCGAGCGCCTCCTTGAGCGCGGTGCGGAAATCGCGGGCCTCTTCCGGGACGACCGTGGTGACTTCCAGACGCAGGTACGAGCCATGCTCGAAGGGGACATCGGCCAGGATCTGGTTCAACGGCAGGATGCGTTCACCGATCCCGCGGCGTTCCTCCTCCAACAGCTGCAGCAGATCCGAGAAGCGTTCGTAGGAACGGTTGGAGAAGTATTCGCGGAACTCCTCCTGGCGTTGCGGCAGCCCCTCCTGGACGATCGCCCGGTGCAGTGCCACATAGTGCGGGGCGCTTTCGATGCCGGTGCCGAAGGAAGCAGAGGTGGTCATGCCGAAGTCGCGGGCAAATTGGCGGAACGTCTCGGTGAGCGTGGCCTCGGTGGAGAAGACGAGTTCACGCACCTCCGTGGTGCGTTCGCCCAGATCCAGTGAGGTCGCCGACACCGCCGCATCCAGTTCGGCGAGGTCGAAGTCCTCGCCGGCCTCCAACCGGTGCATTGCCTCGGCCAGCAGCGGCTCGGCGCCCAGCTCTTCACGGGCCTGCGCCTCCGGGGCGGCCGCGGCGCTGGAGGCACGGGCCGCCTCGAGCTGGGTGCTCGCGGTCGCCGCCCGGGACTCGAGCGTCGCGGTCTGGTTGCGCAGTACCGCCAGCCGTCCGACGGCGGATTCCAGTTCGGTGCGGGCCGTCTCCAGGGCGGTGCGCAGCCCGGCCAGGTCGGTGCTGGAATCCATGGCCTCGGCGATCCGGGTCTCCAGCTCCTCGACGGCGGCGCCCTGGACCGAGGAATCCAGCGCGGAGAAGGGACGTTCGTCAGCGACCAGCTCGCGCAGCAGGGAGAGTTTGCGGGCCAGGGAATCCTTGGAACGGCTGCGTTCGGCGGCCAGCTCCTCGGCTTGGGCCCGGTCGGCGTCCAACTGGTCGACCTGGACGGTCAGTTCGGAGATCTTCTCCTCGTTAGTGAAGCCCAACAGGTAGTCCGAGGCCGCCACGGGCCGGGTATCGCGTTCGAAGGAACCGCGGCCGGATTTGATCGTCCCGGCCCGGGAGATCGCCCGTCGTTCGGCGTGCAGGTCGGCATCGGTGGCCACGCAGATGAAATCGTGGTCGGCGGCGATCTTGCGTTGCAACCACTGGCCGGCCTCGGATAGCTTGAACTCCAGCTTCGTCACCAGGGCCTGGTCGGCGGCGGTGGCCACCGGGTCCCCGTCGCGGCCGCCGGGGACGTGGGCCGAGAGGTCGATCCACCGCAACCTGCCATAGCCTTCCAACCGATCCGCCGCCGCCGTCACCCGTTCGATGTCCTCGCCGCCGACCAACAGGGTGGTGGCCAGTGAGCGCAAGGCCTTCTCCGCCGCGGCGCGCCAGGGGCCGGCCCCGGGGGCCATGTCCATGAGCTCCCCGGCGAAGGGGAGGTCCTCGGCCGCGATCCCGGTTTCGGAGCAGATCCGGCGGCGGGCCGCCGCCGAGAGGCCGTCGATGTTCGAGCCCCTGCGGGCGTAGGAATCGATGTCCTGGCGCAGCTTCTGCGCCTTCTCGCGCGCCTCCATGGACGCGGCGATCGCCTCGTGTTCCATGGTGGTCGCATCCTTGGCCACCCCCTGCAGGGTTTCGGCGGTCACCGCCGCCTGGCGACGGGCCGCCTGCAGACCGGAAGCCGAGAACGTCAGCGCCACCCCGGCGTCGTGCATGCGGGCCTTCAGGGTGGAGGCGATCCCTTGGCGCTCGGCCAACCGTGAGCGGGCCGCCTCGAGTTCACGTTCAAGCGCCTGGACCGCCTGGCCTCCATGGGAGTCGTGTTGTTCGGTCAGTGAACGCACCCGTTCGGCCAGCACGGTCCGGGATTCGGAGACCTCGGAAATGGCGGTGCGGTTGGCCTTCAGTTCGGCGGCGATGGCGGCGGAGCGGGTGCCCAGCAGTTCGGCGGCCAGATGTTCGCGCAGCAGCGGCAATTGATGCCGCCCCAGGCCCTGGAGGTGGCGCAGGGATTCGGTGAGTTCCTGGTGGCGTCGATGCTGTTCGGGCACCAGCTCCAGGGCATCTCGTTGGGCGCGGGCCTCCTCGAGTTGGCGGTGGATCCCCCGCAGATGGGAGAAGTCCTCCACCGCGCCGGCAGCGGCCTTCAAGGTCGAGGGGACCTCCAGGACCTCATAGCGGAAGAATTGGTTGACCCCGCGGTCCAGGCCTTTGCCGTTCTGCAGGGTGCGCAGCAGCGAGAACGCCTTGTCGTTGTCGATACCCAGGCGCCGGCGGAACCGTTCGGCGAAGGTGCGGTGGACATCGAAGGCCTCGAACCCGGGGAGCACCTTCATCAGGGAGGACGGCGAGAACCTGCGGGAGCCGTGCTCTTCCAACGCCGCGGTATCCAGGGTGCCGTCCCCGATGACATAGTGCTTGCCGACCTGGCCCTCCAGGCCCTGGGCCGGAAGGTCGAACAGGACGGCGATGCAGGTCCGGGTCCCCAACCCGTCCTCGAAGGTCAGGGCCACGGCGCTCCAGGTGGCGCCGGGACGTTGATACAGGGTGCCGGTTTCGGTTGTGAAGCGACGTCCACGCATATAGGAGTAGGTGGTGCGCCGGTCCTTGCGGGTGGAGGCCTCATGGGCGGATTCGTTCAGTCGAGGGGCCGCATGGAAGATATGGCCGATTCCGTCGAACAGGGTGGACTTGCCGACGCCGGGGCGGCCGGTGAGCAAGGTGCCGTCGCGGTCCACATACAGTTCGTGCCGGCCGTGGAAGGTGCCCCAGTTGATGACCTGGATCGAGCACAGGCGCTGCTGTCCGGGGTTGATCGCCTCACCGAAGGGCAGGGTCTGGGAGATGGTCACTGGGCCGCCCCTTCGGGGTTGGTGGTGGTCACGGGGTCATCTTCGGCGTCGTCGTCGGGCTTCCCGGAGTCGTCCTCCGGGTCATCGGGGACGACGTCGGAATCCAGTTCCAGCGTCGGCTCCATCCCCTCGTCGGCGGCCCGGTCCAGGGACTGCAGATAGGCGGGGATCTCATCGATCGAATCGAAGGGCAGGGCCAGCGCCAGGGCCCCGGAGACCCGGTATTCGTGGTCGAGTTCGGTGGGCAGGATCAGTTTCAGGGCAGCCAGCCGGGCCAAGGAGGAATCGGTGAGCTCCTCGAGCCGCTTATCGTCCAGGGCCCCGGGATGGCGATGCTCCTCGAGGAGCTCCCGGGCCCCGGCGCGGGAGATCACCGGATCGGTTCCGGTGCCGGCATGACGGTCCAGCAGCAGCCGCAACCGCAGCGCCAACAGGGTCTCCTCGCGGCGCAGCGGCTTGCGGGGCACGATCGCGGTGGTGTGGACGGTCTGGGTCGGCACCGGTACGAGCAGGGCGATCTTCCGTTCGGGATCGATCTGCAGCTTCAGGAACAGCTCGGCAACGAAGGCGGAGATCTCCCGGCGTCGGTCCAGCACCAGTTGCCACAGCCGCGCATCGGCGCTCCCGTCCAGGTAGGGGCCGCGCAGCAAGCGGATCAGCGCCTGGCGCAGCGCCAACTCGAATCTGCCGGTGTCCCCGTCGAAGAGCTCTCCCTCGGCCCGGCGGCCCGAGGGGGTCGCGGTGTCCGGGGTCTGGTCGTCGTCCCCGGAGGCACCGTGGGGGGCGAGGGCGGGGGATTCGGGGTCCGGGTGGCTCATTCGGTGTCCTTCGCGAAGGTGATCACGGGCAGGTAGGCGGTGCGTTCGGAGCCGTCGACCTGGCTGAAGGTGATCGACTCGAATCTGGTGGTGTCCACGTCCCGTCCGGCGGTGCGGGCGGCCTCGATGAGGTAGCGGATGGTGTTCACATGGTGGTCCCTGGTCTCGAGCCCGGCGAACACGGAACCGAGGGTGAGGGGGCCCGCGGCGGAGTCCACCGCGGTGGCGATGGCCGTGTCGAGCCGGTCGGCATCGGCCTTCGGGGTGCTGGGGGTGCGTCGGATGTCGGCGCTGCTCATCGCCGGCGGTTCGGCGAGCTTCGGTGGGGCCACATGCTCCTGGGGGTCGAAGATCCCCAGGCCCGACAGGGTCGAGAAGGCCGGGGCGTACAGCTTCACCGCAGTGACCGGGGTCCGGGGGCCGAGTGCCTCGGAACCGGCGACCGCCAGTTCGGCGCTACGCACCGTCCGGCGCAGCAGGACCGAATCGCGGAATTCGTCGGACTGGACGAAGGCGTGCAGGGATTCCGAGAGCTTGCCATAGCTCGAATGCACTTCGGCGGCCTGGCGGCGCAGCTCACGCAGCAAGGTGGCCAGGGTATGGCGTTCCTGGGCGTTGAGGCCATCGACGAAATCACGTTCGAGTACTTCGTTGATGGCCTGGCGGAAGCGGTGTTGCCGGGTCGGATCGTTGAGGAACTCGGTGAACCCCCGGAACGTCTCGCCTTCGGCGGTGCTGCGCAGTTGCCTATCACCTTCCAAGACCCGGCCGACGGCCACGCCCTTGGCCACCGAGCCTTCCATGATCTCCCGTCTGACCTGGTGGAGCATATGCCGTACACCGTCGCGCATGCGCTTGAAGTCGGCCGGCAGGTTCGCCGCCAGATCCAGGATGCTGCGTGCCGCGGCCATGGCCCCGTCGGCCGGCAACACGGCCGGGGCGGCCCCGGAACGCAGGGCCCGGACCCGTTCGGTGCGTTCGGCGATCTCGGCTTCGAGCTGGCGGATCCGCGCCTCGGGGTCGGGATCGGTTTCATGGGCCAGGGACTCGATGCTGGTCAGCAGGGTGTTCAAGCGCGAGGAGTTCAAATTGGTCCCCGAGCCGGAGAAGCCTTCGAGGAAGGTCAGCACCCGGGCGGTATGGGCGGTCGGCTCGTAGACGAAGGAGCCATCGATCAGCGGCCGCGCCAGATATCCGGCCCGCACCCAGGAATCGGCGTACTGCTGGGCCTGCCAGGCGTCGTTGAGCGGTGTCCCGGCGGAGCGGAGATGCCGTAGGAAGGCCTGCAACGAGGCATGGAACGCCTCCAACCCCACGCGGGGACGGGCCTGGGTGAACTCGGCCCGCAGGAACGCGACCGTCCACGGCGTCGCCGAGAGCAGCTTCCAGGCGGGGGAGGACCTGAATTCCTGCTGGTCGGCCCACGTCGCAACGGCGGGTTCGATTGAAGGCATCTGCTACTTTCCGCCCCACACGGTGGGGGACGACGATGGACGGGTGATGGTCGAAAAGGAAGCCGCGGCAGCGCGACGAACGGCGTTCGCACCGTCGAGGGCCGGATGGTCATTCTAGGCCACAACCGACGTGTCGCGTGCGTCCGGATCAAAGGTCGGGGCTAGCGTGGAAGACAGCGGATGTTTGATCGCACCCCCGCCGGCCTTCGTCCGCTCGACGTGCTGAAAGAGGTAGCAATAATGTCCTCCGCCAGGAGAACACGCTCCACCGGTGCCCTGCTTCTGTCCTCCGCCCTGGCCGTTTCCCTGGGCCTGTCGGGCTGCGCCGCGGAATCCGGTGGCCAGGAAGGGCCTCCCGGAGGGGGCGCCTGGGCCTCCGGGCCGGGCCTGGCACCAGACGGCGGATCCGAGGGGCCCTCGGCAGCGGACCAGCGCGAGGCCGCGATCGATGAGGCCAGGACGGCGGCGGCGCACTACGACTACTCCACCGCCCTGGAACAGCTCGAGGATCTCGAGGGCGGGGACGTGTCCGATCTCATCGACAAGATCACCGCGCAGCAGAAGAAGGCGGTGACCTGGGAGGACAACTCGAAGATCTCCCACCTGTTCTTCCACTCGCTGATCGTTGACCCGAAGCGGGCCTTCGCCCCCGGACCCAGTGCGCAGGGATATGCCGACTACATGGTCACGGTCAAGGAATTCAAGGCCATCCTCGCCTCCGTCTACGACAAGGGCTATGTGCTGGTCAACCCGCACGACATCGCCCGCGAAAACGCCGACGGGGAGATGGAATACCGGCCGATTAAGTTGCCGCAGGGCAAGAAGCCGTTGGTCCTCTCCGAGGACGACGTCAGCTATTACGAATACATGGACGGCGACGGCTTCGCCACGAATCTGACCCTGGACGACGACGGGAACATCACCAACACCTACCAGGCCCCCTCCGGAACGACGGTCCATGGGGACTACGACCTGCCCACGGTCGTGGACGCATTCGTCCGTGAGCACCCCGATTTCTCCTACCACGGCAGCAAGGGCATCCTCGGACTGACCGGCTACAACGGGGTGCTGGGCTACCGCACCAGCGAGATCGAATACGGGGATGACCCGGAGGTCGACGTGAAGGCACAGACCAGGAAGGCGAAGAAGGTCGCCGGGGCCCTGAAGGACGAGGGCTGGGTCTTCGCCTCCCATACCTGGGGCCACTCCAACGTCACGAATTCGACGATGGCGCGGCTGAAGGCCGACACGAGGAAATGGGACCAGGAAGTCAGCCCCATCCTGGGGGACACCGACCTGCTGATCTTCCCGTTCGGCGCCGACATGTCGGGCACCGCCGCGTATTCCGGGGCGAAATACGAGCTGTTCAAGAAGGCGGGCTTCGATTTCTACTTCGGCATCGACGCCTCGACCCCCGCCTGGATGCAGCTCACCGACGACTATGTGCGCCAGGCCCGCATCAACGTGGACGGGTTGAGCATGAACGCGGCGCTGAAGGGCAAGCACCACGTCCTGGAGAAGTTCTTCGACGTGGAGGAGGTCATCGACCCGGCCCGGAGCCGGCACGCCCCGAAGGACGAGGAATAGGTCGGCTCAGGCCTGCGCGGCGGTGAACTCCTCGGTGTCGATGGTCCGCTGTTGACCGGGGTTGTACCGGGCGCCGTGCATGGTCTGTGAGTTGATGATCGTCCCGACCTCGGCGGCCGTGGCCTCATCGAGGGCGACGGAACCGGCGTCCAGATTCTCGTCGAGGTGCCCGGTGCTGGTGGTGCCGGGGATGGCATGGACGTGATCGCCCTGGGCCAGGATCCAGGCCAGCGCCAGCTGGGAGCAGGTGAGGCCCAGCCGTTCGGCGACCCGGCGGAAGGAATCGAGCAGTTGAAGGTTGGCCGGATAGTTCTCGGCGGTGAAACGCGGCAACACGTGGCGCAGGTCCTGCTCCGGGAGTTCGGAGGGATCGAGTAGCGTGCCGGCCAGGAAGCCCCGGGAGAGCGGGCTGAAGGCCACGAACGAGGTACCCAGCTCGCGGCAGGCATCCAGCACGCCCAGTTCGGAGTTCCGGGTGGCCAGCGAGTATTCGTTCTGCACGGCGGCGATCGGATGTTCGGTTGCCGCCCGGTAGAGGGTGGCCGTGGAGACCTCCGACAGGCCGATGGCCCCGATGGCCCCTTCGGCCACGAGGTCGGCCAGGGCGCCGACGCTTTCCTCCACCGGCACGTTCGGGTCCAGGCGGTGCAGGTAGTAGAGGTCGATGAAATCGGTGCCCAGCCGGTCCAACGAGGCCTCGGCTTGGGCCCTGATGGTTTCGGGTCGGCCGTCGATGCGTCCGCGTTCTCCCGGAGCCATGATCTCCAACCCGCACTTGCTGGCCAGGAAGTAGTCGTCACGGCGTTTTCCCAAGGCGGCGCCGACGAGTTCCTCGTTGCACCCCCTGCCGTACAGGGTGGCCGTGTCGAAATGGTCCACCCCCGCATCGAGGGCGTGACGCAGGAGCCTGGCGCCGTCGGCGTAGCTCGGGAAGTTCGAATACCCGTGGCTGAGGTTCATGCACCCCAGCCCCAGCGGGTTCACCGGGGAACCCGCCAAATTGCGCATTTTCATGCCCCCTTGTCTAGCACGAGTTACCCGGGAGTTCGAACCCTTGGTGCACAGGGGCGGTGCCGGATCGCTACAGCGGTTCGGACAGCTCCCCGAGCAGCCGGGCCAGGTCCCGCTGGCTGCTGCCGGGCAGGGGGAGCAGCGGGCGGCGTGGTTCCCCGGAATCGATGCCTGCCGCACGGGCCAGGGCGTGGAGGTTGCTGAGTTTGCGCAACGCATTGAATTCGCGCATCAACGGGGTGAGTTCCTCCTGCAGCCGGTTCGCTTCGACGATGTCCCCGTCGACCAGGGCGGCCCGCAGCGCCCCGAAGTGGGCCGGCAGCACCGAAGCCGGTCCGGAATGCCAGGCGTCGGCGGCGAAGCCCGCCTCGGCGATCAACGCGTCCCCGCTCATGCCGTGGCTGAAACCGGGGTGGACGCGGGAGGCCAAGGCCTCGTGGCGTTCGATGAAGGTCGCCAGATCGGCGGCCGTTTCCTTGATCGCCACGATCGTCGGCTCGGCGGCCAGCTCGGCGATGAGGTCCAGGGAGAAGGAGAAGTTGGTGGTCGCCGGGTTGGAATACAGGCAGATGGGCAGATCCGAGGCGGCGGCAACCAGCCGGCACTGGGTGGCGACCTCGTCGTCGTTCAGGGGCACATAGGACACGGTGGAAAGCAGCAGCCCGTCGACTCCTGCCGCCACGGCCGCCTCGACGTGGCGCATCAGTTCGGCGGTGGATACGGCGCTGACCCCTGCATGGACGGGCAGTGCTGGATTGACCTCGCGGACGGTCTCGACGGCGGTGGTGATCACTGCGGCGCGTTCGGCGGCGTCGAGGTAGGCGAAACTACCGGAGGAGCCCAGCACGACGATGGAATCGACCCCCGAAACCGCCAGCGTGGATAGATGACGGCGCAGGGCCGGATGATCGATCGCCCCGGAGTCGTCGAAGGGGGTGACGGGATAGGCAACGAGACCGTGGAATGCACTCATGGCCACACGCTAGCAGGGGCCGGTCGCGGTTTCGTCCAATTCGCGGCGCCGACGCGAGGAGGTACGCTCCGAACACGGTTGATGTTCAGCGGCCGGGCCAACGATCGGGAGGACCCGAATGAAGCGCACCATGCAGGTCAGCGACAGCGTCGACATCAAGGTCGACGCCGAGACGATCTGGACCCAGCTCGCCGACCCCGCCCAGATGCCCCGCTGGAGCCCGGAAAACACCGGGGCCACGACCCCCGCGGTGGGCCGTCCGCTGCAGGTGGGAGAGATCTTCGAGGGGACCAATCGTCGGGGGCGGGCCCGGTGGATCACCCGGTGTGTCGTCACGGCGTCGGACCCGGGGCGACGTTTCGCCTTCGACGTGGGCAGGATCGGTGTCCGTCGGCCGATGCTCCGCGGCAGGATCGCCAGTTGGGCCTACGACCTCGACGACGTTGACGGGGGCACCCGGGTCACCGAGACCTGGACCGATGGGAGGTCTAAATGGCCGGACTGGCTTGCCGGGGCCTTTGACCGCGCCGTCACCGGCGGCCAGCTTTTCGCGGAGTTCCAGCGCAAGAACATCCGTCGCACGCTGAACACGATGCGGGGCGAGTTCGAGCACGACGGCTGAGCCCGCAGGACCTGCCCGGCATCGGGGCGGCTGGCACGGTGAGGCTCCAGCCTTGCTGCTTTAGCCGCAGAGCCCCACGAAAGCCCCGAGTTCGGCCAACCCCTCGGGGCGGGTGGGCAGGAAATTGGTCAGTTCGGGGGAACGGACGATGACGGTACGCCATTGTGCCCGCGACACGGCGACGTTGATCCGGTTGCGGTTGAGCAGGAAATCCATGCCGCGTGGGGTTTCCTCGGCGGCGGAGACCGCCATGGACACCAGCACCACCGGGGCCTCCTGGCCCTGGAACCTGTCCACGGTGCCGACCCGGACGTCCTCGTACCCGGCGGCATCGAGGGCCTCGCGGATCACGTTGACCTGGGCGTTGTAGGCGGCGACGACCAGGATGTCCCTGGGCCCCAACCCGCGGACCGGACTGCGTCCGCCGTCGTCCCAGCGCAGCCCCAGATGCCGGCCGACCTGGGCGGTGATCTCCGCGGCCTCCTCGAGGCTGGAGGTCGCGTTGCCGTGGTGCTCCACCAGCACGGTGCCGACTCCCGGGGCGACCCCCTCGAGGTGGCGCCGCGCGGCGGCCGGGGCCGAGGCCAGGTGCCCGGCATAGCTCAGGACCGAGACCTTCGCACACAGGGCCGGGTGCATGCGCCAGGAATCCGGGAGGAAGTAGCCCAACCGTCCCGGGAGGGTGGCGGCCCCTTCGGAAAGCCAGCCCAGTGCCGAATCGTCGACGGGTTCGGGGTGGGTCCCCTGGGTGACCTGGGGCAGCTGCCGCGGATCACCGAGCAGCAGCAAACGGTCCGCGGCCCGGGCGACGGCGAGCGTATTGGCCAGTGAATACTGCCCGGCTTCGTCGATCACCAGCAGGTCCAGACAGCCGGCGGGAACCTGTTTTCCGGTCATCGTCCAGGCCGTCCCGCCGATCAGCGCCCCGCCCTCGGACTCGAGGAGGGCGGCGAACTTCTTGTCATCGGTCACCGACCAAGGGGAGGGGACGAGGGGGTCCTTGGGCTTCTTGGCCACCCGCTCCGGATCGACCCCCGCCTTGCTGATGGCCGCTCCGAGCATGTTCTCCACGACCGCATGGGATTGGCCGACCACCCCGATCTTCCAGCCGCGGTCCAGCAAGGCGGCGATGACATGGGAGCCGACATGGGTCTTGCCGGTACCGGGAGGGCCCTGGACGGCCAGATAGGAGCGATCCAGGTCGGCGACGGCCTCGGTGATCGCCCCGATATGGTCCCCCCGGCCTTCGTCATCGACGGTGACCGCGGGAAGGCGGCCCAGACTGGCCAGCCGCGGGGTGGACCGGCGCAGGATATCCAGCCCCGGGTGGTGGGGCAGTTTCGGCGGGGTGGTGATCACCGGCAGGGCCTCACCCGGGTCCGAGGTGGGGGAGGGCACCACCAGGGTGGAGCCGACCTGGCGGGCCAGCTCCGCCAACGATTCGCGGATGCTGACGGTCATGATGGGCCGCCCCGGGGTCAGTGCCATGGGTGTCTGCGGGTACGGGGGGATCCTCCCGCTGGATTTCTCGGCGACCGTGAGGACCGTGGCGTGGCCGCTGACCTCCACCGACAATAATGCGGTGTCGAAGATCCCGCCCCGCGCCGCGGGGACCGGATGGCCCTCGGCATCGACCGGGACGTCGGCGCCGGAGGGGACGGGAGGGCCATACATGCGGAACCAGTTGGTGCCGGGGCGCAGATCGGTTCCGTCGGAGGCGGTTCCGGTCAGTTCCAGGACGCGGCGTTCGGTGCGGGCGCGCGGTGGCCGGGTCCAGTCCTCGAGGACTTCGGCGGAGTCCACGAGGAAGACTCCCCGGGTTTCGGCCCAGTCCTCGGTGGGGGATTCGAGCCGGTCGAAGTGGCCCCACCAGAACTGCTTGTCCTCGCGCCGGTGGTAGCCGGTGGCGGCGGCGACCATGGCCACTGCGGCGTGGTCGGCCCGTGCCGCCGGGCGGTCCGCGTCCGGAAGGGATGAGAAATCGGCGTCGAGCTCCAGATAGGACTGCAGCCTCAGTTCCTCGGCGCTGGGCTCATACGCGTCCGGTGCCGGGGCCCCGGTGCCGGGCAGGACGCCGGTGGCCGTGCCGGGCGACGGGTCGGGGGTCGGCTCGTCGGCGGCCAGTGAGAGCAGCCAATCACGCAGGCGCAGCGTGGAGAGGCAGTCGTATTCGTTATAGGCGGAGATCGAGGCCAGGGTCGATGCGGCGGCCTCGGTGTTCCCGGCCTCGCGGTCGGCGGCGTAGATCGCATAGGCCACGACCGAGGCCCCCGCGTTGGTGACTCCGTCCCGCGGGCCATCGGCGCCCATGTAGAGCGGTTCGAGCTTCTTGATCGAATAGGAGCTTTCCGAGATGCGCACCGAATGGCGGACGGTGTCATACAGGTCCACCAGCAGGGACTCGCGCAGCCAGGCATCCACGGTGTCTTCCCCGGCGGTGTGCCGGACCGAGAGGTTGCGCAGCGCAGACTTCTCGTAGGGGGCGTAGTGGTAGACGTGCAGGTCGGGCCACCGCTGACGGCGTTGTTGGATATAGTCCAGGAAGTCCAGGAACGCCCGTTTCTCCCCGGCGCGGGAATGCGCCCAGAACGGGCGGAAGACGGGGGTGCCGGTGTCGTGTTCGATGACGCCGAAGAGATACTCGATACCCCAGGTGCCGGTTTCGGGGTCCTGCCAGAGCGGGTCGCCCTCGAAGTCGAAGAAGATGTCGCCGTCGCTGGGGGCCGGTAGCTCGCCGATGGCATGGGTGGGCTGCACACGGTAGGAGACCGTGTGCTCCCCGACGCTGGCGGACCCGTCGAATTCCATCAGCCCGGTCTGGGCCCTGGCTTGTTCGCGGAGACGGCCCAGACCCGAATCCGGGTCCTCTCCGGCGGGGGCCGGCTGCTCGGCGAGTTGATGCATGGTGGTGATGCCCTCGGCCATCAGGGTCCGCCGTCGTGCCGCAGTCATGCCGCCGATGAGCAGCAGGTCATCGTGGGCGGCGACCTGTTCGGCACAGTAATCACAGGTCCCGCACCGCCGCAGTCCGGGACGGTTCCAGTCAACGGTGGTCCCCGCGGCGCGGTGTTCGGCGGTCAGCCGGCGAAAACGCGTCCGGAGCTCGCGGTAGGCGGGCAGCAGATCGGGCATCGGATGGTCGCTGTGTTCGAGGTCGCCCAGCACCAGGGTCGCCACCGGGGAGGGGTCGAATCCCAGACGTTCGAGCTGGTCCCCGTAGGCGGCCAGTTGCAGCAGTGCGGTGACCCGGGCATGGCGGGCCAGTTTCGAGTCCCAGACGGCGTAGCGGCCGTCGGCCCCGCGGACGATGAAGTCGGCGAACCCGAGGAATTCGCCGTCGAAGAAGGTGGCCTGGAAAACGACGTCGGCCCCGAGGGTGAGGGCCTCGGTGGTGTCGGCAGCCAGCCGTTCAAGCGTGGCCCGGTCCATGGTGGGGGCCTTGTTGATCCGGCGGACCCCCGTGCCGCTGGCCTGGTCCCAGGGACCGTGGGTGTGTTCCAGCTGCTCCAGGACCCGTTGTTCGTGGACATCACCGAGGTCCGCGGCGCGGGATGCCAAGGCGTCCTCGGGGAAGTCTGGTTTCTCGCGGCGGCCCAGTTTGACGTCGAGTTTATACAGACTCTGGTATTCGCATTCGCTGGCCGTGACCAGATCGGAAGCCGAGAAAACCAAGGGTGGCGGCTCGGTGGCCTCCACGGCATCCAGCAGGAACATCCACACTCCTTCTCATCTCAGCCGCGGACCTACCAACGGACAGGGCTCGAATCTAACAGTGCCGACCGACGCTTCGGGAACCAGGCACGTGCCTCTTGTGCTCCGCGTTGCGGGGAACCTACGGTGGCCGGACAGGACAACCGCCGGGTCACCGGGCAGCAAGCCCGCCCAGGGCCCGGGAAGGGACCAATGGAATCCTGGGGAGGAGCGGGCCATGCTGAAGATCATCACCCCCTTGGCCTGGGTGTTCATGGTCGCGACCATCGCCCTCGGCGCCGTCTCGCTGGCCACGGATGCGGACCTCGTTGCCTATATGCTGCCGTGCCTGGCCCTGGCCGTGGCCCTGTCCGTCCTGCGGCTGACACTGATCCGTCGCAGGCACGCGGAGTCCACGGCCGGCTAGGTTCTTGTCCCCGCCTGCCGGTCCGCCAGGGCTGCCGCAGGCACCGCGGCGGCAGGGGACGGCGAAGGCCCGCCCGGCACCAGGTGCCGGACGGGCCAACGGAATCGTGCAAGACCCGGTCAGGGCCCGACGGGCTGCGCCGCCTCCGGGTTCACGATGGTGACATCCGTGTGGGCGGTACGCCAGATCTCCTGGCTGGCGGAGGCGTCCATGAGCGCGGAGAGCCCGCCATGGGTCGGGGCCCCGATGACCAGGGACCTGGCTTGGATGCGGTTGGCATATTCGGCCACCGCTCGTCCGGCACCGGCATGGTCCTCGGGGCGGCCCGGCCCGGTGCCCAACACGTATCCGGCGGCGCCGACGCCTGCGGCGGCGAGGCGATCCAACTGGGCGCGCACGGCTGCCGACGCCGTGTCCAGGTCCTCGCCGTCGATTGCTGCATCACTGGCGATGACCGATTCCAGGACGTGGATCACGTCGACCCGAAGTTTCGCGGCGGCGGCGACCCGCAGGGCCTTGTCCACGATCCGGTCGGCGGAGTCGGAGGAGCCGATGGCCGCCACGACGGCTCCCTGGAGCCCTTCGGGGACGACGGCGGTGGCTGCATGTTCGACGGGGATGATCCGGCGGTCGGCAATGGCCAGGGCGTCTTCGGGTGCTTCGGTGCCCGGTTCCCCGGTGGAGCCTGCCGCCGCTGTATCGGCGGCTTGTGCTTCTTCGGCCTTGCGGAGGAGCTTATGTCCCGACATCAGGATGACCAGGCCGATGACCAGGGCCACGGCGCCGAGGATGAAGGGCACATGCATGTTGTAGTGCTCCACCAGCTTGCCGGCGGCCAGCGGGGCCAGGCCGCCGCCGATGAAGCGGACGAAGCCGTAGGCGGCCGAGGCGACGGAGCGTTCGACCGGTGAGACGGTCATGACGGCCTGGGTGGTGACCGTGTTGTTGATGCCGATGAAGATGCCGGTGGCGATGACCGCCGGAATGAGCACCGAGGTGTTGTGCACCCAGATGCCGATGATCAGGATCGTCACGGCGAAGAGCGAGAGGTTCATGTACAAGGTGCCGGCGATGCCGAGCTTGCGCTGCAGCCAGGGGGCCCCGAAGACGGAGAACCCGGCGACCAGGACACCCCAGCCGAAGAACACGAAGCCCAGGTGGATCGCGTCCAGGCCCATCGGGAAGGGGGCGTAGCCCAGCACGGTGAAGAACGCCCAGTTGTAGAACAGGGCCATCAGCGACATGGTCAGCAGACCGCGGTGGCGCAGGGCCTTCAGCGGATCCAGGATGGAGGTCTTCTTCACGGGTTTGGGCGTGGGCTCCACCAGCACGATGGTGGCGATCAGGGCGATGAGCATCAGGCCGGCGACCCCGAAGAAGGGGCCGCGCCAGGAGATGGAGCCCAGCAGGCCGCCAACCAGCGGCCCGGCGGCCATGCCCAGGCCCAGGGCCGCCTCGTAGAGCACGATGGCCCCGACGAAGCCGCCGCTGGCCGAGGCCACGATGACCGCCAACGAGGTGGCGATGAACATCGCGTTGCCGACACCCCACCCGGCGCGGAAGCCCACGATGCCGTCGATGGACCCGGAGAAGCCGGCCAGGGCGGCGAAGATGACGATGATCGTCAGGCCGTAGACCAGGGTGCGTTTGGCCCCGATGTGGCTGGAGATCCACCCGGTGAAGAGCATCGCGACGGCGGTAACCAGCAGGTAGCTGGTGAACAGCAGCGTCACCTGGCTGGGCGAGGCCTCCAGCTGTTCGGAAATGGCGGGGAGGATGGGGTCCACCAGGCCGATCCCCATGAAGGAGACGACGCAGGCGAAGGCCAGCACCCAGACGGCTTTGGGTTGTTTGAAGGGACTGGCCGGCCGGGAAGGGCTGGTCGTTGGTGCTCCGGTCATCGGTGCTCCAATCGAGGGATATGGGATGGGTTGGTGCTGTGCTTATTTGCCGTCGGGGCGTTGGTCGGGGGCTGCGTCGATGAGCCGGCGCAGGGCCCCGGTCGCGGCGATGATCGAATGCTGATCGGTGGCATCCAGTGCGGCCAGCAGCTCGGCGACGCCTTCGCTGCGGCGTTGGCTCCGGGCGGCCAGGGCTGCCAGGCCGGTGTCCGTGATCGAAATCAGGACGGCTCGACCATCGCTGGGATCGGGGACCTGCTGGACCAGGCCTTCGCGTTTGAGCCGGCCGACGGCCTGGGTCATCGAGGGCTGGCTGACGCCCTCATGGGCGGCCAGTGCCGTCAGGCGGGCGTCTCCATGGCGTTTGAGCGAGGCCAACGCCGAGTAGACGGTCAACGAGTAGTTCCCGGGTGGGGTCAGCCGCCGGGAGAGCCGGAAGAGTTCCTCCAGCAGCCCGGCCACGTCGGAGATTTCCTCCGGCTCGGGGGTCCGCGTCATGTTTTGCATAAGTTATTTATATCAAAGACCTATGCAATTTAAGAAATAATGTGTCCTGGGGAACGACGCCAGCGGGTCGGGTCGGCCCTTCAGCGGTTCGTTTCGTCGTGGAAGGTCTGGTCGCGTTCGCGCACGGCTGCCTCGCGGAAGCTCTGCTCCACGCGGGTGTAGGCGTCGCGGGCCACCGCCTTCCAGAAGGAGAGGGCCAACGACGGATCATCGGCCTCGAGGTGGGCGATGGCTTCGGCGGGCAGTACCTTGAGCTGGACCCGCCCCTCGGCCGTGACGCGCAGGGACTGGCCGCGGTCCCCGCCCAGGGCGATCTCGCCGAAGGTCATGCCGGCGCCCAGGGTCGCATGGCGGAACCGGTGTCCCTGTTGGGTGCTGGTGGTGGCCACCTTGCCCGAGAGGATGAAATAGACGCCGCCGAACTTCTGTCCCACCCGCCGTATGACCTGCCCGTCGTCGTAGGTGCGTTCCTCCATATGCGTTTCAAGGGCAGTGATCTGTTCCGGCTCCAGGGGTCCCACGGCGGGGAAGTCGGGCAGCTGTACGACGTCGGGGACCAGCCCGGGGCCGCCGTGCAGGGCAATGATCCACTCCTCGGCCCACTCCACCGCGTCGTTGCGGGTGCCGAAGACGGGGACGTCGTTGCGTCCGGCGGTCATGGCATCGGCGATGACCCCCTCGGTTTCGATCAGGATCAGCCGGCGTTTCTCCTCGACCAGCCCGTCGCGCACCTCGGAGAGCATGGTCAGGGCCACGTCCCCGACCTCGTCGATCCGGCGCACGTCCAGGATCACCAGCTCCACCTCTTCGGGCAGCGCACTGATGGCCCGGACCATCGACTCGGCGCCGGCGAAGAGCAGGTCCCCGTTCAGTTCGAGGATCTGCGCCCGGTGCCCGTGCTCTTCGAGCACCGCCGCGGCGTCGTCGTTGTGGCGGACCCCGGAGGGAGCCTCGGTCAGGTCGTAGCGTTCGCTGATGACCGAGCGGCCCATGCGGGCCGCCCGGACGAAATGCAGTTCCATGTCCGCGGCCATGCGTTCGGAGGCGGCCACCCCGCGCACGGGGGAGCCGTGCTCGTTCAACGGCGGGGAATAGACCGCCAAGCCCAACTGGCCGGGAAGGACCGCCAGCAGGCCGCCGCCGACCCCGGATTTGGCGGGCATGCCCACGGCGCTGGTCCACGATCCGGCGTCGTCATACATGCCGCAGGTCATCATCACCGAAAGCACCCGCTGGACCGAATCGATCCCCATGACCTCCTTGCCGGTGAGTGGCTGCGTGCCGCCGTTGGCCAGGGTGGCGGCCATGAGGGCCAGATCCCGGGCGTTGACCATCACCGAGCATTGGCGGAAGTAGTTGCGCAGCGCCTTTTCCGGGTCGTGTTCGATGACGTTGAAGCTGCGCAGCAGGTTGGCCATGGCCCGGTTGCGGTGGCCGGTGCGGATCTCCGAGCGGTAGATCGATTCGCGGACCTTCAACGGCCGGCCGGCGAAATCCGAATAGGTGGCCAGGATCCTCTCGAAGCCCTGGCGTCCGCCCGAGCCCTTGATCAGCGAGGTCGCGGCGATGGCCCCGGCGTTGATCATCGCGTTGGCCGGCCGGCCGGTGCCCTCGGAGAGCGAGATCTCGTTGAAGGCATCACCGGAGGGTTCGACGTCGATCTTCTCGTCCACCGCGTCCGGGCCCAGGTCCTCCAGGGCCAGGCCGTAGGTGAACGGCTTGGACACCGATTGGATCGAGAACTCGGTATCGGCATCGCCGACCTCGTAGACGTAGCCGTCGACCGTGGCCAGGCAGATCGCGAAGTCGTCGGGGTTGCCATGGGAGGTCGCGGGGATGTCCTGGTAGGGGGTCCCGTCGCGCAGGCTCGACAATTCGGTGTGCAGCCGTCGCAGGTAGCTCTCGATGGGGGATTGCATACCCACACAGTAGCGGCAGCGCCGGGGCCCCGGCGGGCGAAACCCCGGCCCCGGGACTAGACGATCCGGGCGAGCGCCGCCAGCAGGTCCTTCACGCGCCGGTCCTGGTCCTCGGAGAGCATCTCGTTGATCAGGAAGGAGAAGCCGATGTTCTTGCCCGGCCAGGCCCCGTGGAGTCCGCCGCCGGCACCGGAATGTCCGAAGGCCGGGGCCACGGGGCCGTAGGTGCCGATCGGGTCGGCGAGCTCGTAGCCGAGGCCGAAGCGCAGCGGACGGTCGTTGACCGCGTCGACGCCTTCGGACCAGGTCCCGGTGGCGTCGGCCAGGGCCGTGGGATCCACCAGGGTCTGTCCCGGGGCGGCCAGCTGGGAGTAGAGGCTGGCCATGGATTCGGCGGTGGCGATCCCTCCGCCGGCAGCCAATTGCCCGCGGCGCATCTCCACCGAATTGAAGCAGTCCTTCTCCCCGGTGAGCGAGCCCGCATACATCCGGTCCACGATCCGGCGTCGTTCGGCATCCTTGAGGAAGGTGCTGATCGCGTAGTCATCGGCCCGGAAGATGGTCGCGACCCTTCCGTCGAGTTCCGGGGGCAGTCCCAGGTGCAGGTCCAGGCCCAACGGCTCGGCAAGCAGTTCGCGGATGAGGGTGCCGATGTCCTGGCCGGTGGCCCGGAGCAGCAGCTCGGCCATCAGGTACCCATAGGTGATCGCATGGTAGGCGACCTTCGTCCCCGGTTCCCACAGCGGGGCCTGGGCGGCCAGGATGGAGGCGTTGAGCCGGTTGTCGTACCTGGTGTTTTCCCCGTCGGGTTCGGGGTCCACATAGACCAGCCCGACCGTGTGGTTCAGCAGCATCGACACCGGCACGTCGGCCTTGCCGGCTGCGGCGAACTCCGGCCAGTAGTCGGCGACCGGACGGCGGACGTCGAGTTGGCCGCGGCCGACGACGATCGCGGCTACGGTCGCCACGAGGCCCTTGGTTCCCGAGAACAGCACGGCACGGGTGTTTTCGTCCCAGACGGCCGGGCCGGCCAGTCCCGGTGCCGGGTCCATTCCGGCCTTCACCGTCGTGCCCCCATGGAAACGGGCCACGGGGGCGCCTTCGCGGTAGACACAGAAGGACATCCCGCCGGCGCTGGCCTGGAGGTGTTTGGCGAACGTCTCCTGCAGCATGGCGAAGTCCGCCGCGGGCAGAGCCGCATCGTTATGGGATTGCAGGGTGAGGGATGCCGAACCGCCCGCTGGTGAAGGCGCTGGCGAGGTGTCGGTGGGCATGGTGGGAGCTTCCTTAGAACGTGGGGACATGGTCGAGCAGCTGACGGGTGTAGGCGTGCTGCGGGTTGTTCAGCACCTCTTCCGTGGGGCCCAGATCCACGATCAGTCCGCGCTGCAACACGGCCAGCCGTTGGGAGATATGCCGGGCCAAGGCGATGTTGTGGGTGACGAAGAGCATCGACATCCCGGTGTCCAACTGCAGGGTGCGCAGCAGGTCCAGGATGGAGGCCTGGACGGAGACGTCCAGGGCGGAGGTGATCTCGTCGCAGACCAGGACCGAGGGCGCGTTGACCAGGGCGCGGGCGATGGCAGCACGCTGGCGCTCGCCACCGCTGAGTTCGCCCGGCCGGCGGTCCAGGTAGCTGGAGCCCAGCTTGACCTGGTCCAGCGCCTCGTGCACCAGGGTGCGGCGTTTGCGCCGACTGGATATCCCGGCCATCTCCAAGGGCACCTCCACCGATTCGCAGATGCTGCGCCGCGGATTCAGTGAGGAGAAGGGGCTTTGGAACACGTACTGGATCGCTTGGCGCTCTTCGGCGGTGCGCCCACGGGTCCCCTCGGCCAGTGCGGTGCCACGGAGCGAAACGGTGCCGTGGTAGTCGTCGTTCAGTCCGGCGATGCACCGCGAGAGCGTGGTCTTGCCCGACCCTGATTCGCCCAGCAGCATCATCGACTCGCCCGCCTCGAGTGTGAGGTCGATTCCGTCGAGGATCCGGGCCGGACCGTAGGACAGCTCCAGCCCCGAGACCGAGAGGACCTCGGTGGACGACGACGTTGCGTCCGCGGAAGACTCTGCTGCCGAGGCTTCGGGGATGGTGTTGATACGCGGCTCCCCGGGGGCGTGGGGCCCGGGGATCAGCAGGGGTTGTTCCCCGGTGATCGCCTCCACATCGCCCACCCGGCGTTTGCCGGCCAGGTCGGGAACCGCGGCGAGCAGTTTGCGGGTATAGCGGTGCCGGGGCGAGAACAACACGTCCTGGATGGAGCCCCGTTCGACGACGTCGCCGGACAGCATGACCAGGACCTCGTCGGCGACCGTGGCGACGACGGCCAGATCATGGGTGATGTACAGGCCCGCGACCTGATGCCGTTCGGCCATTTCGTGGATGGTTTCCAGGACCAGTGCCTGCGTGGTGACGTCCAGGCCGGTGGTCGGTTCATCCAGGATCATCACCGAGGGACGGCAGGCGAAGGCCATGGCGATCCCCACGCGCTGCTGCTGTCCACCGGAGAGCTGGTGGGGGTAGCGGCGGCGGTAGGCTGCATCGTTCTGCAGGCCGACCTCGGTGAGGACCTCGTCCACCCGGGCGGCGCGCTCGTGGTCGTTCGCACCAAAGCCGTGGACCTGGAGCGTCTCCAGGACCTGCTCGCCGATCCGCATGGCGGGGTTCAACGACAGCGCGGGGTCCTGCGGGACATAGGAGATGGATCCGCCCCGCAGGACCCGGACCTTCGGGGCGCTGAGCTCGAGCAGGTTGCCCGAGGCCTCTTCGCTACCCAGATGGACGGAGCCGGCGGTCAGTTTCAGGCCCTGGCGGAAATGACCCATGCAGGCCAGGCCCGCGGTGGTCTTCCCCGATCCGGATTCCCCGACCAGCGCCAGGATCCGTCCCGGGTGCAACTCGAAGTCGATCCCGTGCAGGATCTCCTTGCCGGCCAGCGTGGCGACCCGCAGGTCGGTGGCCCGCAGTGCCGCGACGGTTGGTGCTTCGTTCTTCACGGTGTCCATGTTCATTCTCCCGCGTTCAGGTTGGCCGAGGCCCGTGCCAGGGAATCGGTGAGGAGGTTGGTCCCGACGGTCAGGATGGCGATGGCCACCACCGGCAGGATGACGCCCCAGGGTTGGACGGTCAACGCAATGCGGTTCTCGTTGATCATCAGGCCCCAGTCGGCGGTCGGTGGTTGCATGCCCAGGCCCAGGAAGGACAGGGCGGCGACGAAACCGATGGAGTACGTCATGCGCAGGCCCAGTTCCACCATGAGGGGGCCGGTGATGTTCGGCAGCACGTCCTTGAGCAGGATCTTCCATTTCGGGACGGCATACATTTCCGAGGCGCGGACGAAGTCCTCGGTGATCACCGAGGCGGTCGCCGAACGGGTCACCCGGGCGACCCGGGGGGCGTGGGTGATGCCGATGACGGTCACCAGGACCCAGCCCTTGGGGCCCAGGACGGTGATCGCCAACAGGGCGAAGACCAGCTGCGGCAAGGCCAGCAGGACGTCGTTGGAGCGCATGATCAGGTTGTCGAGCCAGGGCCGTGAGTAGGCGGCGGCCATGCCGATCACCACACCGACCACCATGCCCAGGGCGGTGGCCAGGGCCGCGTAGGCCAGCAGCCGTAGTCCACCGTCGAGGAAACGGCTGAGGATGTCGCGGCCGAGGTTGTCGGTTCCGAAGATGCCGTCCGGTTGGAACGGCCTACCGGAGAAGGAGGTGCTGGTGAATCCGGTGGCCCAGGGAAGCAGCAGCGGGCCCACCAGGGCCACCAGCAGCACGATCCCGGTCAGCACGGCGCCGATCCTGGCCTGCTTCTGGCGCATCATGCGCCGGAACAACCCGGGGGCGGAGGAGACTTCGTCGTCGATGGCCGATCCGGCCATGTCGGTGGGGGTGTTGTTGGTACTCATCGGGCGGACTCCGTCCTGAGCTTCGGGTTGGTGGCTATGCCGACGATGTCGGCCAGCAGGTTCACCACGATGTAGGCGGCGGCGATGAGCATCGAAATCGCCTGGACGACTTGGACGTCACGGTTGGACACGGCGTCGACCAGGGCCTGGCCGATGCCCGGGTAGCGGAACAGGAACTCGATGACGACCACGCCGCCGGCCATCCACGCCAACTGGATGGCGACCACCTGGGCCACGGGGCCCAGCGCATGGGGGACTGCGTGGCGCAGGATCACCGTGCGCTCCGGGACGCCCTTGAGTCGGGCCATTTCCACGAAGCCGGAATCCAGCACCTCGATCATCGTGGCACGCATCATCCGCACGATGTAGGGGGTGACGACCAGGACCAGGGTCAGGGCCGGCAACACCAGCTGCAGCGGATAGTTCCAGACGGGTTCACCCGGCGGGGCCAGGGTGACGGAGGGAAGGATCTTGAAGACCGTGGTGGAGAAGAGCGTGATCATCACGATGCCGATGACGAACTCGGGCATCGCGGCCAGGACCAGCGAAGTGGTGGTCGCGACATGGTCGGCGAAGCGGCCACGACGCAAGGCACTGTAGGTGCCCACGATGATGCCCACCGGAATGCTGATGACCGCGGCGATGCCCATCAGGACCAGCGAGGCGGTGATGCGCTCGCCGATCAGGGCGGAGACCGGGCCGGCGGTGGCCGCCGAGTAGCCGAAGTTGCCGGTGAACAGTCCTCCGAGCCAGGAGAGGTAGCGCATGACCACCGGGTCGTTGAGGTTCATCTGCTCACGCAGCGCCTCGAGCCGTTCGGGGGTCGCCTGTTGGCCGAGCACGGCTTGGGCCGGGTCTCCGGGGAGCAGCAGGGTGGCCACGAAGACCATGATGGAGACGACCAGCAGGATCAGCACGCTGACCAACAGGCGTCGGGAAACGAGTTTGAGGATCATTTCGTGCCTCCCATCCACACACGACGGAATTCGTAGCCGGACAGGGCCAGCCCGGTTTTATTGGGTACCAGTCCGGCGACATAGTGCTGGAAGGCATCGGCCTGGTTGGGGTGTCCCCAAATGATGTATCCACCTTCGTCGTAGAGCAGGCGTTGGGCCTTGGCGATCTGCTGGTTGCGTTGGTCTTCGTCCACGGTGGCCTTGGCCTGGTTGACGAGGTCGACGAAATCGGCGTTGTCCCAGTGGGTTTCGTTATAGGGGGAATCCTTCAGCAGGGAGTTGTCCACCTGCGGCAGGAAGTTGCGGGTGTAGTAGAAGTCCTGGGCGAAGTCCCATTGGAGGTAGTCGTCGCCGAAATAGGTGGTGGTGTCGGTGCGGCGGATCTTGACCCTGATCC
Organism: Arthrobacter sp. AOP36-A1-22; assembly: GCF_052377615.1. Taxonomy (NCBI): domain Bacteria; kingdom Bacillati; phylum Actinomycetota; class Actinomycetes; order Micrococcales; family Micrococcaceae; genus Arthrobacter; species Arthrobacter sp. AOP36-A1-22. The sequence goes on from NZ_JBQSWX010000004.1 coordinate 27,157, forward strand.
CGGAGGCCGCCGCCTGTTGGGCGAAGACCTGGGCCGCCTCGACGGCGCCGGATTGGATGGGGGCCGTGACGAGCTCCACGTCCAGTCCGTTGGGGTACCCCGCCTCGGCGAGCAGGGACTTGGCCTTGGCGATATCCTGCGTGCGCTGGGTCAACCCGGTCGTTCCGGGGTCGAAGGGGGCGAAGACGTCGTTGCCGATGGTGCCGTGGCCGCTGAGGACCTGCTCGATCATCTGCTCCCGGTCCACGGCGAGCTTGAAGGCCTGCCGGACCCGGACGTCGTCGAAGGGTTTGCGGTCCACCCGCATGGTGAACGGCAGCCACATGCCGGTCTCCGAGTTCAGGATCCCGATACGCGGGTCCGAACCGATGACTTCGGTCAGTGCCAACGGGATCTGTCCGATCGCGTCGACCTGGCTGGACAGCAGGGCATTGATCATCGCGTCGTCATCATCGAAGTTCAGGATGGCCAACTCGTCCAGATAGGGCTCGTGATCGCGCCAATAGCCGTCGTTGCGGGAGAAGACCGACTGCCGGCCGGGCGAGAAGCTCTTGACCTTGAAGGGGCCGGTTCCCACCGGCTTCGCGGCGTCGTAATCCGCGGGGACGATCCCCATCGAGTATTGGCCCAAGGAGTCGTCGAAGGTCGCCGACGGGGAGTTCAACCGGAATTCAACGGTGTCCTTGCCCACGATCGCGACCTCGTCGAGGACGACCAGCGCCGTGGCACCGGATTTGGGATCCTCGGGATCGGTGATGCGCTTGAACGTGGCGACGACGTCTTCGGGCCGCACCGGGCGTCCATCATGGAAGACGACTCCTGGACGCAGTTTCACGGTCCAGACCATCGCCTTTTCATCCGGCGTCGCACTCAGCGCCAGCAGCGGCTGCAGGTCGTAGTTCTCATCCCGGTACAGCAGTGCTTCGTAGAGGTTGACCACGCGGGCGATATCCGTCGTGTTCACCGGGATGTGGGCGTCCAGGGTGTCTGAGGCGCCACCTCCGGAGAGCCCGACGCGCAGGGTCCCGCCGGTTTGTGGATCGCCGGTCGGTGCGGCGATGATCGCCGGTTGGGCCCCGCAAGCGGTCAGCACGGCGCCGAGGCCGAGGGCCATGCCGCTGCCGAGCAATGCCCGGCGGCTGAATCCCTCAGGACCGGAACGTCGGGCGCGGGCTGCCGGGGGAGGCATGGGAAAGAGGGAAGGTGGGGAGGAAGTCACGGTGGGGCTCCTGGAGTAGGCGGATGGCTAGCAGGTGATGGATCGGCCGCTCCAGTCCGGGGGGTCATCGCGATGGATTTCGATGGCGTCCAGGATGTCCTGTCCGAAGGGAAGGGTCTTCCCCGTTTCCTGGCTCACATGCAGCCCCAGGATCTCCTCGGTGGCAATCACCGCGCCGTCGACCCGCATGGTGTGGGCCAGATGCAGTTTCTTGGCCCCCGAGCCGGCCACCGTGGTGGTGACCTCCAGTTCGGCGCCGAGACCGGTTTCATCCAGATACCTGACGTGGGCCTCCACGGTGTACAGCGAATTGGAGGTGGCCTCCCGGTAGACGGGGCCCAGGCCCAGCGTCTCCATGGCCGCATCGGTGGCGAAACCGAAGACGAGGACGTAGTAGGCCTCGGAGAGGTGGCCGTTATAGTCGATCCATTCGGGCAGGACAGCCGTGGAATACGGTTCCAGTGCCACCTAGACCGCCGCCTTCGGTGCCGCCTTCAGCTCCCCGATCACGGTGCGGACGGCGATGATGGCCGCGTCGCGTTCGGCGACCAGATCGGCGAAGCCGCGCTCGCCGGCTTCCTCGTCGCAACCGGCGATGACGTCATCGCGCAGCTTCCGGGTCAGTTCCGGGGCATCGAGCCGGGTCCACGGCGACTTCAAGGAGGGGCCGAAGTGGTCCAGCATATGGGCCATGCCGCCGGGCCCACCGGCCAGATGGAAGGTGAGCATGGGGCCTTGGATCGGCCAGCGCAGGCCGGGGCCATCGGTGATGGCCAGATCGATCTGTTCGACCGTGGCCTCACCGTTGTCGATCATATGCAGGGCCTCGCGCCAGAGCGCCTCCTGCAAGCGGTTGGCGATGAAGCCCGGGACCTCACGGTCCATGGTGATCACCGACTTGCCGATGAAGTCATACCACTGCGAGGCCCAGGCCACCGCTGCCGGATCGGTGCCTTCGGCGCCGGCGACCTCCACGAGGGGGATCAGGTACGGCGGGTTGAAGGGATGGCCGACGACCAGGCGTTCGGGGTGGGCCGCACGTTGGTTCATCTCACTCATCCCGTAACCGGAGGTGGAGGAACCGATGACGACGTCGGTGTCGGTCACCGCGTCGATCCGGGCCAGCAGATCCGATTTGAGGTCCAGGTCCTCGGGGGCGCTTTCCTGGACGAACCCGACACCGGACACGGCGTCGGCGAGTTCGGCGTGGACGGACCAGTTGTCCTTGGAAGCATTCGGTGCCAGACCCAACTGGGTCAGCGCCGGCCAGGCGGCATCGATCAGCGCGGCCAACTTGTCACCGGCATCGGCGGAGGGGTCCCAGGCCTGGACGCGGAAACCGCGGGACAGGAAGTAGGCGGCCCAGCCGCCACCAATGGTGCCGATGCCCACGCAGGCCACCGTTTCGACGTCGTGCAGGTTGGGGTAGTTGCTCATGAATCAGGCCTTACTTTTCGAGCTTGAGGATTTCGCGGGCTTCGTCGGGGGTGGCCACGGAGGAACCAATGCCGGTGACGATGCCGATGGCACGTTCGGTCAACTGTGCGTTGGTGGCCTTCACGCCCTTGGAGAGGTAGAGGTTGTCTTCCAATCCGACGCGGACGTGGCCACCGAGGAGCACCGACTGGGCGACCCAGGGCAGCTGGTTGCGGCCGATGGCGAAGGAGGTCCACTGGGCCCCCTCGGGCAGCATGTTCACCATGGCCTGCAGCAGGGCAGGATCCACGGGGGCGCCGTAGGGGATGCCCATGCACAGCTGGTAGAGCGGCGGCGGGGCGATCAGCCCTTCCTCGACCATGACGTTGGCGAACCAGAGGTTGCCGGTGTCGAAGATCTCCATCTCCGGCTTCACACCCAGTTCCTTGATGCGGGCGGCGCCCTCGCGGAGCATGTCGGGGGTGGAGACGTAGAGGTTGCTGCCTTCGCCGAAGTTCAGCGAACCGCAGTCGATGGTGCAGATCTCCGGGCGCAGCTCCTCGACGTGGGTCAGCCGCTCCAGCCCCGAGACCAGATCGGTGCCCGGCAACTGGGCCGTCGGCTCGGAGGGGTCGACCACCAGGTCCCCGCCCATGCCGGCGGTGAGGTTGATGACCGGATCGACGTCCGATTCCTTGATCTGGCGCACGACCTCGCGGTAGAGCTCGGTATCGCGCGAGCCCTGCTTGGTTTCGGGATCCCTCACGTGGATGTGGACGACCGAGGCGCCGGCCCGGGCCGCGGCAATGGCATCGGCGGCAATCTCATCCGGGGTGACGGGAACGAATTCGCTCTTGGACGTGGTGTCCCCGGCGCCGGTCAGGGCGCAGGTGACGATGACTTTACGATTCATGGGATGACTCCTCGGGGGTGACGATGGTGCGGTCAATGAAATTTTCGATGTGCTCTTGCATCTGAACGGTGGTCAGCATGCCGGTCAGGACCTTGATGCCCAGGCCGTCCATCAGGCTGGTGATGTCCAAGGTCAGATCGGCGGCGTCGATGGAGCGGAACACCCCGCTGCGTTGGCCGTCGGCGATGATGCCTTCCACGGTTTGGCGCCAGCGTTCGTAGCCATGTGAATGGTTGTCTCGTTGGCTCGGGTCCACGGCGGCCTGTCCCCAGGTCTGCAGCCAGATCGACCATTCGGCCCGTCCGGCCACCCCTTCGGGGAGCTGGAGGCGGATCAATTGCTTGAGCCGCTGGACCGGATCCGGGATGGCGTGCAACTCAGTGACCTGGCGGTCGAAGGCCAGCTTGACCGAGTAGCGCAGCGCCTCGGCGAAGATCTCCAGCTTCGTCGGGAAGTAGTAGTGCACCGAAGCCGGGGACATGCCTGTTTCCCGGGCGATATCGGAGATCCTGACGTTGGCGTGGCCCATTTCGGCGAAGAGCCACCAGGACTGTTCGATGATCAGCCGGCGCTTGCGGGCCGAGGTGGTGTCTTCGCGGTGCCGGGTGGGCAGGATGCCCGAGGAGGGGGCCACCGAGGCTCCTGCCGTGGAGTCGGAGCCGGAGAGCAGCCAATTGGCGGTCACGCCGGTATTGGTGGCCAGCAGGGTCAGTTCCTCGGGATTGAAGCGTCGGATGCCCTTGAGTGATTTGGACAGTTTGGTCTCGTCGATGCCGATGAGGGCGGCGACGTCACGTTGGGCCAGTCCCGAGTCGTGGATGGCCCGCCGGGCACGGTCTGCGAGTGTGTCGGCGGAGGATTCGGCGGTTGGCATGGGGCCAACAGTAGAACAGGACTTGCGAACATGGCAAGTGAGTTGATTGACAATCAATCATGAATTGCGATTCATGGCGATCTCTGAAGCTGTCGCGGAGGCGATCGATGCCCGGTTTCCGCCCGGCTCGGTGGGCGCGGGGAAGACGCATTCCGACCGGCGATGGGGCCCGGGGTCGGGGGGTGATCAAGTTCATGTTTCGCGGCGTTTCCGTGCCCCCGCCAGCCTCTGCCCGGCAGGGGCGCAAAGGCGTACGATTGCGGGCATGAGCGTCTCAACAGAACATGACTCGACCCCCACAAAAGTGGTGATGGTTTCCATTGTCGCCGCATTGGGCGGATTCCTCTTCGGATTCGACAGTGCCGTGATCAACGGTGCCGTCGACGCCATCGGGGAACAATTCGCCCTCAGCGGGGTCCTTTTGGGATTCACCGTCTCCTGCGCACTCCTGGGCGCCATGGTCGGCGCCTGGTTCGCCGGACCCTTCGCCGATAAGCAGGGCCGGGTGCGGGCGATGCTGGTCGCGGCCGTCTTGTTCACGATCTCCGCCCTGGGCTCCGGTTTTGCCTTTGGCCCGGTGGATCTGATCATCTGGCGCACCATCGGCGGTGTGGGCGTGGGCATGGCCTCGGTCCTGGCCCCGGCCTACATCGCCGAGGTCGCCCCCGCGCACAGTCGCGGCAAGCTGGCCTCCCTGCAGCAAATGGCGATCGTGCTGGGCATCTTCGTCGCCCTGCTCGCCGACGCCTTCATCGCGGCGACCTCAGGAGGCGCCTCCGAAGTGAGCTGGCTGGGTATCGAAGCCTGGCGCTGGATGTTCCTGACCGAGATCATCCCGGCAGTCCTCTACGGGGCACTGGCCTGGCAGATCCCCGAGTCCCCGCGCTACCTCGTGGCCCGCGGCCAGCTGGCCCGGGCCGCCAAGGTCCTGCATGAGGTCGTCGGTTTGAAAAGCCGGGACGAGGTCGACGAGAAGATCGCCTCGATCAAGTCCACCATCAGCACCGAGAAGAACCAGGGCCTGCGCAACCTCGTGGGAGGCAAGGGCTGGCTGCTGCCGATCGTCTGGGTGGGCATCCTGCTCTCGGTCTTCCAGCAGTTCGTGGGCATCAACGTCATCTTCTACTACTCCACCAGCCTGTGGAAGTCCGTCGGTTTCACCGAGGAAAACTCGTTCACGATCACCGTCATCACCTCGGTCACCAATATCCTGGTGACCGTGGTCGCCATCCTGCTGGTCGACAAGGTGGGCCGCAAGCCCCTGCTGTTGGCTGGTTCAGCCGGCATGACCGTCGCCCTGGGCCTGATGGCCGTCGCCTTCAGCCAGGCGATGGGCACCGGCGACGACGTGTCGCTGCCGCAGCCCTGGGGCGTGATCGCGCTGATCGCCGCCAACGTGTTCGTCGTCGCCTTCGGCGCGACGTGGGGGCCGGTGGTCTGGGTGCTGCTGGGTGAGATGTTCTCCAATAAGATGCGTGCCGTGGCCCTCTCGGTGGCCGCAGCCGCCCAATGGCTGGCCAACTTCCTGGTCACCACCACCTTCCCGTCGCTGGCCGAGGCCGGATTGGTCTTCGCCTACGGGCTGTACGCGCTCTTTGCCCTGTTGTCCTTCTTCTTCGTCTTCAAGTTCGTCACCGAAACCAAGGGCCGCGAACTCGAGTCCATGCAGTAGGAGCACCCGTCGATACCGCAAGGGGCGGTCGGGTCTGCGGTGCAACGCAGACCCGACCGCCCCTCGTTGTTCCCGGGACGGGGTGGCTAGGGCAGGTCGACCGTGGTGTCCTGGGCCGTGGGCTGGGTGCCCAGGGCGGCCTGGACCGCCGAGCCCAGGATCCGGGCCCCTTCCGCCGTGGGGTGGGTGCCGTCGTAGCTCAGGCCCTCGGCGTAGACCTCCGGATGGGTCGAATCGCGCAGGCCCCGGGACCCGTCGATCCAGCCCCACCCCTGCTCGAGGACGAAATCGTGCAACCACGCGTTGTATTCGACGGTGCGGGTGCGGAATTCGTTCCGCGGCGGGACGGAAGAGACGAGCACCCGGTCGGAATCCGCCTGCGCAATGATGTCCTGCAGGTTCTCCCCGATCCGTTCGAAGGGGACCCCGGCGCGGATGTCATTGGTCCCGGCGATCACCACCAGCACGTCGGAGGGCACGGGGGTGTAGCCGTCCAGCATCTGAGCGGTGGTGGCACCTCCCCGGGCCCATCCGCCGGCGAAGGTCGTGGCGGGGTCCTGGGCGAAGACGGCCCAGGACCTCTCGCCGACGATCCGCCGGGAGACCTGCTCCGGATAGGCGTGATCGGCGGTGATGGAGTCCCCGACCACGGAGAACGTGACCGCCTGCGCGTCCCCGGCCGCCATCGGGCGCGCCATCGGAAAGCCGTCGGAGAAGAGCGCCTCCTGCCCCTGGGGCTGCCCCTGCCCGCCGACCAGGATGGCTCCGGCGGTCACGGCCAATACGGCCATCCCGGCCAGCAGCGCGGTACGGGGCCGGGAGGACAGGCGGGAACGAAGCGTGGGACGGTCGGTCCCGGCGGGGGTGGGGTCGTGCACTGATTACTCCTGGGTAAAGAAGGTGGATTCCCAGCCTAAGGAACCCACCGCGGGGTAAACGGACCACAACATGACGATCGGATGACGATTCCGGCCAGAACGTTTTTCACAGCCCGGTGCCCTACCCTCTAACCCATGCTTGAGCAGATTTCCGTTGATTCCTGGTGGCAGGCGCTGCTGGTCGGCTTCACCCGTGGCCGTTCCCTCCATGCCGAGGCCCTGACGCTGGTCCTGATCATCGCCGTTGCCGTCGCCCTCTGCGTGCCGCGGGCCACGTGGCGTTGGTTCGGCCTGTATGTCACGTTCGTCCACGAGCTGGGCCACGCGCTGGCAGCGTTGATGACGGGACGGATCGTCCGCGGCATCCGGTTGAACCTGAATCATTCCGGGGAGACGGTCAGCGCCGGCCGGGGCGGTGCCGGCATCGCCTGGTCCGGGTTCTGGGGCTATCCGGCCCCGGCGGTCGCCGGGGCGGCGATGATCTGGGCCGCCTCCTCGGGGTGGGCCGGGGCGGCCCTGTCCATCGGGGCGATCCTGCTGTTGGTGGCCTTGCTGTTCATCCGCAATCTGGTGGGGATCGTGATCGCCGTTGGATGCGCGGCCCTGGCCCAGGTTCTGGTGCTCTTCACCGACGGGGAATTCTCCGCCTACGTCGTCCTCTGTCTGGGCATTGCCCTGGTGGTGGGGGCGGTCAAGGACTGGTTCAAGGTCGCCGCGGTCCACGTCCGGCGTCGTCGGCTGGAGAGCTCGGATGCCTACATCCTGGCCCGGGCCACCGGGGTCCCCGCAGCGGTCTGGCTGGCCGGATTCGCTCTGGTCATCATCGGGTGTGCGTACTGGTCGCTGCTCTCCCTGGGTGCCGCCGTCAACTGAGTTGCCCCGACCCGGGCCCGCGGGCGGCCCCGGGCGATGGTGGGCCCGGGGGATGACGCGTAGCCTCGGGGCATGGAGAATCCCCTGCCAGACTTCGAATTCACCACCAGCCTGCCGGTTCCCCGCGAGGAGGCCTTCGCCTGGTTTTCCCGTCCCGGTGCCCTGGTCAGGTTGCTCGCCCCGTTTTCGGGCAGCGTGCGTCGTGAGCCCAGCGATGGGGTGAACGTCGGCTCCACGGCGGTGATCGGCATCGGGGCGCCGGGGCAACTGGGGCTGGGGTTGGGACCGGCCATCGGAGCCGTCGCCGGACCGTTGCACCTGCCCGGGTGGGCCAAACCCGAAATCCCCTGGCACGCCCGGCACGTCGGGCTGGTCCCCGGGCGCAGTTTCACCGACGTCATGGAATCCGGGCCCCTGGCCTCCTGGCGTCATGAGCACGTCTTCGAGGAGGACGACGGCGGGACCCTCATGCGTGATTTCGTCTCCTACGACCTTCCGTTGGCCAGCAGTTCCGGTCCCGGAGGGCGGATCCGGGAGTGGGGGAAGGAACGCTTCAACACCGAGCTGAAGCGCATGTTCGGATACCGCGAACGCCAGGTGATCGGCGACCTGCTCTTCCACTCCCGGCATTCCGGAGCCGATTCATCCTCGAAACGGATCGCCATCTCGGGGGCCGGCGGACTCATCGGCACCCAGCTGCGGGCCTTGCTCCAAGGCGGCGGGCACGAGGTGTTCCGGTTGGTCAGGGGGCCGGCAACGGAAACGGATGAAATCTCCTGGGATCCGGATGCGGGACGGATCGACACTGCGGCGCTGGCGGGCTGCGACGTCGTCATCCACCTGGCCGGGCACCCGATCGGTGGGCGATTCACCGCAGCCACCAAGCAACGCATCATGTCATCGCGGACGGTGGGGACCTCCTTGATCGCCCGGACGCTGGCCGACCTGTCGGCGGACGGACACCAGCGCACCCTCGTGGCCGCCTCGGCCATGGGGTACTACGGGGCCTCCCCGGAAGCCCGCCCCGCGCAGGCCCCGACGGACTTGAGCGAGGACGGCCCTCCGGGAACCGATTTCCTCGCCGATGTCTGTCTCGCCTGGGAGGCTGCGTGCGAACCGGCGGCACGGGCCGGGGTCCGGGTGGTGAACGTCCGCACCGGGCTGGTCCAGAGCCCCTCCGGCGGAATGTTGCAGCAATTGTTGCCGTTGTTCGTCGCCGGTCTGGGAGGTCGCATGGCCGGGGCCGGCATGCAGAGCTGGATCGGCATCGATGACGTCGTGGGGATCTTCGCCCATGCCGCCCTGGAGGACCGGGTCTCCGGACCTGTCAACGCCGTCGCCCCGCATCCGGTGGACGCCCGGGACTATGCCGTCACGTTGGCCAGGGTGCTCAACCGCCCGGCAGGACTCACGGTCCCGGGCTTCGGCCCGGCCCTGCTCCTGGGCCGCCAGGGGGCCCGCGAAATTGCCCGGTCGGACCAGCGGGGCTCCTCGAGGCGGATCGAGGAGTTCGGCTACGCCTTCCGTGAGCCCGAGCTCGAACCGGCGCTGCGGCACGTGCTGGGTCGCCGCTGAAGGTCAGGAGACCGTGACCTAGGACGTCGGTAACGGTCGGATTACGGATAATACCGAGCAAAAACGGGTTCGGGCGTCCGTCCGGACTCCCGATCTCTACTCCGATCCGAGACTCACAGGAATCACAGATACATCGATTCTGCCGCGAGATCACGGGGTTTGAGCTGTAAACTTTTTGTGGATCGTCTCCCCAGGGGGACGTTCGTAGTTGACGCAGCCCCCCATCGTATAGTTATCGTAATCAAGTCACGTTTTGATAACACCTCGCCGTTCGGGGTGGTGCAAGACGGAGTGCAGTTCAGGTACCTTTCGATCGTCCACCTGACTGCCCACTAAATTTGGAGTCGACATCGACGCCGGACGATCGCGCAATGAGGGCCGGGGACGGCTGGAGCGCACAGGTGGCCCCTGGAGAAACTGTGATCCAGCAGAACAGCAAAAAGTTTTCGAAGATTTCCCGCATCGGCGCAAGCAGTGGTGTAGCAGCCCTGGCCTTGGCCGGCGCGGCAGCAGGCATCGGAGCAGCTCCCGCCTCCGCAGCACCTGCAGGCACCTGGGATTCACTCGCGCAGTGTGAGTCCGGTGGGGATTGGTCCATCAACACGGGCAACGGCTTCAAGGGTGGACTGCAGTTCACCAACAGCACCTGGAAGGCCTTCGGCGGTAGCGGTCAGGCCAACCACGCCAGCAAGTCCGAGCAGATCCGCGTAGCCAAGAAGGTCCAGGCTGCTCAGGGTTGGGGCGCATGGCCCGCATGCTCCGCCAAGCTGGGTATCTCCGGCAAGGCACCGTCCGGCCCGAAGCAGGCCACCAAGAAGGCTCCGGTCCAGAAGGCCGCGCCGAAGCAGGCTCCGGTCCAGAAGGCTGCTCCGAAGCACACCGCACAGGCACCGGTCCAGAAGGCCGCGCCGCAGCAGCAGGTCAAGTCGACCGGCAAGCACGTCGCCACGGTCAAGGCCACCGACTCGGGCAAGAACTACACGGTCAAGGCCGGCGACACGCTGTCCAAGATCGCCAACGCCCAGGGCCTGAGCGGCTGGGAGGGCCTGTACTCGGTGAACACCGATACGGTCTCCAACCCCAACGTGATCATGGTGGGCCAGACCATCAACCTGCCGACCAAGTAATCAGGTCGGCCCCGGGGCAGCGCCCCGGACCCTGAACTGCGGGAGCTTTGCCCCCGCCAGACGGCAGCGGCGGTTCGCCTTTCCCCCCAATGGCGAGCCGCCGTTGTTTCGTCAGGACACGAAGTGCCCGCACGGTCCACCGTGCGGGCACTTCGTGTGTCGGGGCTCAGGCGGGGAAGATCCGCGAGGCGAGGTCCTTGCCGGTCTTCGACTGCGATGTGTACCCGGAGGTTCCCTCGTCGAGGAACTCGCGGGCCGCCGCGGCGGTGGCCTCGAGGGCGGCAAAGGCGAAGGCCCCACCGACCGAGACGCGGCCGACACCCACCCGGGACAGGGCGGAGACCGGCGGTGTCCCCGCCGTGGCGAGCACGTTGAGCGGGCGGTCCACCGATTCCACCACCGACCGGATGTCCTCGAGCCGGGTGAGCCCCGGGGCGTAGAGCACGTCGGCCCCCGCCTCCTGGTAGGCCTGGAGGCGGTGGATGGTATCGGCCAGATCCGGGCGTCCATGCAGGAAATTCTCGGCCCGGCCGGTGAGCACCATCGGCGCCGGCCCGCGGTGGCAGGCCTCTGCCGCGGCAGCGACCCGCTCCGTGGCGGCCTCGATCCCGTGGATGGGGGAGTCCGGGTCCCCGGTGGAGTCCTCGATCGAGGCGCCGGCCAGCCCGGTTTGTAACGCGAGGTCGTAGGTCCGCCCGACGGCTGCTGCCTGGTCCGCGAACCCGTTCTCCAGGTCGGCGCTGACCGGCAGCTCCGTCGCCTGCACGAGCTCGGCCGCATTCTTCAAGGTCTCCTCGCGGGTCAGCCCTCCGTCGAGACGGCCCCGCGAGGCGGCATACCCGCTGCTGGTGGTGGCCAGGGCAAGGAACCCCATCGAGGCGAACAACCGCGCCGACCCGGTGTCCCAGGCATTGGGCAGCAGCAACGGCGTCGGGCCGTGATGCAGGGCGAGGAAGCGGGCAGCGGGTCCTGGGGGCGTCATGGCCACACGCTACACCGCGTTCCCGGGGCACGCCGGGGTGCCGGACGGTGAGGGACTGGGTTCAGACGGCTTGGGGGACGGACCTGATGGATCCGACGTAGGCCAGGGCCTCGGGTCGGTAGGCATCGCGGAGCTGGAGGAAGCGGTTGCTGCTGGCCGCGCCCGGCCAATCCTCCGGCAGGCAGTCGGTCGGTAGCCCCGGGTCGAGGTAGGGAATGATCCGCCAGCTGTCGATGCACCGCACATAGGCGGCGAAGGCGGCCGCCCCCTCGGCGGGTGGCACGGAAGGGACATCGCGCTGCCGATCCAGGAATGCGTGGTGCAACCCCGCCAGCTCCTCCAGGTCCCACCAGCCGGCCACGGCCTCGCGGAGGGAACCGGCGGCCTGGGGGCGTCCGGTCACGAAGAGCACTGAACGATCCCGCAGCCCCAGGTCCTCCAGGATCTCCTCGGTCTCGGCCTGCAGGTAGCGGGGGCAGATCCACAGTCCCGGCCCCACGGTGCCGCACCCGATCCAATGCAATCGGCGGCGCAACTGATGGCGTAGCCCACGAGCGGTTTCGGGCACCGTGAAGTAGACCAGGCACCAGGAATCGTCGGGGCCCATGGACCGGGGTTCGTGGATCCTGCGGTCGCCGCGTTCGAGCATCTGCCGGGCCCGCTCCCCGACGGCATGACCGGAGACGCCCCCGCGGGTGGAGGCGGTGAGGACTTCCTTGCGCCGCAGCCTGCTCAGGGCGGTGCGGGTCAGGGCCGGGGACACGTCGACGGCCTCCATCAGGGTGATCAGTTGGGTCGAAGACATCCACCCCCCGGCCCCGCGCAAATACAGCCCGATGATGGTGCGCAGCAACGACGTGGTGCTCCCGGGGCGGGAGTCCATGTCGTCGAGGACGGCACTCATTTCATGTCGGTCAGTGCGGCGGCGATCGCCTCGACGCCCACCTCGAGTTCGGCGAAACTGGTGCTCAGGGGCGACAGGCCGATGCGCAAGCCGTCCGGTGGGCGAAAGTCGGGGATCACCCCCTGCTCCCAGAGCCGGGTGGTGACCGCGGCGAAGTCAGGGTGGTCCACGGTCACGTGGGAACCACGCTGTGCAGGTTCACGGGGGCTGGCCAGCCGGGCGCCGTGGGGGGAGAGGCGTTCCTCGCAGAGCCGTAGGGCATGCTCGGTCAGTTCCACCGATTTGCTGCGGATGGCCTCGATGCCGACCTCGGCGATCAGCTCCACCATGTCCTTGAGCGGCTGCATGGCCAGGATGGGTGGGGTTCCGGTGATGAACCGGCGGATCGTACCGGCCGGTTCATAGGTCTCCGTCATCCCGAAGGGGTCGGCGGCCCCCATCCACCCCCAGATCGGCTGGCGGAGCGTGGAGTGAAGTGCCGATGCGACGTAGACGAACGCGGGGGAGCCGGGGCCGCCATTGAGATACTTATAGGTACAACCCACCGCCAGATCGACGCCCCAGGCATCCAGGTGCAGCGGGACGGCGCCGACCGAATGGCACAGGTCCCAGACCATGAGGGCCCCGGCATCCTTGACCTGGGCGGTGATGGCTTCGGCGTCGGCAAGGTAGCCCGAACGGTAGGCCACATGGCTCAGGAGTACGACGGCGGTGCGATCGGAGAGGACCTGTTCCAGATCCGTGCCGGTCACCCCGGTCGCCGGATCGGGGGTGATCCACCGCAGGGTCGCCCCCCGTTCGGCGGCGATGCCCTCGACGATGAACCGGTCCGTGGGGAAGTTCCCCGCATCGATGACGATCTCGCAGCGCCGCGGATCGGCTCCCTGTTGGTGGTCCAAGGCCGCCCGCAGCGCCTTGTAGAGCAGGACCGACGTCGAGTCCCCGACCAGCGTCTGCCCCGGCCCGGCACCGAGGACGACCTCCCCGAGGCGGTCTCCCAGGACGGTGGGCTCGTCCATCCACTGCTCATCCCAGCTGCGGATCAGCCCGGCACCCCATTCGGTGCGGACGAAGGTGGCCAGGTGTTCGGCAGTGGCGGCCAGCGGCCGCCCCAACGAGTTCCCGTCGAGATAGGCGGTCAGCGGCCGGGCCGGATCGGCGGCGGGGACCAGGAAGCGACTGCGGTAGAGGGCGAGTGGATCGGCGGCGTCCAGCTCGTCGCTGGTCGGGGACGCGGGGGAGGTGCTCATGCGGAAGGGCCTTTCGGGCTAGTTGCCGATTTCGGTGCGGACGGCGTAGAGCTCGGGGAAGAAGGTCAGGTCCAGGGCGCGGCGGAGGAAATCGACGCCGGAGGAGCCGCCGGTGCCGCGTTTGAAGCCGATGGTGCGTTGGACGGTGCGCAGGTGCCGGAAGCGCCAGGCCTGGAAGTTGTCCTCGAGGTCCACCAGATCCTCGCAGGCCTGGTAGAAGCCCCAGCGGGTCTCCTCGGTTTCGTAGATCTCCTTGAATACGGGGATGAGTTCCTCGTGCAGCACCCAGGCCTTCGAGAAGTCGCGGTGCAGGATCTCCTCGGGGATGCTGTAGCCGGCGCGGGAGAGGGCGGCGAGGAACGCGTCGTAGACCGTGGGCTCCTCGAGGAGCTGGCTGAGCATGGCGTGGGCCTCGGGATGGGATTCGAAGACCTTGAGCATGCCGCGGTGCTTATTTCCCAGGATGAATTCCACGGCGCGGTACTGCCAGGACTGGAAGCCGGAGGCCGAGCCCAGAGTGTCGCGGAACTGGGCGTATTCACGCGGGGTGAGGGTCGCCAGCACCGACCACTGGTCGGTGAGGACCTTCTGGATGTGCTTGACCCGGGCCAGACACTTCAGCGCCTTGCCCAGATCGTCGGCGTCCATGAGGCGACGGGCTTCGACGAGCTCGTGGAGGACCAGCTTGAGCCAGAGCTCGCTGGTCTGGTGCTGGATGATGAACAGCAGCTCGTCGTGGTGTTCGGGATTGCTGTGGGGGTGCTGGGCGTGCAGGACCTTATCCAGATCCAGGTACCCGCCGTAGGACATCTCGTTGCGGAAGTCGGTGCGTACGGTCTCTTCGATATCGCGTTCGCCGGTAGCGGTATCGGCGCCGGGGGTTTCAGGGGTGTCTTGCGAGTAGGGGCAGCTCATGAAAGTCAGAATATCAGTTACGTGACGAGCGTCAATCAATTGAAATTCGTGTGGCGGTCGTCGGGGAGCAGCGCTGGCATGATGGAACCATGAGCACCCCAGCGGCTGCCGCGCCACGCGCCATCCTCCATACGGTCGGACATTCCACGCATCTGATCGCGGAGTTCGTCGAGCTGCTCCGGGCCCATGGGGTGCAACGGATCGTGGATGTGCGCACGGTGCCCGGATCCCGGCACAACCCGCAATTCGGCATCGACCAGCTCCCGGGCCACCTCGCCGATCACGGAGTGGACTACCAGCGGATCGAAAGCCTCGGCGGGCTCCGGCACACCACGAAGGCCTCGCCGAACACCGGCTGGCGCAACGCCTCCTTCCGGGGCTATGCGGATTACATGCAGACCCCTGGGTTCGACGCCGGGATCCAGGAGCTGATCGCCAGCGCCACCGAACGGTCCGTGGCCATCATGTGCGCCGAAGCCGTCCCCTGGCGCTGCCACCGCTCGATGATTGGGGACGCGATGCTCGTCCGCGGCTTCGAGGTGCTGGATATATTCAGCCCGACCAAGGCCACCGCGCATGCCTTGACGTCCTTCGCCCACGTGGTGGGAACCACGATCACCTATCCACCGGAGGACTCCACCGCGCAGGCATGAGCGGGGAGCCTCAGCGGAAACCCCGGCTCATCGTGAACCGGTGGGCCACGGCGTCGGTCAGTGGTTTGCTGCGGGCCACGGCCGTGATCGCAGCGGCCCTGACCTGATCCAGCACCCGGGGCAGGGGGCGCCCCAAGGCCATGTTCAGGTGGGCTTGCCGTCCCGCCCGGGCGGCGGCACGCAACCGGTCCCGGGAGAAGCCTGCCAGCAGATCGGCGGGCGTTGAACCCTTCGTACCGGCCCGGGTGAGGAGCGGGGCCAGGGCGGCGGCGTCGAGCAACCCCAGCGCCATGCCCTGCCCGCCGATGGGGCTGATCTCGTGGGCGGCATCGCCGATCAGGATGACCCGTCCGTGCACCATCTGCGCGACCGCCCGATGCGAGCACCGGAACCTGCTGTGCATCGTCGCCGCATCGGGGTCGACCCGGTAGCCGGTACGTCGTTCGATAAGTGACGGGAGCGTGGTGGCATCGGCCGGCCGGTGCCAGGCCACCCAGCGGCGGAGGCCCCCGGGCAGGGGGAAGGACTCCACGATCCCTTCGGGGTGCAGCAGCAGGGCGGCGGTGGCCCCGAAGCCGGTGGTGTCCGGATAATCCCCCATCACGTAGTGGTCGGGGTAGAGGCTTCCGGCAAAGGGCAGCCCGGCCAGCGGGCGGACCGTGGACCCGACGCCATCGGCGCCCACCAGGTAGCGGGCCGTTATCGGGGCCGGCCGCCCGGTCATCGTGGCGTGGATGCCGCGATCGTCCTGGCGGAAAGTGGTCAGTGCGTGGCCTACGAGCAGGGCCTGTGGGTCGAGTTCGCGCAACCGTGCGGTGAGTAGTTCGGTCGTGGTCGCCTGGGGTAGGGAGAGGATGAAGGGATGCCGACCCGTCAGGACGTCGAAGTCCAAGGCGGCGATGCGACGTCCGGAACTCAGTCCCAGACCCCGGCGGATCGGCACCCCGGAGGCGATGGCCTCCTTGGCGATGCCCGCCGCGTGCAGCACGTCCACGGCCGGGGGATGCAGGCCGATGGCCCGGGAATGCTCCTGCGGGGTATCCCGGGCCTCCACGACGCGGACGGTGAGGCCCGCTCGGGTGAGCAGGATCGCCAGCGTCAGCCCCGCCGGGCCACCGCCGACGATGAGCACGTCGATCACGGTAGGGGGTCCGGCCGGTGGATCAACAGGTTCCTGAACGGACGCCGAGGTTGGACCCGCCATCCCCCGGGGACCACGGCCCGCAGTTCGGCGGGAAGGTAGCTCCGCCGGATGGAGGTCAGCCCGTCGCGTCTGATGAAGGAGGTCCCGGCCAGCGGCAGGGTCGCGGCACCGAAGAGGAGGCCGGCAAGGCGTGAACGGCGCAGATCGGCGTGCACGGCCACGGCCCGGGTGAGCTGCTCGGTGTCGGCCAACAACACGTCGAGTCCTGTGGGGGAGAGGTGATGCAGCACATGGTTGGACACCACGACGTCGAAGCTGCGCCCGGCAGCGACCAGATCGGAACTGCTGGCCTGTTCGAAAACGACCTCGGCCCCGGGCCGGCCCGTGGCAGTCCGGGAGGCAAAACGGTAGGCCCGCGGATCGGGGTCGATGCCGGTGACCGTGATGTCGAACCCGTCCGCGCGGGCCCGCCGGGCCAGGGCGCGGGTGATGTCCCCACCACCACAACCGATGTCCAGGATGGTGGCGTTGGTGGTGGGCAGGGCCGGGCGGATCAGGTCGCGATAGACCCCGCGCCAGCCGGAGACCAGCGCGTTGACCAGCGGGAACTGCTGGTAGGTCCGCCACAACAGCACCGGATCGCAGTCGGGCCGGTCCATTTCCTCGGTCGCGGTCTCGGCGCGGCGCATCGCTGGACTACGCCCCGGTGCGGGCCACGGTCATCAACGCGGTCTCCACGGTCAACCCGGGCCCGAAGGCCATGGAGCAGACGCGCTCGCCGGCGGGATCGTCGGCCTCGCTGACGCCTTCCAGGATGTCCTTGAGCACGAACAGGACGGTGGCGCTGGACATGTTGCCGTAGTCGTTGAGCACCCGGCGGGCCGGTTCCAGCTGGCGTTCGTCCAACCCCAGACGGTGTTGGACCTTGTCCAGGATGGCCCGGCCTCCGGGGTGGATGCCCCAATGGGTGAGGTCCGCGTACTCTTCCCCGATCGAGGGATCGTGGGCCAGCAACGGGGCCAACGCCCCGACGATATGCTCGTCGATGATATGCGGGACATAGGTCCCCAGGACCATCTCGAACCCCTCGTCGCCGATGTTCCAGGCCATCGATTCCTCACCGACCGGAGTCAGGACCGTTTCGAAGGCGTCGAGTTCCAGGGACGTCGTTCCCGCCGGGGCGGGACGTGCGGTCACCACTGCCGCGGCGGCGCCGTCGGCGAAGAGTGCTGAGCCCATGATGGTGTCCGGGTCGTTGGAACTGCGTACGTGCAAGGTGCACAATTCGGTGCTGACGACCAGGACGACGGCGTCCGGTTCGGCCTCGCAGAAGCTTTTGGCGGCGCGCAGGGCGGGGAAGGCCGCATAGCAGCCCATGAACCCCAGATGGTAGCGCTGGGTGGAGGCGGGCAGGCCGAGGGCCCTGACGATCTGGTAGTCCGGTCCCGGGTTGTAGAAGCCGGTGCAGGAGACGGTGATGACGTGGGTGACGTCCTCGGGGCCCAGATCCGGGCAGGCGGCCAGCGCGGATCGGGCGGATTCGGTGAATAGAGCCTTGGCTTCGCGGGTGAAGACGTCGTTGCGGACCTTGGTGCTGGGACTGAGCAGCCGGGTGGTGGCCGCATCGAAGAACACCGGAGTGGTTTCGGTCTGCTCCAGGCTCAGTTCGGTCAACGCAGTGCGGCGGGTGGAGATGGCCGAGGAATTGAAGGAGGTGGTGATCAGCCGTTGTCCCAGCCGGGTGAGGTCGGGTTGGTCGGCGAAGACATCGCGGACCTGGTCCTGATGCAGGACCGTTTCGGGTAGAGCCGTTTGGATGGTCCTGATTCGCACTGCCATGGGCCGAGCGTAACCGGGTCGCTCGGCAGCGTAAAGGGGTCCCCGCCGGCGGGCGGATCCGGGGCCTTCCGGCCACGGATCCGGCCACCGGAGCTGCCGTGGCGCTATTTGGCCAGGGCGCCGGAGAAGAGCGCGTCCTCATGGTCGAAATCGACCAGGTACGTCAGCGTCACGTCGTCGAGCTCGCCGGCCGGGATGCCGAAGGCGACCCGCGTGCTCTGCTTCTTGCCCGGCAGGACCTTGCCTTCGAAGAAACCATCGATCTTCTCGGTGAAGACGCCTTCGGCCTGGGTCCCCTCGTCCCCGTAGGCCACCGATGCCGTCAGGATCGCCGGGTCGAAGACCTCGGAGGTTCCGTTCTGGAGGGAGACATCGAAGACGTACATCTTTCCATCGGAGGCCTCGGCACCGGAGGCGTATTCACCGGCGGTGGAAAGCCCGGCGGGCTTGACGGTCAGCTTCAGCCCGTCGTCCCAGGTCCACGCGCTCCCGAAGTCGGCCACCCCCTGGGTGGACTGGTCCCCGGTGGTCTCCGCCACGGCGTCGGCGGCCGGGGCGGAGGCTTCATCGGCCCCGCTGCCGGCCTCCGGGCCGCCCGAGGTGGTGCAGCCGGTCAGGGCCAGTCCGGTGGCGAGCGCCAGGGCCGCCCAGATGGTTTTCGTATTCATGTTTCCTCCCCAAAATGGTGCGCCGCGGTTGCGGTGCAGTGTCGATGACCGGAAGCCGTCACTTCCAGTGCCTCCAAGTCACCAGCCGCCTCCGACATTTTGGAACCACCTGCGTGGAAGTCGGATTCCGTTGAGCGACATTTCGTGCCTATGGTGGAAGGCGAAGGCCTTGTCCTGCGGCCAGTGCCGCGCCATCGAACCCAGGGAGTCCCCATGCAGCAGATCGTCCCCACCCGCCATCTTTTCGGACCCGGCCCCTGCAACCCGTACGCCGAGGCCACCGCAGCGCTCGGCCTGCCGCTCTTGGGACACCTGGACCCGGACTTCATCGCCCGGATGGACCGGACCTGCGAAGGCCTTCGGACGCTGTGGGGAACGAAGAACACCCGGACCCTTCCGCTCAGTGGCACCGGGTCGGCCGGTATGGAAGCCGCCTTCGTGAACACCATCAACCCCGGTGACGTGGCCGTGATCGCCGTCAACGGGCTCTTCGGTGAGCGGATGTGCGAAGTCGCCTCCCGCGTCGGCGCCGAGGTGGTCCGGGTGGACCACGAATACGGGACACCCGTCGACGCCGACCGGGTGGCCGCCGCCCACCCGACCCCGAAGGTCATTGCCGCCGTCCATGCCGAAACGAGCACCGGCGTCGTCTCCGACATTGCCGCGCTGGGCGCCATCAAAGGGGACGCCCTGTTGATCGTCGACGCCGTCACCTCCATCGGTGGCATGCCGATCGAAGCCGACGCCTGGGGCATCGATGTCGGATACGCCGGTACACAGAAGTGCCTGGGGGTGGCCCCGGGACTGGCCCCGTTCACCATTTCCGACCGGGCCTTCGAACGCCGCGTGCAGAAGCCGCAGTCCTGGTACCTGGACCTGGGGTTGCTCGGTGGCTACGCCACCACCGGCTCCTCCGGAGGTCAGCGCACCTATCACCACACGGCCCCGGTCGCGATGGTCGCCTCCCTGGAGGCAGGGATCGATCGGGTCCTGGCCGAAGGCCTCGAGGCCGTCACCGCACGCCACCAGGCGGCTGGCGCCGCCTTGCAACAAGGCCTGAAGGACATGGGGCTGGAGCTCTTCGCCGCGGAAGGCCACCGGTTGCCGCAGCTGACCACCGTCAAGGTGCCTGAGGGGGTCGATTCGGCTGCGGTGCGCTCGTACCTGCTGAAGACCTACGGCGTGGAGATCGGCGGAGGCGTCGGACAGTATGCCGCGACCGTCTGGCGGATCGGCCTGATGGGCCCGAACGCGAACATGGATTCCGTGGCGCTGATCCTCGGCTCGCTCAAGGACGCCATCGCCAACAGCTGAGCCTGATCGGGTCCATGGGGCCGGGGTTGGACGGGGTCGGAACTACTTCTTGATCCTGGTCAACGCCGGCCCCTTGTGCATGGCGATGTGGTCGGTCTTGTCGCTGCGGATCTCGTATTGCGGATCCTCCGGGGAGCACCGGCGCATATGGCCCTTGTATTCGACGTCCTGCGTGTGTTTCTTGAGGATGATCCCACTGACGGGTCCGGCTTCCGAGTTCCAGCCAACGTGGTCGCCGGGGGAAAAGGTCGCTGACATCGGTGGCCTCCAACAGGGCTCGGGTACGGTCTTCGGGGATGAAGGCCCGAGCCTACCGGCAACGCCTAAGCGAGGGAACCGAGCCAGAATCCGCCGCCGGCCGCCGTCACGCAGAGCACCGCCATCCCCAGGCCATTGGCCAGTGAGGCCAGGTAGCGACGTTCCTGCAGCAGGCGCACGGATTCGAAACTGGCGGTGCTGAAGGTCGTATAACCGCCTAGGAACCCGGTGCCGGCGACCAGATAGGCCGGCTCGGGAACGATGAAGGACAGCGACAGTCCCAGCAGCAGGCCCAGCACCAACGAACCGGAGACGTTGATGAGCAGGGTGCCCACCGGGAAGGCCGCCGGGGTACGGAACTTGATGAAGCCGTCGACCAGGAGCCGGGTGCCGGCCCCCAGACCTCCGGCCAGCGAGAGCGCGATGAAAAGCAGCGGTGTCATGGCCTGGCCTCCCGGCGGGGGCGTCGCAGGCCGGCGGTCGCGATCCCGGCCCAGGTGGCGGCGGCCCCGATCAGTACGGTGGCGGCGATCAGGGCCAGGCCGGCCCCGGGACCACCCACCGGCCCCTGGCCGTTGAAGAGCAGCAGGGCATCGACGGCGAAGGCGCTATAGGTCGTGAACCCGCCACAGAATCCGGTGCCCAGCATCAGGCGCATGATCCGGCGGGGGCCCTCGTCGCTGCCGGCACGCAGCAGCGATTCCAGCAGCAGCCCCAGCAGGAAGGCGCCGATGATGTTGATCATCAAGATGGTGGTGGGGAGCCCGTTGATTCCCGGGACAGCCAGGGTGAGGCCTTCGCGGGCCGCGGTGCCGACCATCCCCCCGACGACGACCAGGCCCAGGTGACGCCAGTCCGGTGCCGAAGCACGGCTCATGGCCATACGCCCGAACTGCCACGCCGGTGGCTGCCCAGCAGGTGGGTGTCCACGATGCCCACGGCTTCCATGAGGGCGAACATGGTGGTCGGGCCCACGAAGGAGAAGCCCTTGGTGCGCAGTGCCTTGGACAGGGCCATGGATTCGGGCGAGGTGGTGGGGACCTCCTGCATCGTGGCCGGACGCGGGGTGGTCCGAGGCTGGAAGGACCAGATGAACCCGGCCAGTCCTTCCTCGTCGCGCAGTTTGATGGTCGCTGCCGCATTGCCGATGGTGGCCCGGATCTTGGCCCGGTTGCGCACGATGCCGGCATCGCCCAGCAGGCGTTCGACGTCGTCCTCGCCGAAAGCGGCCACCCGATCGGGATCGAATCCGGCGAAGGCGGCCCGGAAGTTCTCCCGCTTGCGCAGGATCGTCGCCCAGGACAAGCCGGATTGGAAGGCCTCCAGGCTGAGGCGTTCGAACAGGCCCTGTTCATCGCGGATCGGCAGACCCCATTCGGTGTCGTAGTACTGCCGCATCATCCCCTCGGTGGCCCAGACGGGGCGCAGCAGCCCGTCGGCACCCCGGATGAGTCCCGCGCCGGGAGCGGGCGTTTGCGGGTCGGTGACTGCCATGTGTTCGTCCTTTGGATTGCTTGGCGCCTCGAGGGCCACGGGCACCGGTGTACTGCGCCGGCGACGGGTTTCGTGGGCCCTTCCACAGGTTACCGCCCGTAACGCGGCGAGCCGGCCTCGACCCCTTGGACCCCGGGTACTTCCGGTAAACTAGCGGAAATGGCTTCCACCTTCGTACACGTCTGGCTCAAGCCCCTGGCGGTCAATATCGCCGGGTGGCTGCTTCTGGTGGTCGGAGTGCTGGCGTTGGTCCTGCCCGGCCCCGGGCTGTTGTGCATCGTGGCGGGACTGGCCGTGCTCTCCACCCGCTATTGGTGGGCCGAGAAGCTGATGCACCCGGTCAAGGCCAGGGCCTACCAATTGGCCGCCGAAAGCGTGAAGACCCGCTGGCGGATCTTCTGGAGCTCGACCGGGGCGAGCCTGTTGCTGGCCAGCGGCGTGGTGTGGGGGCTGCGCCCACCGGCCCCCGAGTGGTGGCGGTGGCCCGAGGACTGGTGGCTGATCGGCGGCTGGGGGACCGCCCTGTCGATCATGGCCTCCGGGGGTTTCGCCCTCGGGCTGATCATCTACACCCACCGCAGGTTCGGGTTGCCGATGAAGGCCCGCCGGATCGCCATGCACCGGCTGGCCCAGCGCCGGGGCCACCGTCCCGACCGGCGGAGGAGCGGCCGCAAGGAGCCCTAGGCCAGCCGCTCCTTGACCAGGGTGCTGGTGGTCTTGCCGTCGAAGCGTCCGGCGACTTCCGCGGACACCGTCTTCATGATCTGGCCCATCTGGCGCATCCCCGGCTTCACCCCGTCGACGCTCTGATCGGCAATGGCCCGATCCACGATGGCGACGACGTCGTCCCGGGTCAGCGGTGCCGGCAGATAGGACTCGATGAACGTTGCTTCGGCGATTTCCTTCTCGGCCCGGTCGGGCTGGCCGGCTTCCGTATAGGTCCCGGCGGTCTCGCGCCGGCGGGATGCTTCCTTCTGTAGCAGGGCCGTGACCTGCTGGTCGTCCATCTCCATCGGGGTCTTGCCACCCTTTTCGCGGGTGTTGATTTCGCCCAGGACGTTGCGCAACGTCATCAGTTCCAGCTTGTCGCCGGACTTCATGTGTGCGGTCATATCGAGGCGGAGTTGTTCCTTCAGCGTGCTCATGGGGCGGCCTTTCGTGGCGGTTTGCCGAAGCGGATGCTTCGACCATTATCGCGCATCGGGGAACCGGGGGCCGCATGACGACGCGGCAGGACTCAACGGGGTGCTGGTGCCTCGAGGGTCGGGGCCGGGGGCTACGGGCCGAAATGGTGCCGGCCCAGGGCATCGACCGTGCCGGCCAGACGGTGGAAACCGATGATCGCGATGATCCAACCGGCCAGGACCAGCAGGCCACCGAGGCAGAGCACGACCAGGGCGCCGGTTCCCGGTCCGTCGGTGATGCCGTAGAAGCTGCCGGCCATGCTCGTCACGCCCGATACGGCCGAGACCAGGACCGTCAGCGGTCCCAGGACCAAGGCCAGCAGGAGTCCGCTGGAGATCAGCGCGGCGGAACGGCGGATCACGTGTTCATGGTGGAGGAGTAGTCCATGGTGGCGAAGATCCCGCCGAGGAAGATGATGGCGGCGATGAGCAGCAGCCAGCCCAGCAGCATCAGGCCGTTGAGGATGAGACCGGCGATGGCCATGCCCTTGCCCGCCGGCTCGCGTTGGAGCCCGATGATGCCCAGCACCAGGCCGACGATCGGTACGACGAAGGTGAAACCGGCGAAGATCGAAACGATTCCCAGCACCATGGAGGCAATGCTCATGCCCCGTGGCGGGGGAGCCTGGTACTGGCCATGGGGCTGGTAGGGGTTCTGGCCTGGGTACTGCTGCGGGTACGGCCCCGGCTGGGACATGGGTCCTCCATCGATGCTTGGTGCTGGCATGCCGGTCCCTACGGTAGGTCAGGTCTCCGGCGGGCACCAATGCGTGGCGGGTGGGTACCGCTAGCCCACCGGTACCTCGGCGTCCACCTTCTCTAGCCGGACAAGGACCGCCTTGGAGACCGGGGTGTTGCTGGCTTCTGCCACCAGGGACAGCGGGACCAACACATTGGCCTCCGGATAGTAGGCGGCCACGCAGCCCGGGGTCGTCGGGTATTCGATCAACCGGCAACCGCGCATGACCCGGGACACCCCGTCGTCGTGCACCCCGTGGACATCGGCATGGTCCCCGTCCTTCAAACCCAGCTGGGCCAGATCGGTCGCGTTCACGAAGACCACCTGACGGCCCTTGCGGACTCCGCGGTAGCGGTCGTTGTTGGAGTAGATGGTGGTGTTGAACTGGTCGTGGGAGCGAAGCGTCTGAAGGATCAGCGTGCCGGTGGGACGGGACAGGTATTCCAGCTCGTTGACCGTGAGCATGGCCTTGCCGGTGGGGGTCGGGAAGGTGCGGGTGTCTCGCGGGCCGTGGGCGAGGATGAACCCGCCCTCGCGCCGGATCCGCTGGTTGTAGTTCTCGCAGCCGGGGACCACGCGGGAGATGTGCTCGCGGATGAGGTCGTAGTTCTTCTCGAACCCGACCCAGTCGGCGTCGATCCGCTCGCCCAGGACCGCGTGGGCGAGCCGGCTGACGATCGCCGTTTCGGAGAGCAGCTGATGCGAGACCGGTTCGACGTTGCCCCAGGAGGGGTGCACCGCGCAAACGGTGTCCTCGACGGAGACGAACTGTTCCCCGGACTCCTGGATGTCGATTTCGGTGCGGCCCATGGTCGGCAGGATCAGGGCAGCGGCACCGGTGACGGTGTGGGAGCGGTTGAGCTTCGTGGAGATCTGCACGGTCAGGTCGGTGCCGGCCATGCCGGCTTCGGCCACCCCGGTGTCCGAGACCGCCGAGACCAGGTTTCCGCCGAGGGCGACGAAGACCTTGACCTTGCCCTGCTGCATCGCCTCGAAGGTCTGGACCGAGTCGAAACCGTGGTGGCGGGGAGGATCAAAACTGAACTCGCGGGCCACGGCATCCATGAACGAGTCGGGCATCTGCTCCCAGATGCCCATGGTGCGGTCGCCCTGGACGTTGGAGTGGCCCCGGATCGGGGAGGCCCCGGCGCCGGGTTTGCCGATGTTCCCGCGCAGCAACAGGAGGTTCATGATCTCCTTGATCGTGTCGACCCCCTTCTTCTGCTGGGTGATCCCCATGGCCCAGGTGATGATGACGTTCTCCGCCGCCATGTACCGGTGGGCCAGTTCGTCGATCTCCGCCGATTCCAGGCCGGTGGCCTCCAGCACCGTTTCCTCATCCAGCCCGGCCAGGTGTTCTCGCAGCTCCTCCAGCCCCTGGCAATGCTGGTCCAGGAAGTCATGGTCCAGCACGGTGCCGGGGTGGGCAGCCTCGGCGTCAAGGACCCGTTTGGAGACCGCCTGCATCAGGGCCATGTCCCCGCTGAGGCGGATCTGCAGGAACTGGTCGGCGATGTCGGTGCCCCGGCCGACGATGCCACGGACCTTCTGCGGATTCTTATACCGGCGCAGCCCCGCTTCGGGCAGCGGGTTGATGGCCACGATGTGACCGCCGTTGAGTTTGCAGTTCTCCAATTCGGTGAGCATGCGGGGGTGGTTGGTCCCCGGATTCTGGCCCATGATGATGATCAGGTCCGCGCGTTCGAAGTCCTCGAAGGCCACGGTCGCCTTGCCGACGCCGATGCTCTCGCCCATGGCCCACCCGGAGGATTCGTGGCACATGTTCGAACAATCCGGCAGGTTGTTGGTTCCGAAACCGCGGGCGAAGAGCTGGTAGGCGAAGGCCGCCTCGTTGGAGGTGCGCCCACTGGTGTAGAACACCGCCTCGTCGGGGGAGTCCAGGGACTTCAGTTCGGTCGCCAACAGGTCGATGGCCCCGGACCAGGAGATCGGGCGGTAGTGGTCCTCGCCGGCAGGCTTGTAGACCGGCTCGGTCAGCCGGCCCTGCTGTCCCAACCAGTATTCGGTGCGGGAGCGTAGTTCGGTGACCGAATGCTCGGCCCAGAAGGCGGAGTCGATGAGGATCGGGGTGGCCTCCCAGGTGACGGCCTTGGCCCCGTTCTCGCAGAATTCGAAGGTCTTGCGATGGTGCGGGTCCGGCCAGGCGCAACTGGGGCAGTCGAAACCGTCCTTCTGGTTCAGCTTCATGACGGTCTTGGCGGTCCGCGTCGGCCCCATCTGCGCCAAGGCAGGACCCATGGAATGCGTGACGCCGGGGACCCCTGCCGCCCAATCCTTCGGCCCGTCGTCGACCTCCAGTTCGGATGCCGTCGGCTCGTGTGCTTCCTCGCCATGCTTGGCCACGATGGACCCACCTTTCCGCGACCCATGGGACGGCGTCCGCCGTCGTGGGCTGACACCCTCAGGACTACCAGTGGGGCCCGCGCTTCGCAAGGGGTCATGACCCATTTGACGTCGTCATCTACCGGTGGAAGGGCGCTCAGTTGTTAGGCTCGACGGGTGAGTGAATCCAAGGCGGATGCCGGGCCGCAGATGGTTCCCGGCCGGAGTGTTTCTGATGGTTTCGTCAGGGTCCGCGGGGCCCGGGAGAACAACCTGGTCGAAGTGGACGTGGATGTCCCGCGGGACAGCATCGTCGCGTTCACCGGGGTCTCCGGTTCGGGGAAATCCTCGCTGGCCTTCGGCACGATCTTCGCCGAGGCGCAGCGCCGTTTCCTCGAGTCGGTGGCCCCCTATGCCCGCCGGCTCATCCAGCAAGGCAACACCCCGAAGGTCGAATCGATCACCGGGCTGCCCCCGGCCGTCGCCCTGCAGCAGCGGCGTGGCTCGCCGAGCTCACGCTCGAGCGTCGGGACCCTGACCACGTTGTCGAACTCGCTGCGCATGCTCTTTTCGCGGGCCGGCAGCTACCCCCAGGGTGCCACCCGGCTGGATTCCGACGCCTTCTCACCCAATACCGCCGTCGGCGCCTGCCCGGAGTGCCACGGGTTGGGTGTCTCCCATACCGTCACCGAGGAGACCCTGGTCCCGGATCCGTCGCTGACCATCCGCGAGGGGGCCATTGCCGCCTGGCCGGGGGCCTGGCAGGCAAAGAACCTGCGGGACGTGGCCACCGAACTCGGGTACGACGTCGACTCCCCCTGGCATATGCTGCCGCAGCAGGACCGGGACTGGCTGCTGTTCACCGATGAACAACCCGTCGTCCATGTCACCCCGGAACGCGACCGCATCGCCAAACCCTATAAGGGCCGCTTCTGGAGCGCGAAGTCCCATGTGATGCACACGCTGGCCGAATCCAAATCGGCGACCATGCGGGAGAAGGTCCTGGGGTTCATGGTCTCCGGGCCGTGCCGTGCCTGCGGCGGGACCGGTCTGACCGCCGAGGCGCTCGCCGTCACCTTCGCCGGCCGGTCGATCTCCCAGATCAACCGGCTCCCGCTTGGAGAGCTGGCCCAGCTACTCCAACCCACGGCCGGGCTGACCGAGGAGGATTACGAATCCACCGCGGCCCCGTCCTCGGGGTCCTCGGGCGAGCACAGTGAGGTCGCCGCAACGGTTGCCGCCGATCTGGTCGAGCGGCTCGACGTGTTGATCGGGCTCGGGCTCGGCTACCTGAGCCTTTACCGCGGGACCACCACACTGTCCCCGGGGGAGATGCAGCGGCTGCGGATCGCCACCCAACTGCGCTCCGGACTGTTCGGGGTGGTCTACGTCCTGGACGAACCCTCCGCAGGACTGCATCCCGCCGATGCCGAACCGTTGCTGGCCGTGTTGGAAGAACTGAAGGCCGGAGGCAACTCGGTGTTCGTCGTCGAACACAACATGGATGTGGTCCGCCGGGCCGGGTGGATCGTCGACGTCGGTCCACGGGCCGGTGAAGGCGGGGGAGAGGTGCTCTACTCCGGGCCGGTCGACGGGCTGAAAGCGGTGAAGGGCTCGATCACCAGGTCCTTCCTCTTCGACGCGGAGGACCGGCCCCGTCGGGGTTCCGCCGGGAGGAGGCCCGAAGGGGAACTGGAACTGCAGGGGGTGGGGCTGCACAACCTGGTGGACCTGGATGTGCGCATCCCGTTGGGGGTGCTCACCGCGGTCACCGGTGTCTCGGGGTCGGGTAAATCGACGCTGGTCAGCCGGGTGCTCGCCGATGCGGTCGGTGAACTGGTCCGGACCCCCGCCGTGGAACCGGCCGACGACGATGGCGCCGCCGGGGCCGATGAGGAGACGCTGCATGTGAAGGCCATCCTGGGGGCCGAGCGCATCGGACGGCTGGTCAAGGTCGACCAGAAGCCCATCGGACGGACCCCTCGATCGAACCTGGCCACCTATACCGGCCTCTTCGACGCAGTCCGCAAGACGTTTGCCGCCACCGAGTTGGCCCGGAGCCGCGGCTACGGGGCCGGACGGTTCTCCTTCAACGTGGCCGGCGGCCGGTGTGAGAACTGCCTGGGCGAGGGGTACATCGCCGTCGAACTGCTGTTCCTGCCCGGAAGCTACGGCCCCTGCCCGGTATGCCACGGAACCCGCTACAACCCCGAGACGCTCGAGGTGACCTATCGCGGGTTGAACATCGCCGAGATCCTCGCCCTCAGTGTCGATGAAGCCACCGACGTCCTGGCGGAGGTCCCCGTTGCCGCGCGCAGCCTGGAGACCCTGGTGCAGGTCGGGCTCGGCTATCTGCGGCTGGGGCAACCGGCCACCGAACTCTCCGGCGGGGAGGCGCAGCGGATCAAGCTGGCCACCGAACTCCAGCGGGCCCGCCGCGGCCATACGCTCTACCTGCTCGACGAGCCGACGACGGGACTGCATCCGGCCGACGTACAGCTGCTGTTGGCCCAACTGAACCGGTTGGTCGACGCCGGGAACACGGTGGTCGTGGTCGAACACGAGATGGATGTGGTGGCCGCCGCCGATTGGGTGATCGACCTGGGTCCCTCCGGCGGTGATGCCGGCGGGAAGATCATGGCCGAAGGCACCCCCGCCGACGTCGCGGCGACGCCGGGCAGCCGGACGGCACCCTATCTGCGGGCCCAACTGGACCTGTAGGCCTTGCTGGCCGGTGGGTCTCAGCTGGTGTCTCCGGGCAGCGGTGGTGCCTGGGACCGGTAGTGGTGGCCGGTCGGGGTGGTGACCACCGTGGTATGCCGGGCCCCGGTCACGGTTTCGGTCCTCCACCCGGGGGCTTCCTTGCTGTAATTGCACTCAGCACACAGGCCCGCGGAATTCGCTGCGGTGGTCCTGCCCCCGGCAGCCCACCCCAGCACGTGGTCGTGGTGACGGACCGGGGCATCACACCACGGGCTACGGCAACACTGGTCGCGGGTCTCGATGAAACGAGCCAACCCCGCAGGAAAGATCCGCGTACGCGAGTCCATCGCGACCAGCTCCCCGGTCTCCGGGGCCGTATACAGCCGCCGGAGCCACGCCAACTGCTGTGGGGCGGGAAGATCATCAGCCCCGCCGGTACTGGTCCCGGGGGTACGAAGGCCACCGGCCCGGCGGATCAGATCCCTAGCCACTTGGGCCGGGATGACCCCGTACCCGGGAAGGAACGCCGGTTCGCCATCACCCTGGAATAACGCCCGGTCGGTCATGACCAACTGGATCGCCACCGGCACCGCAGCCGCGCTGGCCCGACCGGTCAGACGCTCGACCAGGGTATCGGCCATGATCTGCCCGCGGGAGCGGCCATCACCGATACCCACCAACCGGTCAGCTTCCATCGTCAGGGCCTTGAGCACCGAAACGCCCTGGGCCACCGGCAACAACCCGGACAAGATCGACATGGTGTCAGGGGCAGGTCGCAGGGAGACCCTGCGGTCCTTCACCGCCCGGCGGGCCCGGTCCACCACCGCCGACGGTGAGGCCGCGTAGGCCAATTTCCTGGCCCGGGCCACCAAGGCCCGGGTCCCGACGCCTTCGAGCACTGAAGGGTCGGCCAACAGTTGTTCAGCGACCTGACGGCGTTGCTCCGCGTCCAGGCAGGCGGTTTCCTGCACCAGCAGGGTGGCCCGCCATTCACTGAGTCGGCCGGTGGCCAGAGCGTGGTGGGCATGGGGCATCTCGTTCACCACGGCCTGGGCCATCCCCACCAGCCGGTGCCCGGCATGCGGGGATTCGGACCGGGCCAACGCGACCT
This sequence comes from Arthrobacter sp. AOP36-A1-22, assembly GCF_052377615.1. Lineage (NCBI taxonomy): Bacteria > Bacillati > Actinomycetota > Actinomycetes > Micrococcales > Micrococcaceae > Arthrobacter > Arthrobacter sp. AOP36-A1-22. The sequence goes on from NZ_JBQSWX010000004.1 coordinate 57,205, forward strand.
GGGTGTGGACCCCGGCCCCGGCCTTCTCCGCCGGGAGGCCTTCGGCCAGGTGGCGGGTGCGCACGGCCGCGTCCAGGGCCACCGCTGCCCGGGCCTGGAGACCGGACAAGGCGTTCTTCGCTGCTTCGGCGCCGGCCAGGACGTCGATGAGGCCGGCCTCGTCCAGGCCGGCGGTGCCCAAAATGGGCAACAGGTCCAACAGCGAGGTCAGCACCCCGGGGGCAGGTCCTGCCGTCGGGGTTTCCGGGGTCCTCGTTGATTCGAACATGTCTTCGATTCTATCGAAGGCACCCCACGGAAAGCCCGGGAAACCAACCCTGTGAGGGGCCCGTGGAAAAACAGCGGGGTCCCCGACCATATGGTCGGGAACCCCGCTGGAGTGCTGCTGGAACTGGCTAGACCCGAAGTGCCTAGGCGTCCGGCGACGTCGAACGGTCGGAGCCGTGGTCCTCTGGAGCCGACTCCGGAGCTGATGTCGGAGCCGGCTCGGCAGGATCCGCGGAGGAATCCTCGGGGGCTGCCTCCGCCGTCGTGCTCTCGTCCGTGGTGTCTTCGGCCACCGGCTCGAAGCCCTCGCGGTAGACCGAGGTCTCCGCCTCCGGATGGCGGACCCCCTGGACGATGACGATCGCCAGGCCCACCGCGATGGCGGCGAAGGAGGCCCAGATATTGGCCGGGATGCCCAGGAACACGTCCGAGGTCGGGTCGATCCGGATGGCCTCGAGCCAGCTGCGGCCCAGGCCGTACCAGATGAGGTAGAGGCCCAGTGCGCGGCCCCAGCGGGCACGCATCCGCCGCTCGAGCCACAGGATGACGGCGACGCCGATGAGGTTCCAGATGATCTCGTACAGGAACAATGGGTGGAACAGGGTGCCGATGGCTGCGTCGGCGGGGAAGTTCGGGTTCGAGGACTCGATCTCCAGACCCCAGGGCAGTGTGGTCGGCAGGCCGAAGAGTTCGTGGTTGAACCAGTTGCCCAACCGGCCGATCGCCTGGGCCACGAGCATGGCCGGGGCCACCGCGTCGGCGAAGGACAGGAAACGGACCCCGGCCCGCCGGCAGCCGATGAACACGCCGAGCGCACCACCGAGCAGCGAACCGTAGAGGGCGTTGCCGCCGTCCCAGATCTTGATGATGTCCCAGGGGTCGGCACCGGGGTAGAAGTAGTCGCTGATATGCGTGAACACATGGTAGAAACGGGCGCCGACCAGCCCCAGCGGCACACACCACAGCACGACGTCGAGGACGACCTCGGGATTGCCTCCCCGTCGTTTCAGGCGGCGCTGGGTGATCACGATGGCGGCGGCGATGCCGGCCAGGATGCACAGGGCATAGGTGTGGATCGTCAACGGCCCCAGGTTCAGCTGGGACAGGGCGGGATCGGGGCTGGGCAAGCTCGCGGGAAGGTACATCAGGACCCTACATGTCAGGGGGCGTGGTCACGTCCGATCATGTCATTCTTTGGGTCGGGTCGTTGAATATCCGGGCCCCAGGTCACCGCGCGCCTCGGAATAGTCGGCCCTTCGGGGCCGTTGTCGCCCCTATGAAGGTCATTGGAGTCACAGAATTCGGAGGGCCGGAAGCCCTCGCCATCCACGAGGTCCCCGAGCCCCATGCCGGCCCGGGCCAGGTACGAATCAAGGTCCGTGCCACCGCCGTCAGCCCCACGGACACCTCGATCCGCACCGGCGCCAACGCGGCGGTCACCGAGGCGAAGGAGCCCCGGTACGTGCCGGGCATGGATGCCGCGGGCGTCATCGACGAGGTCGGGGACGGGGCAGGCTTCGCCCTCGGCGACGAGGTCATGGCCATGGCCGTCCCCGATGGCGAACACGGAGGCGCCTACGTCTCCTACCTGGTGGCCGACGCCGATTCGGTGGCCGGGATCCCCGCCGGAACCACCCTCGAGGCAGCCTCCACGTTGCCGATGAACGGGTTGACGGCGATGCAGGCACTGCGGCGGCTGGACCTGCAGCCCGGGCAGGTCCTGGCGGTCACCGGGGCCGCAGGAACCTTGGGCGGCTACACGATCCAGTTGGCCACACAGGCCGGGTTGACGGTGGTGGCCGATTTCGCGCCCCAAGACCGGGAACTGGTCGAGGACCTCGGAGCCGATCAGCTGGTCCCGCGCGGTGCGGACGTCGCCCAGCAGATCCGCGGACTCCACCCCGAGGGAGTCGACGGTCTGCTCGACGCCGCGGTCCAGCACGAGGTGGCGCTGCCGGCCGTCAAGGACGGGGGCGGTTTCGCCACCGTGCGCGGCTTCAACGGTCCCACCGAACGTGGCATCACCATCCACCAGGTCTTCGTCCCCGCCGACTACCACTCGGACGGGAAGCTCGACGAGCTACGCCGGCTCGTCGACGCCGGCCAGCTGAGCCTGCGGGTCGCCGACGTCCTGCCGGCCGACCGTGCCGCCGAAGCGCACCGCCTGCTCGAAGCCGGCGGGATCCGTGGACGGCTGGTGCTGGTCTTCGACTGATCGGTGTCCGGCACGGCCCGGCCCGGTTCGGTCCCGGGCCCGCGGCACCACCGGGCACAATGGGTGGGTGACTTCCCCGCCCCCCGGCGCCGACCGGCCCTTCGACCTGGAAACCCTCGGAGCAGGGCTGGTCTTCGCCGCCTCGCTGCCCGCCCTCGAGGACGCCCTGGCCGCAAACGCCCCGGCCGGCACCGCCGTCGTCCAGGCGCCGCCGGGGACCGGCAAGACCACCCTGGTGCCACCCCTGGTGGCGAATCTGGCCGGCCGGGTGATCGTCACCCAGCCCCGCCGGGTCGCCGCCCGCGCCGCGGCACGACGCCTGGCCCAGCTCGACGGCAGCCGGGTCGGGGACCGGGTCGGATACACGGTCCGCGGCGAACACCACGCCGGGCCCGCCACCCGGGTCGAATTCGTGACCCCGGGGATCCTGTTGCGTCGGCTCCTGGCCGATCCCGGGCTGGAGGGTATCGGCGCCGTCATCATCGACGAGGTCCACGAGCGGGCCCTGGACACCGATCTGCTGCTGGGCCTGCTCGCCGAGGTCCACGAACTGCGCGGCGATCTGACCTTCCTGGCCATGTCGGCGACCCTGGACGCCCCCCGTTTTGCCGCCCTGTTGTCCACGGCCGACGGCGAAGGCCCGGCCCCGGTGATCGACTGCCCCTCGGCACTGCACCGGTTGGAGACCCGCTGGGAACCGGCCGCGGTGGCCCGGCTGGATGACCGCGGGGTCACGCGGGCCTTCCTGGATCATGTGGCCACCACCGCCACGACCGCCCACCACAGCGCGCTGGTCGCCGACCCCGCCGTCGACGCCCTGGTCTTCGTCCCCGGGGCCTGGGAAGTCGCCCAGGTGGCCGGGGCACTACGCCGCCGGGTCGGCGCGGGCGTCGAAGTGCTGGAACTGCACGGGCAGATCGACAGTGCCAGCCAGGACCGGGCCGTGAAGGGCCGGGACGCGGGGGACCCGCCACGCGTGGTCGTCTCCACGTCGCTGGCCGAATCCTCGCTGACCGTCCCCGGCGTGAGGCTGGTGATCGACTCCGGGCTCGCCCGTGAACCCCGCCGCGATGCCACCCGCGGCATGACCGGCCTGGTCACGGTCTCGGCCTCCCGGGCCTCGGCCGATCAGCGAGCCGGTCGCGCCGCACGGCAGGGACCGGGAACCGTGGTGCGCTGTTACGACCAGAAGACCTTCGGCGCCGCCCCGGGGCATCCGACCCCGGAAATCGCCGTCGCCGAACTGACCGGCGCGGCCCTGACCCTGGCCTGCTGGGGCGCCCCCGGTGCCAGGGGACTGAAACTGCCGCAGGAACCGCCACGGACCACCCTGGCCGACGCGCTGGCCGTGCTGACCGAACTCGGGGCCATCGACGTGAACGGGCTGGCCACCGGGCTGGGCCGGACCCTCTCGGGCATCCCCGCCGAACCGCGCCTCGCCCGGGCGCTGATCGACGGGACCGCCTGGCAGCAGGCGGCAGCTCCCGGTCACCAAGCCGGGACGAACCGCAAGGCAGCGGCCCGTTCCGTCGCCGAGATCGTGGCCATGGTCGCCGGTGAGGCCCGCGCCCCGGGAGCCGATCTGACCCGGCTGCTGGCGGCCCTGCGCTCCGGGTCCGACCCCGCGAGCCGGAGTTGGAAACGCGAGACCACCCGGCTGGAGGCCATCCTGGCCCGCACCCGGGCGCCCGCGGCCCCCGCCGCTGCCACCGCCGTGGCCTCGGGGCCCGGTGCCCCCGCGGAGGCAGGACTCATCGTCGCCCTAGCCTACCCCGACCGGATCGCCCGCAGGGTCGAATCAGGGGCGGGCCAGAGCTACCTGTTGGCCTCGGGCACCCGCGCCGGACTGCCTGCCGGGTCCTCGCTGGCAGGGCAGCCGTGGTTGGCCGTCGCCGAGGTCTCCCGCGCGGCGGGCCGGGCCGCCGCCGGAACCGGGGCCGTCATCCGCTCCGCGGCACCGTTGGATGCCGAGACGGCCGAAGCCGCCGCCGGACATCTGCTGACCGACCGGGTCCACGCCCGGTTCGAATCGGGTCGGGTCCTGGCCCGGAGGGAACGCCGGCTGGGGTCCATCGTCCTGGGCACGACGCCGGTCCGCGCCTCCGTGGAAGAGGCGGCCGCGGCCGTCGCCACCGCCCTGGAAACCGGTGGGCTGGACATCATCGGTTTCTCCGCCCGAGCCGATGGGCTGCGCCGCCGGATGGCCTTGCTGCACCGAGAACTCGGCGCCCCGTGGCCCGATGTCAGCGAGAGCGCCCTGCTGGGCCGGTTGGATGACTGGTTGGGCCCCGAACTCCAGGCGTTGGCCGCCGGGGCCGGCGTGAAGTCGGTCGATCTGGCCGAACCGTTGCGCCGGCTCCTGCCCTGGCCGCAGGCCTCGCGCTTCGCGGAGCTGGCCCCCGAGCGCCTCAAGGTCCCCAGCGGGTCCAACGTTCGCATCGATTACCCGGCGATCGGTGACGAGCAGGCCCGTCCCGTCGTCGCGGTGAAATTGCAGGAATGCTTCGGGTGGGCCGAAACTCCCCGGCTGGTCGACGAGCGGGTGCCGGTGTTGTTCCATCTATTGTCCCCGCGCGGCAGCGCCCTGGCGGTGACCGATGATCTGGCCTCGTTCTGGTCGGGCCCCTACGCGCAGGTCAGGGCGGAGATGCGCGGGAAGTACCCCAAGCATCCGTGGCCCGAGGACCCGTGGTCTTCCACGGCCACCGCCAAGACGAAACGGCGGTTGGCCGAAGGTGGTTCAGGCGCGGCAGAAAAATAATTCACGATCTTTCCAATCCGGACACGCGCAGGGTTCCGAATGTGTTGTGCGACACCACCAGAAGGTGTTGTGAATCATGAACGCATCACGAACACCGGTTTCCGCCGCTTCAGACGGGGGCCACCGATGGAAGGAAAAGATCATGAAGAAGAACCTCCAACTACTGGCCGTGCCGGCAATGGCGCTGGGTATGGTCGCGTTCTCCGCGGCAGGGGCCCAGGCAGCGGATTCCTACTCGGCCCAGCTGACCGAACAAAACGGCAGCGGGGCCTCCGGATCCGCTTCGATCACCCTGGACGGGAACATGGCCACGGTCTCGGAGAAGGTCAGTGGCCTGGCCAAGTCCTTCGACGGCGACCCGTACCCGCACGTCCAGCACGTCCACGTGACCGTGAACGACACGGGCAAGTGCCCGACCATCGCCAACGACAAGAACGGCGACGGCGTGGTCAGCACCCCCGAGGGCGGCTCCGCCTACGGCGAGGTGGCCACCACGTTGTCCACCAAGGGAGACACCAGTGCCAAGGCGGCCACCGACCTGGAAGTCGCCGGCATGGGTGACAGCTTCACCTATGAGCGCACCTTCGAAATGAACCAGAAGACGATCGACGGGATCAAGAACGGCCAGGCCTCCGTCGTCGTGCACGGACTCGACCCGGCCACCCTGGGCGCAGACGCCCAGGAGGCCAAGTCACCACTGGTTCCCGAACTGCCGTTGGCAGCCACCGCGCCCGCACTGTGCGGGACGTTGACGGCCGGGCAGATGGACATGCCTCAGGGCAACCCTGAAACCGGTGGTGGCAGCACCGCCGGCATGGACGCCTCCACGATGGCCCTGGGTGGCGGCCTGGTTCTGGCAGCTGCCGGCGCCGGTGTCTTCATGGTCCGCCGTCGTCAGGCAGACCAGAACTAGGAAAGGCACCCCCGGAGAAGAAAAGGACTGGAACCGATGAAGCACGCACGGAAAAACCCACGCAACGGCCGCGGTCGTCGCATCACCGCGATAGCGGTGACCGCAACGGTCGGCCTCGTCGGAGCAGTCCTGATCGGAGTCGGCGCGCGGGGGGAAGCACCACCGCCCTCGCCGCCGGCCTCCGAGGCCATCGCGGACACGCCCAGCGCGCCCCCCACCACCTCGCCACCGCCGACGGCCATGCCGTCGGCCACCCCGACCAAGACCACCACCGAGTCATCGTCGAAGGCCCCGAAACCGAAACCCAAGCCCAAGCAGACCCAGGCTCCGGCTCCGAAGCCGCTGAAGCGTTCGCAGCCGGTCCGCCTGCAGATCCCGGCCATCGACGTCGATACCGATCTGCTCAACGTCGGCCTCAAGGCCGATGGAACCATCGGGGTCCCCCCGTTGGACCCGGACGCACCGGCCGGTTGGTATAAGCGCGGCCCCTCACCGGGTGAACAAGGCCCCGCCGTGCTGCTGGGGCATGTCACTGCCACCAAGGACGAAGGCCCGGCGGTGTTCTTCAAGCTCGGGGACCTGCGCAAGAAGGACGAGATCTCGGTGACCCGCGCCGACGGCAAGGTCGCCGTCTTCAAGGTCACCCAGATCATCCAGACCAAGAAGGACGCCTTCTCCAGCGCGGGGACCTACGCCAATACCGACGATGCCGAGCTGCGGGTGATCACCTGCGGGGGACCGTTCGACAAGGCCACCCTGCGGCATGAGGACAACATCGTCGTCCACGCCAAACTCGTCTCCACGCATCCGGTCTAGAGCCGGGAATCCGCCCCGGCGGAGGTGGAAGACCGCATGACTCCCGTCCCGTGCCAAACCTTGGGGGGTGGCACGGGGCGGGTCTACGGTGGGGGCATGAAAAGTCAGGAAATCCAGCTCACGGCCCTGCCCGACTCCACCGTCACCGCAGCGGACTTCGGGGTCTTCGACGCCGAGACGCCCGACCCCGGACCGGGGCAGGTCCTTGTGGCCATCCGCCGCCTGGGCCTGAATGCCGGGCTGGCCTCACGGATCGGCAGCGAAGGCACGGCCTACGGCCCGGGCATCGGGGTGGGGGACACCCCCGCCAGCGACGCAGTCGTCGAGGTCATCGAATCGGCCAGCGAGGCGTTCGCCGTCGGGGATCTGGCCGTGGGAAAGGTCCACTGGCGCAGCATCGAGGTCTGCGAGGCCGGGGAACTGCGCCGGATCGGCGCCGAAGCCGAGGACCTGGCCTTGGAGGACCACCTCACGATCCTGGGGCATGTGGGCTTCACCGCCTATACCGGGATGATCCATGTCGCCCGGGTCCAGCCGGGGGAGGACGTCTATGTCACGGGCGCCGGCGGCGGGGTGGGAAGCTGCGCCGTACAGTTCGCCAAGGCCCGCGGGGCCCGGGTGATCGGCTGCGCCGGCTCGGCGGAGAAGGTCGAACTGATCACCGGCACGCTGGGGGCCGACGCCGCCGTGAACCGGCATGATGGCGAAGCCCTGGACCTGCTGCGGCAGGCCGCGCCCGAGGGGATCGACCTCTACTATGACAATGTCGGCGGCGACCAACTCGAAGCCGCCCTGGAGATGCTCCGCCACGGCGGCCGCGTGGTGATCTGCGGGGCGGTGGCGAAGGGCACCGGGTCGGGGGCACCCCGGAACTACACCCGGCTGATCTACGGGGAACTGACCATGCGCGGCTTCACCGTCACCGAACACGAGGACCTGCGCCCCCAGTTCGAGGCCGAGGTCGGCCAATGGGTGCGCGAGGGCACGGTCCGCGGGATCCACACCGGATTCACCGGGATTGAGAGTCTGCCGCGGGCCTTCGAATCGCTGCTGGCCGGAACGAGCGAGGGCCGGGTCATCGTCTCGATGGATGAAGCCGGACTCAGTTAGAAGGCCCGTTCGCGGTCCACCGAGCGGGGGCGTCGGGCGTTTTCCTTGCGCAGGGCCAGCGCTGCGGCCGGCTGCAGAAGCAGTGCGAGCAGCGCGAATAAGGCACCCAGCAGGGCCACGTTCAGGGTGACGGGGTGATCGAACGCCGAATAGAACCTGATGAGCAGGAGGACCACTAGGGGCACCAGGGCGAAGAGGGCGCCGCCGGGGTGGGCGAGGATCCAGCGTGGGCTCACGGCGCCGGCGACGGAAATCCCGGCCGAGAAGGCCACGAACAGACCCAGCAGGCCCGACCACATGTTTTGGTTGCTGTGGAAGAACTCACGACCTGCTTCGCTGCCCACGACCGTGAAAGCACCCACGATGGCCACGACCGCCGTCACCAGCAAGAGCAGCCGAATGATGATCAGAACGACGCGCATGATTCCTCCCCTGGGAACGGAGCTGACGTTCCTTCCAATGTAGGCCGGTGCCCTGCCCCCAGCAAGGCTTATTCGTCCCCGGTTGCGCGTTACCGCCCGTTCCCGGATTCCGGCTTCTGCTCGTGCCCCAGATGCAGGGTGTCCTTGACCCGCTCCACCCCTTCGGTGAACACCGCCTTGGCCGTATCGGCCATGACATCGAGGCCCTCGGGGTCGCCCTTGAGCAGGGCCATCCCGGTGTTCTTCGCGAACTCGAAGGCGACCTTCGGAGGCAGCGGTGGGACGCTCTTGCTGGTGTAGGCATCGATGAGGGTCACCCCCCGGTGGGCGAAGGCGACATCCCAGGCGGCGGCGACCTCGTCATCGCTCCTGACCTGGATCCCCTGGAAGCCCAGGAGTTCGGCGTAGCCGGCATAGTCCATGGTCTCCACGTCCTGGGAAGCCGGCCACAGCGGGTTGCCGTCCTCGGTGCGCATCTCCCAGGAGACCTGGTTGAGGTCGTCGTTATGCAGGACCAGGATGATCAGCTGCGGGTTCTGCCACCGCGAGAGGTACTTCTTGATCGTGATGAGCTCGTTCATGCCCAGCATCTGGAAGGCGCCATCGCCGATCGTGCAGATGACGCTGCGCTCGGGGTGGGCGAATTTCGCGGCCGTGGCATAGGGCATCGCCGCCACCATGGTGGCCAGCCGTCCGGAGAGGTCCCCCATCATCCCTTCGCGCAGCCGGATGTGGTGGCCGTACCAGTCGGCGGTCGAGCCCGCATCGGCGGTGACGATGGCGCGCGGGGGAAGACGCTGGTTGAGCTCGTGGTAGACCCGGCGCGGGTTCACCCCGTCGTCGTAGGAGACCATGGCTTCGGCCTCCATCTCCGCTTCCCATTCCTTCATGCCCGCCGCGACACGCTCCTGCCAGGAGAAGTCCGTGGTGGCCTGCAGATGGGGGATCAGGGCGGTGAGGGTCTCCTTCACGTCCCCCCAGAGGTTCAGCTCGGTGGGGTAGCGCAGCCCCATCTGTTCGGGTTTGAGATCGACCTGGACGGCCCGGGCCTGCCCTGATTCCGGCAGGAACTGGGCATAGGGGTAGTTGGTGCCCAGCAACACCAGGGTGTCGCAGTCGGCCATCTGCTCCACGCTGGGCCGCGATCCCAGCAGTCCGAGCTGTTGGGAATGGTGGGGCACCTCGGAGGGGATGACTTGTTTGGCCCGCAACGCGGTGATGATCCCGGCGCCCCGGAGTTCGGCGGCCTTCAGGACCTCGGCGGTGGCCCCGTTGGCGCCGTGCCCGACGAGGAAGCTCACCTTGGAGCCGGCGTTGATGATCTCGGCGGCCTTGAGGATCTCACTGTGGGCAGGGACGACGGCGGTGGAGGGGGCGACGGCGCTGGAGCGCGAGACCCAGCTCTGCGGGCGCAGTGCGGGCATCTTCTGGTCCTGGACATCGTGCGGGAGGATGACGACGGCGGGGCCCAGCCGGACGCGGGCGGTGCGGAAAGCGGTGTCCACGACGGCCTGGGCCTGTTCGGGGGAGACGATCGTCTGCACGTAGACCGCAACATCCGCCAACGCCCGTTCCAGATTGCTGACCTGCTGGCCGAAGGTGCCCAGCGCGTTCAGCCCCTGTTGCCCCACGAAGGCCACGACGGGCTGGTTGTCCATCTGGGCGTCGTAGAGCCCGTTGAGCAGATGGAACACCCCGGGGGAGGAGGTTGCCACGCAGACCCCCACCTCGCCGGTGAACTTGGCGTGGGCAGTGGCCATGAGCGAGCAGATCTCCTCGTGGGTCGGACGGATGTAATCCACCCCGTCGTCCTCACGCTCCGCCTGGCCCAGGGCGCCGTCGAAGGCGCCGATCCCGTCCCCGGGGAAACCGAAAACGCGGCTGACCCCCCAATCCCTGATGCGCTCGATCACGAAGTCGCTGACCGTTCCTGCCATGGGAGGTACCTCCTGGAGATTGTTGCCGTGGCCCGGTGGGGATTTTTTCAGCTTCCTCGGAACCGACGCAAACTTCAAGGGCCCCCCAGTAGGCTGTAGCGGTGGATCTTCAACTCCTGGCCGTGGCGGCCTCCCTGGTGTTCATCGGTGCCGTCGCCCAACGGGTCGCCGGGCTGGGATTCGCCATGCTGGCCTCACCGTTCCTGGTGTTGCTGCTCGGCCCCCATGAGGGGGTGCTGCTGGTGAACATCTGCGGCGTCGTCTCCTCCACGCTGATCACCCCGCGGGTCTGGAAGGACATCAACTGGTCCGCGTTCCGCTGGCTGGCCGCCTTCAGCGTCGTCGGCTCCGTCATCGGGGCGCTCATCGCCACCCGGCTGGAGTCCGCGGTCCTCTCCCTGTCGGTGGGCATCATCGTGCTGATCGCCCTGCTCCTTTCGCTGGGCCTCTCCCGCTCCAGCGTCGCCGTCGGAGGCCCCGGCATCCGTTCCGCCGCCGGGGCGCTGTCGGGGCTGACCAGCTCCATGGCAGGGGTCGGTGGCCCGGCGGTCAGTGCATACGCGGTCCTCACCCGTTGGGATCAACGCTCCTTCGCCGCCACCATGCAACCTTTCTTCGCGGTCACCGGAACCGTCTCCGTGGTGTCGAAGGTCCTCCTCGCCCCGGAGCAGCAACTCATCCTGCCCTGGTGGTACTGGGCGCTGATCGTCCTGGCGATCGTGGTGGGGATCTTCGGCGGTGAACGACTCCAGCGCCACGTCCATGACCGTCATGCCCGGGCATTCATCCTGATCATCGCGTTCGTCGGGGCCTTCGCCGCCATCGCCAAGGGCTGGTTCGGCCTGCTCTGAGCCGGCCGCCCGGCCAGGGCCGCCGGCCGCGGGGGCCGGCAATGCCCTGGGCCCGGTCCTGCTAGTTTCGCCGGGCGACGATGACGGTGTCTTCCAGGTCGACGACGGCGCCCTCGGGGCCGGTGGCCTGCCGCGGCCTGGCCTCCGCGGTGACGACTGTCCACCGGTCCTCGTCGAGTCCGAGGAGTTCGAGTTCCTCGGCGGGGGTGGGGAAGTCGTGGGGGCCGTGGGAGGTGGGGGCCTCGCCGGGATCGTGCCGGTGCCGGGACCAGGGTGGCATGGCGGCATGGGAGACGATCAGCAGGGTGCCGCCGGAGGCCACGGCTTCGGCGGCCCGGCGCAGGACCTCCCCGCGGGGCAGGTCCACCGGGGAAGCCAGGAAGCAGGCGGAGACCAGATCGTAGGTCCCCGGAGGGAAGTCCTCGCCCAGATCGACCTGAAGCCAGTTGACGTCTTCGGCGCCCAGGCCGCGGGAGCGGGCCTCCTGGGCGGCCCGTCCGAGGGCCGTGGTGGAAATATCCGCCCCGGTGACCGTCCAGCCGGCCTCGGCCAACCAGAGCGAATCCCCGCCTTCCCCGCAGCCCAGATCCAGGGCGCTGCCCGGTTTCAGCGGGGAAACAACGTCCACCAGGGCCCGGTTGGCAGCCCCGCTCCAGATCCTTTCGCGCTCGCCGTACCGGGCTTCCCAGAAGGCGCGCGGCTCGATGGGCGCCTCGTCGTGGTGGTGTTGGTGCTCCATGTCGGTGCTGCTCCGTTCGTTCATGCCGCGTGAACCTGCTGTGCTGCGTGGTTGAAATCCTCGGTCACCAGATCCATGTTGACCATGCTGCCAGCCATCGTGCCCGCCGACATGCTCATCGGCACATTGGCCATCGGGGCGACGAGGTTTCCGGCAGCCCAGATCCTCGGGTGACTGGTTTTGCCGGTGGGATCGGCGGCGATGAAGCTGCCAAAAGGTGTCTGCTCCCGCGTCAAACCCAGTCCGTCAAGGTAGGCGTCCTGGGGGTGGAGTTCACCGGCGGTGAAAAGGGCGTCGAGGTTCCGTTGCCCGCCGTCTACCATCCGCACCCCGGTGAGGGCCCCGGCGTCGTTCCTGAGGATGCCGGTGACCTGCCGGTTGTCGATCACCACGTCCCGGGAGGCCAGGGTGGTGGCCAGTGCGTCGTCGATGGGCCCGGCGCCGGCGCTGAAGAGGACGACGTCGTCGCTCCACTGGCGGATCAGCTGCGCCTGGTGCAGGGCCATGGGCGAGGTGGCCAGGATGCCGAGGCGTTGACCGCGGACCTCCCAGCCGTGGCAATACGGGCAGTGCAGCACATCGGTTCCCCAGCCCGCGGCGAGGCCGGGCAGCGGCGGGAGTTCATCGCTGATTCCGGTGGCGGCCACGAGGCGGCGGGCAGCATGGTGCCGGCCCTGGGTATCGGTCACGGTGATACCGGCGTCGGTTGCCACGACGGTTGCGGCTGCCGCCGTGCCGAACTGGACGCCATAGCCGGCGACCTCGGAACGGCCGCGGGCCAAGAAGTCCTCGGGGGCGGTGCCGTCGTGGCCCAGGACACCCTGGATCCCTGCGGCGAAGCGGTTGCGCGGGGTGCCGGTGTCCAGGACGAGCGTGCTGCGGAGCGAGCGGCCGAGCATCAGTGCTGCACTGAGACCCGCGGCGCCAGCGCCGATGATGATGACGTCGTAGTTGCTGTTGGTTTTCATGCTTCTACTGTGGAACCCCCACTGCTATGATGGCAAATATCTTTGCAGAAACAGCAAGAAGGGAAAGATGTGAAGGATACGGTTCTCGAGCAGATCGGCCCCCGACTCCGGGCTGCCCGGGTGAAGCAGGATCGGACGCTGGAGGATCTGGCCTCCAAGACCGGCATATCGGTGTCCACGCTCTCGCGGCTTGAATCGGGCAAGCGCCAGGCCAGCCTGGAACTGCTGTTGCCGCTGACCCGAGCGCTGCGCATCGGCATCGACGAGCTCATCCCCGCCGAGGTGCCCGACCCGCGCGTCCGCCCCACCCGCAGCATGCACCACGGCATCCAGACCCTCAGGCTGTCTCCGCCGAACTCGCCCACGCAGACGTTCAGGATGACCTATCCGGGACGCCAAGTCATGCCGGAGCCCCGCGTGCATGATGGATACGACTGGCTGTATGTGCTCTCCGGGAAATTGCGCCTGCTGCTGGGGGATCGGGACCTGGTGCTCGAACCCGGGGAGGCCGCCGAATTCGATACCCGGATCCCGCACGCCATGGGATCGGCGGATGGCCGATCCGTGGAGGTGCTGAGCATTTTCGGGGGAGACGGCGAACGCATCCACACCAGGGTTTCCGACGGCGACCGACCCGGCGACTGATCCGCCGGCCCTGCCCTCGGACGGCTGGCCGAGGCACGGCCCCGTGCAGGATACTAGGGGAGCACCCCGGCGAGCTGCCGGGCGGAGGCGAGGAGCGGAGCCCGGACATGACCGAACGCTATGTGAAGATCTGCGGGTTGAGCACGCCCGAAACCGTGGCTGCCGCCGTCCAGGCCGGGGCCGATGCCCTGGGATTCATCTTCGCCCCCGGCAGTGTGCGGACCGTGGAGCCGGGGGTGGTCCGCCAACTGATCAACGACGTCCCCGCAACGGTCGAAACCGTAGGGGTTTTCCGCAACCAGCCCCTCGATGTCGTCCTGTCCACCGCGGCAGCGGCAGGAGTGTCCACCGTCCAATTGCATGGTGAAGAACCCCTGGCCGATATCCGCGCCGCCCAGGAGGCTGGTTATCGCACCCTGCGGGCCTTCTCCGCCCCGGCGTATGCCGCCCTGTCCTCGGCCGATCGCGCCGAGTGGGCCGCCGAGCGGATCCTGCTGGACGCCGTCGACCCCGGGGCCGGTGAGACCTTCGACCCCTCGGTGCTGGCCGGCCGGGCCCCTGAGGGATTCTGGCTGCTGGCCGGAGGGCTCACCGTGGACAATGTCGCGGCCCTGCTGAACAGCTCGGGGGCCACGGGCGCCGACGTCTCCAGCGGGGTGGAATCCCGGCGCGGGGTCAAGGACACCGGGTTGATCCGCGCCTTCATCGCCGCAGCACGGTCGGCGGCCGGCTGAGACGGTCGCCGGTCCACCGAAAACCCTTGCCCGAGAAACAATTTGCAGTTAGTGTGCAAATTGTTCGGGTTGCTCGACCCGCCAGTTCCCCCCACCACAGGATGGCAGCGTGAAAAACGGTATGACGGTCACCAGCGACTACTTCCTGCTCGACGAGGAACTCGACGATGCGGAGATCGCCCTGCGCGACAGGATCCGAGCCTACGTCGATACGGATGTCCTGCCCATCATCAATGAGTACTGGGAACGGGCCGAGTTCCCGCACCAGCTTCGCCCCGGCTTGGCGGGCCTGGGCATCATCGGCGGCACCATCGAAGGGTACGGGTGCCCGGGGTTGAGCCGCCGGGCGGCAGGAATCGTCGCCCGCGAAATCTCCCGCGGCGACGGCTCCATCAACACCTATATCGGCGTGCACTCATCGCTGGGTATGGGGACCATCGCCATGCTCGGCAGCGAGGAACAACGCCAACGCTGGCTGCCGGAGATGGCCACGCTTCAGCGCACGGGGGCGTTCGCGCTCACCGAACCAGAGCACGGTTCCGACTCCGTTGCCCTGGAAACCAGCGCCCGCCGCGAGGGCGGAGAATGGGTCCTCAACGGGCATAAACGCTGGATCGGCAACGGGGATGCCGCCGATATCGTCGTCGTCTTCGCCCGTGACGCAGCCGACGGCCAGGTCAAGGGATTCGTCATGGAGAAGAACGACGACGGTACCTACCCCGCAGGATACGAACCCACCGTGATCACCGGGAAAATGGGCAAACGGGCGATCCGGCAATCCGATATCGTGATCTCGGAACTGCGCGTTCCCGCGGCCAACCAACTGGAGAACTGCCACTCCTTCCGCGATGTCTCCCGGGTACTCACCGCAACCCGTGGCGGCGCCGCCTGGGAAGCGGTAGGCCACGCCATGGCCGCCTACGAAATCGCCGCCACCTACGCCGGTCAGCGCGAACAATTCGGCCAACCGATCGCCAGCTTCCAATTGGTGCAGAACAAGCTGGCCAATATGCTCTCCGAGCTCACCGCCATGCAATTGATGTGCACCCGGATGGCCGAGCTGGCAGAGACCGACCGACTCACCGGTCCGATGGCCTCCATGGTCAAGATGTCCACCGCGCAGAAGGCCAAATGGATCTGCAACGAGGCCCGGGACATGCTCGCCGGGAACGGTGTACTCATCGAACGCCATATCGCCCGGCATCTGACCGATATGGACATTGTCAGCACCTATGAAGGGACCGACTCGATCCAGTCGTTGTTGGTCGGCCGGGACATCACCGGCATCTCAGCCTTCAAATAACCCTGCCGCCGAATCAATAGCCTGCCAGTACCTGCACCCCCACCGGAAGGGCTCCATGACCGACCGCAGCTCCCGCCCCGCGCCCCGGGTCGCCCTCTCCCGGCACGACGACGTCGTCCTGCTGACCCTGTTGGCTCCGCCGGTCAACGCCCTGGGGCAGGCGGCCCGCACGGCGATCGCCCAGGCCCTCGATGACGTGGCGGATCTGTCAGGTGTGCGCGCCGTGGTGCTCACGGGCACGGAGAAGGCCTTCTCCGCCGGCGCCGACATCACCGAATTCGGTGGCTCCACCGACAGGATCTCGCTGCCCGAACTCGTGGACCGGATCGAGTCGTTGGCCCTGCCGGTGACCGCAGCCATCTCCGGGGTGGCCCTGGGCGGGGGGCTGGAATTGGCGATGGCCGCCCACAGGCGGGTCGCCCACCCCGAGGCCCTGCTCGGGCTGCCGGAAATCACCTTGGGGCTCATCCCGGGGGCCGGCGGCACCGGGCGGCTGCCGCGACTCGTCGGGCCCGAACGGGCACTGGCCATGATCCTGACCGGAACGCGCGTCGGTGCAGCCACTGCCGAAGGTGACGGGCTCATCGACGCGGTTCTTGATGGTGGGGATTTCTCCTGTGCCGCCGTCGCCTGGGCGGCTTCCCGGCTCGACGAGGAGCCCGGAACCGAGTCGACGCCCCCCACCAGAACCCGTGACCTGAACCGGCGGATCGCCGAAGCTTCAGCCGTTCCGGGAACCATCGAACGCCTCGCGGCCCCGGCACTGCGCAAGGCCAAGGACCCCTTCGCGGCCCGGGCGGCAGTGGACTCCCTCGCCGCAGGCATCGAGCAGGGATTCGACGCCGGGGCGGAGCTCGAACGCGAGAAGTTCCTGGAGCGGCTGGCCAGCGACGAATCGGCGGCCGGTCGCCACCTCTTCGCCGCCGAACGGGCCAGCCGCACGCCCCGGGCCCTCGCCACCGCCCCGGGAGAAACAGCCGCCCGCGACGTGCGGCATGCCGGAGTCATCGGTGCCGGGACCATGGGCGGGGGCATCGCGTTGGCCCTGGCCACCGCGGGGGTTCCGGTCACCGTGGTGGAAACCTCTGCCGAAGCCCTGGACCGCGGCCTGACCCAGGTCCGGGCGACTCTGGACGTTTCGGTCTCCCACGGCAGCCGCAGCCCCCAGAGGGCCAACGAACAATTTGCTCGCATCAGCGGAAGCCTCGACTACGCCGACCTGGCCTCGGCAGACCTCATCATCGAAGCGGCCTTTGAGGACCTGGACGTCAAAAAAGAGATCTTCGCCCGACTGGATGCCCACGCCAGCGAGGACGCAGTACTGGCCACGAACACCTCCTACCTCGATGTGGACGCACTCGCCGCCACCACGGCCCATCCCGGCCGCGTGCTGGGAATGCACTTCTTCAGCCCCGCGAATGTGATGGAACTGGTGGAAGTCGTCCGGGGGGAGGCCACCGAGACCCGGGTTCTCGCCACAGCGGTTTCCTTGGCCCGGCGGCTGGGCAAATGCCCCGTCGTGGTGGGGGTCTGCCATGGGTTCGTGGGCAACCGGATGCTCGAAGTCCGCGCCCGCCAGGCCGAGGCCTTATTGCTGGAAGGGGCGCTTCCGGGGCAGGTCGATGACGCGTTGACCGGTTTCGGTTTCCGCATGGGCCCGTTTGCCATGGCCGATCTGGCCGGGCTGGATATCGGTTGGCGCAACCGCCAGGCCCGGGGCACCACAGCTGCCGTCAGTGACGCGCTCTGCGAGGCCGGCAGGTTCGGGCAAAAGACCGGAGCAGGTTTCTTCGCCTACCAGGGCCGTGAGCGTCAGGAGGACCCCGCAGTCACCGACATCATCGAAGCTGCCAGCGCCGAACAGGGGATCGAACGCCGGGAAATCGACTCCGCGGAGATCCTCGAACGGCTGCTCTACCCGATGATCAACGAAGGTGCCCGGATTCTCGCCGAGGACATCGCCGAACGCCCCGGGGACATCGACCTCATCTGGGTCAAAGGCTATAACTGGCCCGCCTACCGGGGAGGGCCCATGTTCTACGCCCAGCAGATCGGGTGCGCCCGGATCGCCGATCGGCTCCGCCAGCACGCCCGGGCCACCGGGGATCCGACGCTGGAACCGGCCCCCTGGCTGACCGAGGCGACCCCGGACGGCCAGGGCGCCCCGGGAAATGGTCGAGCATGAACGACGTGGACGGCCGCAGCGCCCGGGCCGAACGCACCCGCTCCCAGATCGTCGACGCCCATTTGGGGCTGATCACCGACGGGGAACTCAAACCCACCGCCCGCCAGGTGACTGAACGCGCGGGGGTGTCCCCCCGGACGCTCTGGGGCCACTTCACCGATATGGAGGCGGTGATGGCCGCCTCCGCCCGCCGACAACTCGATGACCGGGCCTCGGCCTTCACCCCGCCGCCCGAGGGCACCGGCCTGCCCGCACGCATCCAGGCCTACGCGCGCCACCGGGCCGCAGCCTTGGAGGAACTGGCACCACTGGCGCGGGCAGCCGATGTGCAACGCCCCTTCTCACCCGTGCTGCAACAGAATCTGCGTCAGAACCTGGAGAGAATTCGCGCAGAAATCGAAGCCCATTTCGCCGAAGAACTTGATCGGCATGAGGCGGGGGAGCGGGAACGACTCGTCGCGGCCCTGGTCGTCGCCTCCGACTGGGCCAGCTGGCAACTGCTGCGCCAGTACCTGGAACGTTCCGTTGCCGACGCCAGAGCAGTGCTGGAAACCTCGGTGGCCGCCCTGCTGGCAGCCCCATCCGTATCGGATCCCAGGAAGGAAAACCCGGCATGACAGCATTATCCCTCGCCGCCGTTCTGGAAGGGTCGGCGCGCAAGTATCCGCAGAAGACGGCAGTGATCAGCGAAGGAACGTCCTACACCTACGCACAGCTATGGGGCCAAGCGCTTCAACAGGCGGCCTCGTTGGCCGGTGCCGGGATCCGCGCCGGTGACGCGGTGGCCATCATGAGCCCCAACGTCGTGGACTTCCCACGTTCCTATTATGCCGTGCTCGCCGCCGGCGGGGTGGTCGTACCGGTCCACCTGCTGCTCACCGTCCCGGAGGTCGTGCACGTGCTGGCCGACAGTGGCGCCACGATGCTGATCTGCCACCCCTCCTTCCTGCCGGTCGGAGGTCCCGCGGCCGCGGAAGTGGGGATCCCGGTGGTGACCAGCGCCTGGCCACAGCCGGACGCGGAAGACCCGGGCCTGGACGCTGGACTGGAACCGGCGAAGCTGGCCCACTATGTGGCGCGTGAAGCCGAGGACCCCGCCGTCGTCTTCTACACCTCGGGGACCACCGGCACCCCCAAGGGGGCCATCCTGACGCAGGTGAACATGGTGATGAACGCGACCGTATCGGCGGTGGACGCCAACGACGTCCACTACGACGACGTGGCGCTGGGCTGCCTGCCGCTCTTCCACGTCTTCGGGCAGACCGCGAGCATGAACGCAGTCTTCCGGCTCGGCGCCACCCTGGTGCTGCTGCCCCGGTTCAGCGGCGCCGGGGCGCTGGGGTTGATCCGCGAGCACCAGGTCGACGTCTTCCATGGTGTGCCGACCATGTTCCACCAGCTGCTCGCCTCCGCCGAGGGCGAATCCGAACTACTGAGACTCAGGCTTTGCGTCTCCGGGGGAGCTGCCATGGCGCAGACGTTGATGGAGCGGTTCAACGCCGCCTTCGACGTGACCATCTTTGAGGGCTACGGCCTCTCGGAAACCTCACCGGTGGTCTCCACGAACACCCCTAACGCCGGTGTGAAACCGGGCACCGTGGGGCCGGCGATCTGGGGTGTCGACGTCATGATCAGCGACCGCACGACCCCCGAGACCCTTGCCGAACTGCCCCATGGCGAACTGGGTGAGATCCTGGTGCGCGGGCATAACGTCTTCGCCGGCTACCTCGGCAACGCGGAAGCCACCGAAGCGGCGATGATCGAGGGCTGGTTCCGCACGGGGGACCTGGGCACCATGGACGACGACGGCTTCATCACGGTGCTCGACCGCACCAAGGACGTCATCATCCGCGGCGGATTCAACGTCTACCCGCGAGAGGTCGAAGAGGTCCTCTCCCGCTGCCCCGGCATCGAGCAGGTAGCGGTCATCGGGGTTCCCGACGAGGAACGCGGCGAGGAGATCTGTGCCGTGGTCATCAGGGATACCGGGGACGACGGCGCAGAGCCCACCGCGGAGGACATCATCGCCTGGAGCAGGACCCGGCTGGCCAAGCATAAATACCCGCGGCGCATCCGCTTCGTCGGCCAGTTCCCGCTGGGGCCCAGCCATAAGATCCTCAAACGCGAACTGCGCCGCGATGTGGCGGGGGAGTAGCTCACGGTTCCGGGCATGGGGTTCCCACACCGATGCGGATCACACCACAGGTTGGTCAGTAAGGTGAGCCTAAGCTAATATGTTTGCGTGATGTCCAATAAACCTAATGTCATGCTCACGGCCGACGGGTTGAACCTGCGCTACGGAAGCACCGACGTCGTCCACCATGCGTTCCTCACGCTGGAACCCGGCCGCATCCTGGCGCTGGTGGGCCCCAACGGCAGCGGCAAATCGACGCTCCTGCGCGCTTTGGCCCGGCTGCATGATGCCGAGTCAGGGGCCCTGCAGCTGGAAGAAGCCAGTGCCAGCACCGATGCCCTGGCCCTCAAACGTAGTGAGTTCGCCCAACGGGTGACCTTGCTGGCGCAAAGCCGTCCGGTCCCGAACGGGCTCAGTGTGCGCGACGTCGTGGAATTCGGCAGGCACCCCTATCGGGGACGCTGGCGGGCGGCCGACCCCGACGGGGCGGCAGCGATCGAACACGCCATGGAGCTGACGGGGATCACCGAGCTGGCGAACCGCGGTGTCCATGAACTCTCAGGAGGTCAGCTCCAACGCGTCTGGCTGGCCAGCTGCCTGGCCCAGGACACCTCGATCCTGCTGCTCGACGAGCCGACCAACCATCTGGACCTGCGCTATAAGGTCGAAATCTTCGACCTGATCCACGATTTGGCACGCGACCATCAGGTGGCCATCGGCGTCGTCCTCCATGACCTCGACGAAGCCGCCGATATTGCCGACAGCATCGCCGTCCTCTCCGAAGGCCGCATCCTCGCCAACGCCCCGGCCGAGCAAGCCCTGGAATCCGGGCTGCTGAGCAGGGTCTACGGCATCGACGTCGTCACCCATACCGACCCGTTCACGGGACGGCTTCGCACCCACGCCCTCGGCAAACGCGCCGGCGCGCTCGTCTAACCTGCCGGCTTCACGCCCGCCGCCCGCCCCGGCGGTGGAACACCCCTGCCTCCGACCACCGATCCGAAGGAACCCCTGCCCCATGAAGCTCCTGCGCCCCCTGCTCATCCTGACCACTGCGACCCTGCTGCTGACCGGTTGCGGTACCACCGAAGAACCCGCCGGGAGCACCGCTGACGGTCAGGCCCCGGCCGAGTCCGCCGGCCCGGTCACCCTGACGGACACCCGTGGAAAAAAGATCGAACTCGACGCGCCGGCCACCCGGGTCGTCGGCACCGAATGGGTTGTCGTGGAGGACCTGGTCGCCCTGGGAGTGATGCCCGTCGGGGTGGCCGACGTCAAGGGCTACACCGACTGGGTGACAGCCGAACCCCTGGACGATACGGTCACCGACATCGGCACCCGGGGCGAGCCCAGCTTCGAGACCGTTGCTTCGCTGGACGCGGATCTGATCGTGGCCACCACGGATCTGCCGGAGAACGTCATCGCCCAGCTCGAGGACCTGGCCCCGGTCTTCGTGATCACCCCGGCCGATGCCAGCCGGCAAATTGACCAGGCCACCGAGAACCTGGACCTGATCGCTCAGGCCACCGGCACCGAGGAAGCCGCCGCGGCGACCATCGACGACTATGAGAAGGCCGTCGCCGAGGGGCGGGACACCCTCGCAGATGCCGGGCTGGACGGGGCCCGCGTGGCCTTCACCGACGGTTGGGTCGCCGACGGCCAGGTGTCCCTGAGGCCCTACCCCGCAGGATCGTTGCTGACGGATATCAATACCGAGCTGGGCCTGGAAGCACCATGGACCCTGGAGGGCGACCCCGCCTATGGGCTCGCCACGACCGACGTCGAGGCGCTGACCAAACTAAAAACCGACCATTTTGTCTACATCGGCAGCCCCGTCGACGGGGACTTCACCGACGCGCTGAAGGATAATGCGGTGTGGACGTCACTGCCTTTCGTGCAGGACGGGAACGTGGAGCGCCTCGATGACGGGATCTGGATGTTCGGCGGCCCCTCCTCGATGACTCAATATGTCAAGTCCCTGGTCTCCACCCTCACCGCTTCCTGAACGCCGGATGAGTCTCGACACCGAACGGGCCTCCCCGCCCCAGGACCCAGAACGGCGGACGACGCCGGGACGCCGGGGCCGGGGGATCGCCGTGGTCGCCGCCAGCGGGCTGGGCCTGCTGGTCCTGCTGGGGCTGATCCACCTGGGCCAGGGCACCGCCACCGTGGGGGCGGCCGATCTGCTGCGGATCCTGAGCGGGGAAGGCACCGACCAGCAGACCGCCGTCCTGCAGGCCTCACGCATTCCGCGGTTGCTGGCCGGGTTGCTCGTCGGGGTGGCGCTGGGATTCGCCGGGGCCGGGCTGCAATCGGCCACCCGCAACGTGCTGGCCTCCCCGGACACCCTGGCGGTCGACGCCGGGGCCCATCTGGTCATCGTCGCCGTCGCGGCCTTCGGGGTGGCCCTGCCTTCGCTGGCCTCCGGCGGGCTGGCCTTCATCGGCGGTCTGGCCGCCGCCCTGCTGGTCCTGGGGCTCTCCGGGGCGGGAGGTTCCGGCAGCGGCGGGCCCATGCGTCTGGTGCTGGCCGGAACCGCCATCGCGCTGGGATTGTCCTCGGTGACCTCGGCGCTGTTGCTGCTCTTCAACCAGGAAACCACCGGGCTGCTGGCCTGGGGCAGTGGCAGCATCGGGCATACCAGCAGCACCGATCTACGCGAATTCTCCCCGCTGATCCTGCTCGGTGCGGTGGGTCTGCTCCTGCTGGCCCGCCGGTTGGATCTGCTTTCGCTGGGCGATGATGCCTCCCGGCTGGCGGGAGCCGACCCGCGGGCCGGACGAATTGCCGCCGTCGTTCTGGCGGTCCTGCTCGCCGCCTGTTCGGTCACCATTGCCGGCCCCATCGGCTTCGTCGGGCTCTGTGCCCCGGCGATCGTGAGGTTGCTGGCCACGAGGGTCGACGGACTCATACGACACCGGGCGTTGCTGCCGGTCTCCGGACTGGTCGGGGCCATCGTGGTGATCGGTGCGGATGTGCTGGTGCGCCTGATCCTGGGGGCCGCAGCCGGGGTGGAGGTGCCCACCGGAGCCGTCACCACGGTGTTCGGGGCGGTGTTCCTGGTGGTGCTGGCCTACCGGATGAGAGATGCCGGAACGGCCATGATGGGCGATACCCTGGCGAAGCTGAGGTCTCCGGCCAGGTATCTGGCGGTGGTGGCCGGGCTCGTGGTCCTGCTGGTGGGCTTGCTCGGGGCCGGGGCGTTGCTGGGGGACGCAAAACTGTTGCTCGGGGATCTGTCGAACTGGCTGATGGGGAACGCGGGCCCGACGGTCACCGCCGTCCTGAACACCCGGCTGCCGCGGGTTGTGGTGGCCTTGTTGGCCGGGGCCGCCCTGGCGTTCGCCGGCGCCCTGATCCAGGCCATCTCACGTAATCCCTTGGCCGAACCCGGTTTGCTCGGCGTCTCCGCGGGTGGGGGACTGGCGGCCATTGCGGTGATCACCACGGTGCCGTTGGCCGGGGCCTGGCTGATCACCGGCTCGGCGCTGGCGGGTTCGACCCTGACCGCCGTGTTGGTGTTCGGGTTGGCCTTCCGCGGTGGGCTGCAACAAAACCGGTTGGTCCTCATCGGCGTCGGGATCTCCGCCGGGCTGGCGGCCCTGGTGGCCATCATCCTGGTCTCCACCGACCCGCATAACCAGGCCAAGGCGTTGACCTGGCTCTCCGGCTCGACCTATGGGCGCAGCTTCGACTCGGTGCTGCCGCCCCTGGTGGCGCTGCTGCTCGCGCTGCCGGTGCTGGCCGGGGCGCGTCGTGACCTGGACCTGCTGGCCGTAGATGACGATTCGCCGCGGGTCTTGGGCATCAGCCTGGCCCCGGCGAGGTTGGTCCTGCTCGCCACGGCCGTGATGCTGACGGCCGGCGCCGTGTCATCGGTGGGGGTTATTGCCTTCGTCGGTCTGGTTGCACCGCATGCGGCCAGGAGCCTGGTCGGATCACGCCATGCCCGGGTTCTGCCGGTTGCCGCGTTGCTGGGGGCCTGCATGGTGGTGTTGGCCGATACGATCGGGCGTACGGTCATCGCCCCGGCGCAAATCCCCGCGGGCATCATGACCGCCCTGGTGGGGACCCCCTATTTCGTGTATCTGCTGTGGAGGTCCAAGGCGGGGCAACGGTAGGGCAGTTTCATTCGGCGAGCAGACCGGCGTGCTTGTTGGCGTAGCGGCGGGCCTTGCGCACCTGGCGCATGGTGCGGGGCACCAGAACCGCCACGAAGATCACCAGCAGGATCAGGAAGAGGATACCGAAGAAACCGCCCTGACCCACGAGGGCTTGGCGGGCGAAGATCGTGCCCGTCGAGGCAAAGAGGTAACCGAAACCGTAGGTCTGCAACGGGACGGACACCGGCAGGACCGAGGCGACGCGGGCGGCGTGGATCTGCTCCTGTCCGTCCAGGTCCATCTCCCGACCGCGCAGGACCACCTGGTTGATCCTTTTCAACTGCTCCTGGCTGTTTCCTGCGGCACGCAGCAGTGCCTGCCCCACGGACGTCGCGGAGAAGATGGCCGTGAAGGCGGCGGCCAGAAACAGCGCCTGGAGGTACCCGAGCAGTGTTTCAAACGCCGCGGCGGGTGGATTGGTGGCGCCGAACCAGGCGAAGAGGACGACGCTGATCGCCAGCCCACCGCCGAGGACGGCGCCGACCAGGGCGAACCTGCGGGCGAAGATGACCGGGGTGGCTTCCGCCCAGGAGGCGATGGCCCGTCCGCCACGCAGCGGATCCGGTGTGGAAAAGGCGTCCCTGAGCCGCCACCAGAGCGGGAACCCCAGGATCACCAAGAGCCCCAGCCCGGTCACCAGGGCAGGAACCGGGGACCCGGGCGCCAACTGGCCGGCGCCCAGGGCCGCGAACAGGACGAGCACGGTTCCGCTGATGGTGTAGGTCAGGAAGAACCACGTTTTCATCGGTCCTCCACGTTGGCGCTTGAGCGTTCGGCGAGAGGACGGGGAAGGTTTTCGCTGGCGTAGTGGCGGGCCCGACGTAACTGCCCGGCCACATAGGGGATCCGGATGAGGGCGAGCAGAAGAAGCAGGGCCGGGAGGAGGAAGTCGAAGATGTCGCCCTCGCCCAGCGCGATGTTCCTGCCGAAGCCCACGGCGAGGAACGCGAGGAAGAAGGTGATGCCGAAGCCCCGTAGACGCAGCCTGAGCGGTGCCACGATCGCCACGCGGAGGGCCACCAGTCGATCGTGCTCGGTGAGGGGGAGGTCCTTGCCGCCCAAGGCCACCTGGTTGATCCGCTTCATGGACTTCCGGGAGTCACCGACCGCGTCATGGGAGGCGGTATCCAACGGCACGGAGGTGATGGTGAGCGTGAAGGCCGTCAACACGAAGAGCCCCTGGATGATGTAGGAGAGCACCTCCAACGCCTGGTCCGGTGGCTCGTGGGCACCGGTCAGGGCGAAGACGATGACGCTGATCGCCAGGGCCACCCCGAGGAGGATTCCGGTCCGGGCGAAATTACGGGCGAAGACCTCAGAGGCCGTATCCGCGGTCCAGATCTGCTCCGGAGGGCCGCCACCCAATGGGTTGGGTTCCGAGAAGGCATGCCTGAGCCGCCACCAGAGCGGCGCCGCGAACAGCAGCAACAGGCCCAGGCCGGACAACAGGGCCGGAGCCGGGGAGGCCGGGGCCAGCTGGCCGGCGACCTGGGTCCCGAGCAGGACCACGGGCGTTGCCAGCAGGAGGTGGAGTTGGAAGAGGGTGGGTTTCATCTGGAGGACTGTTCTCCCGTGGGTCGGCGATGGGGCCGAGGGTAGTCCTCGTGCCCCGGGCGTCTGGGCGTTCAGTGGGCGGGCTGGGGCGTGTTGGTGCGGGCGTAATGGCTGGCATGGCGGATCTGCCGGGCCAGATGGGGAAGGTAGATGAGTACGACGACGCCCATGAAGACCAGGAGCACGGCGGGCATCACCTGGCGTTCACCGGTCAGGAGCGTCTCGATGAAGGCGGTGGCGAAATAGCCGTAGAGGTAGAACAACCCGAATTTCTGCAACGGCAGGACGACCGGGACGACGAGCGCCATGCGGTTCGCCGCACGCCGTTGAGGGTCGGTGAGGTCGACGTCCTTGCCGCCCAGGACCGCCTGGTTGATCCGGGGCATCTCCCCGGGGGCGGCTTCGGCGGCGTTGCGCAGGGCGCTGTTCAACTCGAACGTGACGATGATGGTCGTGAGGCCGGCCACCACAAACACCATCTGCAGTTGGAAGGACAGGGACCCCAACGCTTCGGGGGACAGATCGGTGGCGCCGGTCAGGGCGAAGGCGATGACGCTGACGGCCAGCCCCGTGCCGAGGATGGCGCCGACCAGGGCGAATTTATGGCCGACCAGCTGCCGGGCCTCGGCGGTCCAGAACAGGGCGGAACCCTCGCGGCGTCGGATGCTGGCCACGGACAAGGCCCGCCGGAATCCCCACCAGAACAGCGAGCCGAGGACCACGAGCAGGCCCAGGCCGGCCACCATCGCAGGCACCGGCGACCCCGGGGCCGCCTGGCCTGCACCGTAGGTCGCGCACAGGACGGCCAGGGTGCCGGCGATGGTGGCGACGAGGAAGGCTGCGACTTTCATTATTGGGTGGAACTCCCGCTGGTCGAGGTGCCCGGAGGCTGGTTCTCTCCACGCTACTGCCAGGCCGCTCGGTCGGCGACCTTGGCTGCCCGGGGTCTTGATGGGAACTGCACGGAACTCGATCATCAGTCCGCCGTCGTCAACGTCCACCCGACAGGGCAGGGAGGTGCCCGGCGCACCATGACGGGCGAGTAACGCACAGCGCGGGGCAGGTCCCGCGAGCCGACCTGGGTTCAATGGGTCACCTGGATGCACCGATCAGGGACTCCTCCTGCCGGTACCAGTGGATCCAGTGGCCCGGTTCATCAGTGGGGTGGGTACCTGATGATTCTCGACTTCAGCCGTGGAAACCCCGGGCCCGAAGGAACTCTCGTCGAGCTTGCGGTACTTGTTCCGAACCGCAATGCGTGCAGAACAAACGAGTACGCCCACGGTGAGCACGACGATGAGGATCGAAAGGCTCGTGAGCTCAGCAATATTCAGCGAAGCGATATCGATGTTCGAATTCATGCCCATGCTCGCTGCCCCCCACAGTGAAAGAAAACCGCGGCTTCAGCCTACGCCTCTCAGTTGGGGGGGAGGCCGGTCATCCGCCACGGGCCGCGCGCCCGGAGGCGACTGATGAGGAGAATCAAGGGGGATGAGTTCATGACTCTGGAAGGGCCGGGTAGTGCAGCCGGGATGCGGTGACGGACCCGGAAGTCACGGCGGGGAGACATGCGTCGTCTTGGCTTGCTGCAGCGAGGTGAGCATCGCCTTGATCTGCAGGTATTCATGGGTGCGGGTGTAGGCCTCCAGCCGCTTCGTCCCCTTCAGCTTCGAAGACACCCCGGCCAGCGGGGTATCCGGTCCGATCTCCCGGCGGAACACGCCGCTGCCGCCCACATAGGAAAAGCGGCGGGGCAGGGCGGAGACTTCATCATCGGATTCCTCCTGCGGGCTCAGGGCCATCGAGGCGTCCGAACCGTCCTTGCCCAGTGCGTCGTAGACGAATGCGTGGTCCTCGATGAACGTCGGGGCCGAATCGAACCTGGTGTAGGGCCGGTCCTGATCGCCGGTTTCCGCCTCCGCCATCGGGGCGTCGCCGGAGACGAACTCCGCCATGACCTTGCCCTCTTCATTCAGGACCCGGAGGTGGCCGGCCTCGGGGCGGTGGGCCAGCAGAGGATCGACCTCCAGCTTCTCCACGGTCCAGGTCGGTGGCGCCTCGAACTCGAAATAGCCATCGGCCACGGAACGCACCAGCATCCGGATCCGGGTCGAATCGGTGGCCGCGGCACTCGGGGTGGCGGTAGTGCTCTCGGGGGGTGGCGTATGGGGTCCGGGTGCGGGTGCGGCGCAGGCCGTGAACAGGACCAGCGATACCAGTGCCACGACGCAGCGTGCCACGGGACGGCGTGGTGAAAAGTTCATCGTTTCCCCTGGAGAGACCTCCCGGTACTCGGCGGCCCGGGACACAAGACGTGATGATCCGCATCCTATGTAGAACGGGTGGAAAAATCTGCTTACCCACGAGTACGTGACCATCTGAAGTCGTCAACGGTCCTCCGGGTGGTCTACCGAAGCCTGGAGTTTGTCACCACGCATAGGATGGAAGGCCCGAAACTTCTTCAAGGAGAAAACCAAACATGACTGTTTTGATGGCCGGATGTGGCGATGTGGGGACCGAAGCAGGACTACGCTTCGCCGCGCTCGGACATCGCGTCGTCGGCTGGCGGCGTTCGCCCGAGGTGCTGCCCGGGGCCATCGAGCCGGTGGTCGCGGACCTGACCGGCGAATTGCCTCCCGTGCCGGCTGACACCAGCATCGTGGTCGTGGCGCCGGCGGCGGGGGCACGCAACGCGGACGCCTACCGGCAGGTCTACCGGGAGGGGCTGGCCAACGTCCTGAATGCACTCGAACGTGACGGTGTGCGCCCCGAACGCATCATTCTGGTCTCTTCCACGGCGGTCTACCCCAACGTCGACGGGGCATGGATGGACGAGGTAAGCCCCGTGGATCCGCCAACAGCCACGGCCGCGGTGCTCTGTGAAACCGAAGAGCTGCTGGCCGCCCGTGCCCCCCAGGGCACCGTGCTGCGCCTGTCAGGTATTTACGGGCCCGGCAGGACGCGCCTGATCGACCAGGTACGCACCGGGGAGGTCGACCCGTCCGTCCCCGGGCGCTATACCAACCGCATCCACCGCGACGACGCGGCAGGAGCGATCGTGCATCTGGCCACCGCCGTGGATGCGCCGGGCCCGCTGTATCTGGGCGTCGACGAGGAGCCGGTCAGCCAGCTGCAGGTGCTCTCCTTCCTCGCCGGACGCCTGGGGATGCCCTGGCAGGAAGCACCGAACCCGGGGGAGCCGGCAGGAAAACGCCTGCGGGGCGACCTGCTCCGTGCCAGCGGCTACACGTATTCCTATCCGAGCTACCGGGAAGGCTATGCGGCGGTGCTCGAGGGGTCCGGGGTCCGCCACCCGTGATGACCACCCCGGCCGGAACCGGCGGCCTGGTGCTGCTGGTCAATCCGAACACCAACGAGGACACCACCGCCCTGATGGCCGACATCGCCGGGCGGGAGCTGGCCGGCTCGGGATATGAACTGCGCGCGGTCACGGCCCGCTCCGGACCACGGATGATCCTGGACTCCGGGGCCCTGGCCGAGGCAGCGACCGAAGTCTGCCGCACCGTCCACGAGATCCTGGCCTCGGACCAAGGCAGCCGGGTGGCCGGCGTCGTCGTGGCGGCTTTCGGGGACCCGGGCCGTGGCCGGTTGGCCCGGGAACTGGGGATCCCCGTCGTCGGCATCGGCCAGGCATCCATCCTGGCCGCGGCCCGGGGCGGCCGACGGTTCGGGATGGCCACCACCACTCCTCGTCTGGTTTCCTCTTTGGAACGGCTCGCCGACGAGCATGCCGAGGCGGGGCTTTTCTGCGGGGTCGAGACCACTGCCGCGGGCCCGTTGCAGCTGGCCACCGACCCCGAGGCACAATTCGCCGAACTGCAGAGCGCGGCACTTCGATCCTGGGCGGCCGGCGCCCGCGCCGTCATCATCGCCGGGGGACCGTTGAGTGAGGCGGCCCGTCGGCTGGCCACGGGCGGTGCCGTGGAGATCATCGAACCCATCCCCAGTGCCTGCGCCCTGATCCGCGAACGCCTCTGAGGGTGTGTTCTTCACCACCGGGGAACGCCCCGGCGGAAGATTAGGGCATTACAGTTCCCTGGCCTGGCGGTGCCTGCGCACCCGGGTCCTGTTCGCGCAGCCGCGTTGCGGGCAGAAACGTGCCGAGGCGTTGCGGGTGCGGTCGGCGAAGTAGCGGGAGCAGTCGGATGCTGCGCAGCTGCGCAGCCGTCGCGGGGAATGCCGCAGGATGAAGTCCATGAGTCCGGCAGCGCATTCGGCGGCGACGTGCCGCCACAGCAGGTCTCCCGGAATGTGGTGGTCCAGATGCCAGTCGTGCCCGTCATGGTTGGAAAGCCGTGGGGTGCACCCTCCCTCGGCGGCCAGGGAATTCAGTGCCGGGGCGGCCTGGCCGATCTCGGCGGCGTCCATCACCACGCGCAGTTGCCCCCGGACGGCCCGCAGATGGGCGGCATCGTCGTCGGTGGCCGGGCGGCGCGCCGCCACATGGTGTCTGGCCAGTAGTTCGGCCACGTCCGCCGAATCGCGCAGCCGGTCATCATCGGTCGCCGCCGTGTTCACGAGGTCGACGGCGAGGTCAACCGCCCACCCTTTGTAATGCTCAAACTCGTTATTGGCCATGTTGAAAGGGTAGCAGGGTCCTTCTAGGCTGGTCGGGCCCCACCACCGAAGGACGACGATGAACCCAGCAGAGACCGCACCATCGACCGCCGCACCATCGACCGCTGCACCATCGACCGCCCAACCCGGCGCCGGAACGGCACCGGAGGAGCCCTCCGCGGCCCCGCACCGTTCGCTGGTGCCGTTGTGGTTCGCCGCGGTAGCCGTCGTCGTGGTGGGCCTGAACCTCCGCCCGCCGATCACCGCCGTGGCCCCGTTGATCGGGCAGATCCAGGAATCGCTGGGCTTCTCCTCGGCCATCGCCGGGCTGGTGACCTCCACCCCGTTGCTCAGTTTCGTCCTGCTCTCCTCCCAGGCACCACGGATCGGACGCCGCTTCGGCATCGAACGCACGATTTCCGGTGCACTGGTCATCATCCTGGCCGGCACCGGGCTGCGGATGCTGCCGGGCACCGGATTCCTCTTCGCCGGGATGGCGCTGGTCGGCGTGGGCATCACCTTCGGCAACGTCCTGCTCCCGGCCCTGATCAAACGCGACTACGCCGGACGCACCGGGATCCTCACCGGGCTGTACACCACCGCCCTGTTCACCGGCCCGGCAGCGGCCGCCGGCCTGACCTTGCCGCTGCAGCGCGCATTGGGCCTGGACTGGTCCGGTGCGCTGGCCCTCTGGGGGGTCCTGCCGATCATCGGCCTGGCCGTCTGGATGCCTTTCCTGCGCGGAAGCAAGCAACCGGCCACCGGTGCCGGACACCTTCAAACGCACGACGGCGGGGTCTCCGTCTGGCGCCAGCCGTTGGCCTGGGCGGTGACCGTGTATTTCGCGGTGCTCTCCCTGGTCTTCTATACGGCCAACGCCTGGTTGCCCGTGATCCTCATGGATGCGGGGATGCCTGCCGCCGCAGCCGGCAACGCCCTGTCGATCGCCAACCTGGCGGCCATCGTTCCGGCCCTGATCTCCTCGATCGCCGTGGCCCGCCACCATTCGCAGATCGGCGGGGCCGTGGCAGGGACCCTGTTGACCGTCGCGGGGATCATCGGTGTCCTGGTGGCGCCCACCGGGCCGACCCTGCTGTGGATGCTGCTGATGGGCGTGGGCTTCGGGATCATGACCGGCGTCGGCTTCTCGTTGCCGTTGCTGAGGGCCCGCGGCGGCTCGGCAACCGCTGAACTGGGCGCCATGTCCCAGACCATCGGCTACTCCATGTCGGCCAGCGGACCGCTGTTGGCCGGGGTGCTGCACGACCTCACGGGCAGCTGGACGACGTTGCTCTGGGTCCTGCTCGTGGCCCTGGTCGTCCAACTCCCGGCGGGGATGGTGGCGGGGCGCAGCGGCTACGTCAAGCACTGATCCGTTCCAGGACCAGTGCCAGGGCCGGCCAGGCGCTGCGACCGCGCCGGATGCGGGCGAAGGCACGCAGCCTGACCTCTGGATCATGCAGTTCCAGGATGGTGATCCCCTCCCGCGGTGGCCGGTTCTGGGGCAACAACCCGACGCCGAGACCAGCCAGGATGAGGTCCTCGACCAGGTCCAGGCTGTCGGACTGGTGGCGCAGCGCCGGTTCGAATCCGGCCATCGAGGAGATGATGCGCAACACCGTCTCGTCGGCGATATTGCGTGAATTCCCGATCCAGTCGTGGTCGCGGAAGGCCGAGAAGACCGTGGCCGCATCCGGGGCGGTGGTCCCCGACCTGTCTTGGGTGCCTGTGGCGGGAAAGAACCCGAACCGGTGGGCGGCGGCCGTCGGTACGCCGAGGCCCCACGGGGTGCTCCACAGTGGCAAGGTGTCCACCCCCGCGTCGACCTGGTCGGGCGCCAAGTTGTAGTCATAGGTCAGGGCCAGATCGATCTGGTCCACGCCGAGGAGTTTCAGCGCCTCCGCCGGTTCGTGTTCGAAGACCATGATGTCCATGCCGGGATGGCGCTCGGCCAGTTCGGCGATGATCGGCATCAAGGTCGTGCGGATCGCCGTGGCGAAACCGGCCACTCGCAGGGTCCCCGAGGGGGCCGCCCCCGGAACCAGATCCAGGCGCGCCGAATCGACGGCGGTCAGGATGGCCTCGGCATGATCGGCCAGACGGCGCCCCGCCGGGGTCAGCCGCACCCCGCGACCGTCGGGCTCCAGGAGCCGGGCGCCGGTCTCCCGGGCCAATAAACCGATCTGCTGGGAGACCGTGGACGTCGTGGTCCCCAACAGATCGGCGACCCCGCGCATCGAGCCCATGCGGGAGAGTTCGTAGAGATATTGCAGACGCCGGGTTTCCATTCTTCTATTGTGCAGGAATGCTGGATGATCCGTTGTGGATTGTCACGTGGACGTTGACGGAGTGTTTCCGTTCCAATGGACCCATGAACTCCTCACCCCGCCTGGCGCAGAACTCGGCAGGCACCGGCTCGCTCATGGCGCTCGCCGCGATGGTCTGCGTCCAGTTGGGGTTGGCCGTCTCCGTCGGACTCATCGACACGTTGGGTCCAGCCGGGGTCGCGTGGCTGCGGCTGTCCTGGGCGGCGGTGATCCTGGTCGTGGTGGGACGGCCGTGGAAGGTCACGTACAGCCGGGCCGCCTTGGGCACCAGTGCCTTGCTGGGGGTGGCGACCGGCGGGGTGACGATCTTCTTCATGTTCGCCATCGAACGGATTCCGTTGGGTACTGCCAGCGCCCTGGAATTCCTCGGGCCGTTGTCGGTGGCCATCGTCCAGGGCCGGGGCCCGGCCCGGTGGTGGGCCTTGGTCGCCGGGGCCGGCGTCCTGGGGCTGACCGAACCGTGGTTGGGCGCCACGGACCCGGTGGGGATCTTCTTCGCGCTCTGTGCTGCCGCCTGCTGGGCCGGCTACGTACTGTTTACCCAGAAGGCCGGTGACGCTGTTTCGGGGATCAGTGCCTTGGCGATCTCGATGCCGGTGGCCGGGATCGTCGCCACGCTCGCGGTCGGGCCCTCCGTTCTCGGAAACCTGGACTGGCCGATCCTGCTCTGGGGGTTCGGGCTGGCCCTGCTGTTGCCCGTCATTCCGTTCAGCCTCGAGATGCTGGCCCTACGCAAGCTGACCACCGCCGCCTTCGGGACCCTGATGTGTCTGGAACCGGCGATCGCCGTGCTGATCGGGCTGACCATCCTGGACCAGGTCCCGCGTCCGGCAGCGGTCATCGGGATCGTCTTGGTCATCGCCGCAGGGATCGGCGCCACCAGGACGGGCCAACGACGCACGAACCTCGAAACCGACGCGGTCATCGGCGCAGGATGAAGATCCCGTCGGGTCCCTGAGGCGGATCCGGCGTGCCGGGTGCCGAGAAAACAGCGACCGACCAAGGAGAACCGGCGTCGAACGGGCCCAGATGCCAGTCGGCATAGCGCTGAACCAGCTTCAGGCCGGCTGATGCCGCCGCCTGATCCTGGTCTCCGGGCCCGCCGCGGATCGCGCTGGTGGTTCCGATGACCAGCGTTCCACCGGGATCCAACAGTTCGGCCACGTGCCCGATGACTTCCTCGAGTTCTGCTTCGGAGAGGAACGCCGGGACGTTTCCCGACATGAGCACGACATCGTAGGAGCCGGGGAGACCCTGGCGAACCAGCTGTGACGGGGCGATCTCCACGGCGCCGAGAGGACGAAACCACGAGGGCTCGTAGAGCTCGACTGCCACGTCGAGGACTGCGGGGGTGGGATCGATCCCGTATGCCGCATGGCCTCTGCCGCGCAAGGCAGCAACGGCAGTGCCGATCCCACAGCCGACGTCGAGGATCCGGGCGCCGCGACCGCTGATCATGTCGAGGAACCGGGCCTCGACCTCCATATCGACGCCGGATAGGACGAGGTGCCGCATCTTCGCTGCGTAGTTGAGGTAGTCGGGCTGGGGGATCATCGACCCAGTCTGACATGGGGGCATTGAACCGTGGAGCTGTGAGTGCCCGCAAGCCAGGCCCCCCAAGGGCACGAGGGGCGAATGGATCTGTCGTGGCCCAGCGACAGCCACAGCCCCGGTCCTTGCGCGTGTTCAGCTTCGCTTGCGGGCGATCACGATCAGTTCACCCTGGCCTTCCCCGATGACTTCGCCAGCCCAACCGCCGAGCACCTGTTCGAGAGTGAACCCTGCTACCGCGAGATCCTGGCGCAGCTGTGTTTCAGTGCGGAAGGAGAGAATCAGCGTGGCGGTCTCTTCCTCACGGCCGCGACGGAGCCGGTGTTCGGTCAGAAGTGCCAGCCCGTCGCGAGGGACAGTGCAATCAATCCACGTTTCGACGGTCGTGCCATCGGGGAGTGTGTAGGTATCCCGCGTGTTGGCCGGAGTCCACCGCTCCCAGACACGGGCCGCAGGATCGCGGGAATCGAAGATCAAACGTCCGCCGGGGACCAGTGCCCAATGAAGACCTTCAAGGGTTTGGGCCCAGGCTGCCTCGTCGCTAATGGCTTGGGCCACATGGGAGGTCATGATGGCGGTATCGAAGAGAACCCCGTCGGGGATCCTGGTTGATGTTCCGTGAACCCACCTGATGTTCTCGGCGTCCGGTTTCCTCCGTGCGGCATCAAGGGCCTCGGCATCCGGATCGATGCCGACGACGTGATGACCATCGGCAGCGACGGCCCGGGTGAGTCGTCCAGTGCCGCATCCCAGATCAAGAACCTGGCTGCTCGGGAGCTCGTTGATGACGGTGAGGAAGAACGCGTCGTCCACCGACCACGGGTTCTCAGCGTCGTAGAGGGCGGTGAGCTGTTCGCCGGTCAATGGTGAAGTCATGGCCCCACGGTACGGTCGTTCAGCGATGCCGTCATCTGGACCCTGCGGCCGTAGCCAGGCAGCCCGAGATCCTCTTCGGTATCGATCAAGCCACGGTGGAAGTCGGTCGCGGGGAGCACCTCGACAAAACCGGCTCGGGAGTAGAACGGTGCATTCCAGGGCACGTCGGCATAGGTCCGTAGGGAGACCCGGTCATATCCGTGTACCCGGGCTTCAGCGAGGGCAGCATTAAGGAGGAGTAGGCCATAGCCCTGCCGGCCATGTGCGGGGGCCACCGACAGTTGTTCCAGATGGGCCAGCCCCTCGACTTCCAGGACATGAACGAAGCCGAGAATGGCGGGTGGAATGCCCTCTTCGGCAACCAGAAGGTATCCGTCCGCTGAAAGTCTGGAGGCACCGGAAGGGGCAGGGGGCCAATGAGCAGGGGACAACCAGTCGATCAAGAGCCGGTCGGCGTCGTTCTCTAGCGCTTCGATCGATGCCGCGTCGGCCGGGGTCGCAGGGCGAATTCGAAGGGCCATGGACCGATGGTACGACGAGGGTCCGGCGGGCGATGCTGGGTACACTCGGCGCATGGTCACCATTGACGAAGAACCGGACTGCGGAAATTCCCCGCGCAAGGAAATCCTCAGGGATCTGGTGGTCGCCCTCGCGCAACGCGACGTCGAACACCTTGAGGCAGTGCTCGACGAGGAAGTTTCCTGGACGGTGGTCGGGCGGCAGACCGTGACCGGGCGCGCGGCAGCCCGGGAATTGGCGTTGGCCCTTCCCCCGGTTGACGAGCTGAAATTTGGAACGTTCCTGACGCACGGACGTGGTGCCGGGGTCGATGGGGTCCTGCGGCTAGCCGATGGGACGGAAACCGCGTTCTGCCATGTCCTGCGTTTCAAAAGCACGGCGAAATCAGCGAAGGTCGCCGACATCAACAGCTACCTCATCACGGTGGTTGGCGA
Organism: Arthrobacter sp. AOP36-A1-22; assembly: GCF_052377615.1. Taxonomy (NCBI): domain Bacteria; kingdom Bacillati; phylum Actinomycetota; class Actinomycetes; order Micrococcales; family Micrococcaceae; genus Arthrobacter; species Arthrobacter sp. AOP36-A1-22. Next base: position 93,207 of record NZ_JBQSWX010000004.1, read on the forward strand.
ATCGTAAAGAAGCTTGCGAGGCGCGGAAGGCTTTTCGCCGCTGATCCGTGCCATACGATGGCCGAAGCTGCAGATGCTTGGCCACTACAGAGGGGATGTAGCGGGAAATGACTGAACTTCCTGACGGACCTAAGTCCTCGCGGACTAGTGGCAGAAGCAGGGTAATTGCCTTGTTGGTCGTTGCCCCCGCAAGCTCCATCGTCCTAGTCCCCCTCCTCTATCTGGTCTGGGGCCCATGGCTACCGAGTCGGGCCGTTGTCCATGTCGGCACCGACAGCGTCGAATATGGCTCTCTTTCACTGCTGCTGGTAGGGGCCTGTTCCCTCGCAGCGGTGGCGTTCATCATTGGTGGTGCGACAGCAAGGGGCTTCTTGAAGGAAAGCCATTGGTTTCAAACCGGGAAATCCATCGCCGTCGGGATTGAGGCCGGTGGCTTCGGTTTGATTGGTTTTGCGGTGGCCAGTATTTTGGCCATCGTCGGCGTTGTGCCCTACGAGGCCTCGAGCGATTCGGTGGGCTGGGGCTTGCTGTGCTTCGTGTTCCTATTTATCGCCGCGATCTGTGTCTATGTTGCTTTCCTGCCGCGCGCGCAGATCGAAACCCTAACCACGGAGGATTCGTCACGCTGAACACGGACCCCGGGCCCAGGATTCCTTAGCTGTTCTTTCGGTGCGGTGTGAGTGGCTGCGAGAGTGCGGCCCGAAGCACTCTGGTCCACAAAGTTCGACGAGAGGGCGATCTGGCTGGAGCACCGCATTCCCGTTCGGCGCGATCCAGACTTTCTTTCACTAGGGCGTTGTGGAGGGGCCTGAAGAACAACGGCCAGGTGATGAGTGCGATACCCCGCGGCCTCAAGAACAGTTCGTGTCGAAGCAGCGTTGAGTCGGTTGAGTTACTGAAGGCCGCAAAGGAATGGTGTCCGTGGAAGCCCTCCGGACCAGTGAACCGGAACTTCACCCGTCGGCCCGGTTCGTAGTGCTCGATGGTGTAGCGGACCGGGCCGTGCCCGCCGGCGGAACCTACCTCGAGTCCTCGGTCCAGGCACATGGCAGGCCAGTCATTGCTGGGCCAGAGGCGATCATTGGAGCTGGCCAGTGAATCGATCAACTCAGCGACCACTGCTGGGGGTGCGGCGATTTTTCGCTCATGCACATTGAGGACCATGGAGGACAAGATACCGGAGAGCGCTGGAAGCGAATACGTTTTTCGGGAGGGCGCCGATCCGCGCGTGGTTTTCGTCCAGAACTTCTTCGCTCCTTCAGCTATGGACGGCCGACCCGGGATTGCCACTCCGGCTACGATTGAGTCATGAAGCTCTGGGGGAAAGCAGCGCTACGGGGCGGTATTCCGCTCGTGCTCATGTCGGGCATTGCGGCGCGATTGGCCGCGTTGGACCAGACATCAGACGCACGCGGCACGCTGACTGTCGGTGTCATCGTTGCTTCGGTCATGGCGGCTTCGGTGATCTACGACGTTGAAGCGTGGACCCTGAGGCGCCAGACGGTTATTCACTTTTTGGTGATGGCCCTGACGGTTTTTCCCGCTCTGTGCTTGAGTGGCTGGTTCCCCGCACAAACAGCTACGGACATTCTGGTCATCGGAGGGTACTTCCTAGTTATCGGGCTCGTCGCCTGGGTTCTTGCGTATTGTGTTTTCGGTATCGTCGTTCCGCGTCTTCAAAAACGAGGCAGCACGTCGGCCAGCCCTCAATAAGGCCAGCGCCCCAAGCGTGGGCGTGGATCGCCAGAAGGTCCTCGGGTACGTGGGATGCGGGCCCTTCATTTTGTGCGGAGCTGGATAGCGGGGGCTAATTCCCTTGGTTTTGCGTGTATCGCGATATATCGTTGAGTATCGCTGTACATCGTTAGCGATTCCCGAAGGAGACCAAAATGCGTAATTCATATCCGTCAGGTGGATTCGACGGCAACAACATGGACGGTATGTGGCAGGCCGTGGAAGAGCTGCGAGCACGATTCGGGAAACGCCCGGGCACGCGTGCCGGACGCGGCGAGGTGCGCACAGCGGTTCTGGCCCTGCTCGCAGAGCGCCCGATGCACGGATATCAGATCATCCGCGAAATCGAAGAGCGCAGCGGTGGTAGCTGGAAGCCCAGTGCCGGCTCCGTCTACCCCACGTTGCAGTTACTCGCCGACGAGGGTTTCATCAGTTCCGAGGAATCCAATGGACGCAAGATCTACTCGCTCACCGAGGCGGGCCGGGAAGACGTCGCTGACAACGATGAGCCGGCTCCCTGGGAGACCAGCGGGGCAGCCTCAGGCTCAGGTTTCGCGGCGCTTCCCAAGGCCGGTGTGGAACTCGCCCAGGCAGCGTCGCAGGTCGGTCGCACCGGAACTCCGGAACAGGTGCAGGAAGCCGTGACGGTGCTCGACGAGGCCCGGCGTCGGCTCTACTCGATCCTCGCCCAGGGCTGACGGGGGTGGCGTCGGTTCGTCGGGATCGGGCAGATCCGGTGGCGGGGGCCGGGAACACCCGTGCCCGCTATCGGCGCATCCTGCGTTTCGCGGCCTGGCACCTGGTGGTGACCTGGTGGTTCGAACTGTTCCTTCCACGGATCGGGCTCAGATGGATGGCGGACCGGGGGCGGACCGAAAGGATGCGGCGCTTTGCGCAGCGTTTCCATCGGCTTGCGGTGGAACTGGGCGGTTTGATGATCAAGGTAGGGCAGTTCATGTCTTCCCGGCTCGACGTCCTTCCGCCGGAGATCACCGCCGAGTTGGAAGGTCTGCAGGACGAGGTTCCTCCTGTTCCGTTCCCCGCGATCCGGGCCCTTGCCGAGGCTGAGTTGGGTGCCGGGCTGGAGCAGGTCTTCGCCGCCGTCGAGGAGACACCCATTGCCGCAGCCTCTCTCGGGCAGGCGCACCGGGCACGGCTGGTTCCCAGCCTGGCCGCCGATACCGGTTTCGACACGGTGATGCTGAAGGTTCAACGACCCGGCATCGAGGCCATTGTCGACATAGACTTGGCGGCCCTGCGCAAAGTCGGCGGCTGGCTCAGCCATGTGCGCCTGGTCTCCAAACGGGCCGATATGCCGGCGCTGGTCGAGGAATTCGCCCAGACGAGCCGCGAGGAAATCGACTATCTGCAGGAAGCGGCCAATGCCGAGCGCTTCGCCGCCGAATTCGCCGAGGACGATCGGGTGGCCGTACCTGCCGTGGTCTGGGAGCGAAGCGCCCGCCGCGTCCTCACCCTGGAGGACGTCACCGCCATCAAGATCACCGATGCCGTGGCGCTTCGTGCTGCAGGCATTGATCCGGCACAGGTGGCCCCCGTTTTCGCCTCGATCATGTTCGACCAGATGTTCACCAATGGTTTCTTCCACGCCGATCCTCACCCCGGAAACATCTTCGTCACCCCAACCGGCGACTCCTCTGCGGAGCACCCTTGGAAGCTGACGTTCATCGACTTCGGCATGATGGGGGACGTCCCGCCCAGTACACGAAGCGGACTGCGGAAACTACTGATCGCCGCAGCCTCCCGGGACGGTAAAGGGCTCGTAGCCGCGATCGGCGACGTGGGGGTGTTGGTGCCCTCGACCGATACGGGCGAACTGGAGCGGGCCATGACGCAGCTTTTCGCCCGCTTCGGGGGGATGGGCTTCGCCGAGCTGAAGGACGTGGACCCGCGCGAGTTCCGCGAATTCGCCGCCGAATTCGGGGACGTCGTCAGGTCGTTGCCGTTCCAGCTGCCGGAGAACTTCCTGCTCATCATCCGGGCGATGTCCCTGACCTCGGGCGTCTGCAGCACGCTAGATACCCAGTTCAACCTCTGGGACTCGGTGGAGCCCTATGCGGGGCAGCTGCTGCGCGACGAGCGCGGAAATTTCGTGCAGGACGTCGCCCGCGAGGGGCTCGATGTCGCCAAGGTCGCCGTGGGGCTGCCCAAACGCCTGGATGGCCTCATCACCGGAATCGAAGACGGGACCCTCTCGGTGGCCAGCCCCCGGCTGGAACGCCAAGTCGCAGGGTTGCAGCGCACCATCCAACGGGCGGTGGCGGTCCTGGTCTTCGGTGCCGTGCTCATCGCCGGATCCCTGGTCCGTCCCGACGACGTGGTGCTGGGCAACGTCCTGATGATCGGGTCTGCCGTTCCGCTGCTCACCGGACTGTGGGCGGGGCGCCGGCGGCCCTGAGGCGGCAAGCTCGCCGAAGGTCTCAGCCGAGGGCCTCTTTCAGCACGGTGTCCAGACGTTCGAAGTCCTCGTCCATCCCGGCGTCCAGGCCCGAATCGATCATGGCGTCGCAGGCGTGTTTGGACGGGTAGGTCGAGGTGGCCTCCAGGGCGCTGGATCCGTCGCCGTGATCGACGAAATGCAGCGTCTCCAAGGTGACGTCGTGGTCCTCCTCGTACTCCCAGGTATGCACGATCAGCCCGGGAGAGACCACATGATAGGAGCCGTGGAACGGCCAGCTGCCGCCACCCTCGGCTTCGACGATGTAGTGGAACGCCCCTCCGGTGACCGCATCGAAGCGTTCCACGCGGACTGTGGTCCCCCGCGGGCCCATCCATTGCCTGAACAGTTCCACGTCCGTGTGGGCGCGCTGGACCAAGGCGGCCGGGGCGGAGAATTCGCGCCGGTGCACCACGCTTTGTTCGCCGACGCGGCGGTGTTCGGTCAGTCCCGGATGGTGGATGTCGTGCGGATTCATGATCTTTCCCCTGACGGTTGGATCGGAGTGCTCCGGAAGGCGGGCCAGTACGGCGCCGAGACGTCGGTGGCGGTGCTCGAGCCGACGTCGTCGCTCCTGGAGCCAATGGTGCGCGGCATCCAGGGTCTGTTCTTCCAACTGAACGCGGCGCGTCCGGCCCTCCCGACGGCGGGTGATCAGCCCGGCGCGTTCCAGCACGCCCAGATGCCGCGTCAGGGATCTCTGGGAGATCTCGAACAGGGCGGCCAGCTCACCGACCGTGGCATCCGTCGCGGAGAGGTGGTCGACGATCGTCGCTCTCACCGGATCGCCCAAGGCGGTGAACGTCTGCGTTACGGGGGTGCTCATCTTCCGATTCTTCAACCAGGGAATCCAATGTCAAGGCCTGCCGGTCCCCGGGGCGGCGCGTGGCCCCGGGGAACAGGGGCTATTCGGAGAGGTTGGCCAGGCGTGCCGGGCGCAGCAGCTCCTCCAGTTCGGTGCGGCTGAGCAGGTTCTGCTCCAGCACCAGGTCGGCGATCCCGCGGCCGGAATGCAGGGCCTCCATGGCGATCGCCGTCGAGGTGGCGTACCCCAGCTGCGGGGTCAGCGCCGTCACCAGGCCGATCGAGTTCTCCACGTTGGCCCGCAGCAGGTCCTCGTTGGCGGTGATACCCGACACGCAGTTGCGGGCCAGGGTCAGGCAGCCGGCTTCCAGGTGGCGCATCGACATCGACAGGGAGTGCACGATCACCGGTTCGAACGCGTTGAGCTGGAGCTGTCCGGACTCGGCGGCCATCGAGATCGTCACATCGTGCCCGACCACCTGGTAGGCGACCTGGTTGACGACCTCGGGGATGACCGGGTTGACCTTGCCGGGCATGATCGAGGACCCTGCCTGAACGGCCGGCAGATTGATCTCGTTGAAACCCACCCGCGGGCCGGAGGACAGCAGGCGCAGATCGTTGCAGATCTTGGAGAGCTTCACGGCCACGCGCTTGAGCACGCCGGAAAGGTGCACGAAGGCGCCGACGTCCTGGGTGGCTTCGATCAGGTCGGGGGAGGTGGTCAGCGGCAGACCGGTCAGTTCGACCAGGTGCCGGCAGGCGGACTCGGTATAGCCGTCGGGGGCGTTGAGCGAGGTGCCGATCGCCGTGGCGCCCAGGTTGATCTCATGAACCAGCTCCAGGGACTCGGCCAACCGGTCGTGGTCTTCGCGGATGGTCACTGCGTAGGTGCCGAACTCCTGGCCCAGCGTCATGGGTACGGCATCCTGCAGCTGGGTGCGGCCCATCTTCACCACGGTACGGAATTGGCTGGCCTTGGCCTGGAATGCGGTTTCGAGTTCTTCGATGGCCGCCAGCAGCGGGGCTGCGGTGAAGGAGGCCGCCACGTTCACTGCCGTGGGGTAGACGTCGTTGGTGGACTGGGAGAGGTTCACGTGGTCGTTGGGGTGCAGGTGCTGGTAGTCCCCACGTGCGTGGCCGAGGATCTCCAGGGCCCGGTTGGCGATGACCTCGTTGGCGTTCATATTCGTGCTGGTCCCGGCACCACCCTGGAGGACGTCGACGATGAACTGGTCATGCAGGGCGCCCCCGGCGATCTCCGCGCAGGCGGCATCGATGGCTTCGGCACGGGTGGCGTCCAGCAGACCGAGTTCGCGGTTCGCCCGGGCCGCCGCCTGCTTGACCAGGGCCAGGGCGCGGATCAGGTGCGGGTTCGAGCCCACCTGCTGGCCGGTGATATGGAAATTTTCCGAGGCGCGCAGCGTGTGCACGCCCCAGTAGGCTTCGGCGGGGACTTCGCGGTCACCGATCAGATCGTGTTCGAGACGGGTGGCGGCCAAGGTGCTGATGGACATGGGGTGATGCTCCTGAAGGGTGTTGCTCTGGGTGGGTATGGGAAAAGCGGGGGAGGGGACGACGGCGGTGTCGGCCGGTCCCGGAAGTATCAGGCGGGGACGGCGGTGAGTTCGCCGACGCGTTCGCCGCCGCCCAGGGCGCCGACGGCCAGGAAGGGGTGCAGGGCCGCGGCCAGGGAGGGATCGTCGCTCAGCCGGGACAGGGCCGCCGCGGCGACGGGCATCCGCGCCCGGTCCCCGCCGTCGGAGATCTTCAGGGCCAGTCCCGTGCCGTCGGGCAGGCCGATGGCCTGGATGCCCTCGAAACCGTCCTTGGCGACCAGCCCGGGGACGGCGCGCATGATGGCTGTGACATCACGTCCCTCGCCGGCGACCAGCTCGGGGTGGGCGCGCATGGCATCGGCCACGGCACGTTCCGCGGTGCCCTCGGCGGCCGCGGCCAACCGGCCGAAGGCCCGGGCGACCCCGGCCAGGGACAGGGTGTAGACGGGGGTTCCGCAGCCATCGGTGCTGGTGGTGCCGACGTTCTCGCCGGTGAGGTCCTCGACGGTGCTGCGCAGTAGTTCGTTGATCGGGTGGGATGTGTCGAGGTAGCCCTGAACGGGCCAGCCACGTTTCACGCAGAGGGCGACGAGCGCGGCATGTTTGCCCGAGCAGTTCTGGGCCAGTCGGGTGGGGCCGTTTCCAGCTTGCAGCCAGGCGCTTCGTTCTTCGGCGCCATAGGGCAGGTCGGTGCTGTTGGCCAAGGCCGAGGCGTCCATTCCGGCGTCGGCCAAGGTGGAGGCGGCGATGTCCTGATGGCGCTCGGAACCGGAGTGGCTGGCCGCGGCCAGGGCGAGTTGTTCGCTGGACACGGCCAGGCCGGCGCGCACCATGCCCACGGCAAAGAGTGGTTTCAGGGCCGAGCGCGGGTAGAAGCCCGCCTGGCTGTCGCCCATGCTGGAGGAGATGCTCCCGTCGGGTGCGGTGGTGATCAGGGATCCGTAGTGGACGGATTCGACGGCATCGCCTCGGGTCTGGACGGCGAGCGGGGCGTGGGAGGGAAGATTCACTGGGATCCGTTCTTCACGAGATGGTCGACGGCGCCGTGGACGGCTCCGAGGTGTTCCTGCAGGGCGGTTTCGGCGGCCGCGGGGTCACGGGCCCGGATCGCCGAGACGATTTTCTGGTGTTCGGCTTCCGAGGCACGGCGGCGGCCAGAGACCAGGTTGATGGTCTCGGACTGGCGGGCCATGGCCTCGCGGATGTCCGCGATGACCTTGATGAAGACGCCATTGCCCCCGGCGGCGGCGATGGCCAGGTGGAAGGTGGTGTCTAGTTCCACCCAGGCTTCGGCGTCTTCCTCGGTCCGCATCTGCTCCATGAGCGAGGCCAGGCGTTCAAGATCCGCGGGAGTGCGTCGTTCGGCGGCCAGTCGGGCCGCCGGGCCCTCGATATGCGGGCGGGCCTCGAGGAGGTCGGTGGAGGAGAAGGTGCCCAGCACCAGGTCGGTGGTGGCGTGGTCGGCGATGACGAAGGTGCCGCGGCCGGTCTCGGTGCGGGTCAGACCCAGGGACGCGCAGGAGCGCAGGGCCTCGCGCACGACCGAACGGCTGACGCCGAAGCGGGCGCCCAGGGCTGCCTCCGAACTGAGTTTGGTGCCCACGGGCAGGTCGCCGGCTTCGATGGCCTTTCGCAGGGAGGCGAAGACCGCTTCGGGGGCGCTCGTGCGCTCGATCGGTTGCTGTCCTGCTGTCCAGCTGTCTGACAGGTTCATGAACAGTAGGATGGCACCGATCACAGTCCGAGGTCAAAACAGGCGGGCCTCCGGAGCCGATACACTCTGGACGCGGCGGATGCTCGCGAGCTCCCTGCTTCGGTCTTTCGCCGGTCCCTGGAATTCGGAGCCCGGTGAAAGGCCCAGGCTCAAACGAGTGTCCCAAAGGTTAGGCCGCTACTCCAGGATTCGATACCCCTACGGAGCTGATTTTCGGTACGGCCCAATCATGGAATGGTGGCCTGAGGAGGATCTATATGAGGCCGCTCAACCGTTTTCGGCGGCTACTCCTCCTGTTGTGACGTTCCACCGATGCCCATGGCCCATGTCTTCGCTCAGTCCGATCAGTCGCGACGCCAAAGAGGAGAACCGGTCACGGACGGGGCATGGCCCGCACTGCTGGAGAGGTGAGCAACACCAGAACTCCGAGTGCGCCAATTGCGCAGGTGAAGACACCCAAAGTTGCGTCAAGCCTAGCTTGAATGGCGGCTCCTGCAACGATCGGAGCAGCCACCGTGGCGAGTCCGCCGACAAGGCTGAAGGTGGCCATCACCCGTCCCTGCATGCCTGGAGACGTCTCGGCGAACACGTGTGCGAACAGCCCCCCGTTGAGCGCAGGAGAAGGAAGCATTGCGAGGACGCCCAAGACAAACAGTGTCCACGGTCGTCCGTCACACAGAAATAGCCCGGCAAAGATGGCGGTCATCCAAGACAGCCCGACGATCGCCAGGGGGCCAGGGGGGAATCGATCTGTCAGTGCCGGGGCTATGGCACTGCCAATCAGTCCACCGACAGCAAACCCGGCGACGGTGATCCCCGTTGTTAGCGCGTTCACCCCTGTTGAGGCCAGGTGCAAAACCGTCCAGGACGTACCGGAAAAAACCATGAGATTAACCAGTGGCGCAGCGACCAGAACTCGCCGTAAGGCACGGTGTTGACGTAGAAACGACAAAGCCTCCCGGTACCCCAGGAGCGCTTGAGCATATCGGCGGCGAGGGGAGGCACCTGAGTCCTTATCTAGTCCCTCATGTGTCACGGGGCCGAGGTCCTGGCGAATGTGTCGCAAGGTCAGGAGGAAACCCAGGTCGCATAAAACGCGAAGCATAAACGGGGCTGACGGTATGAGGGCGTAGAGTCCACCCGAAGCGGGACTGCCGACGATCTGCAATGTGGAGCTGCGTGCCTGTTCGGCACTCATTGCGCGCGGAAACTCTGGAGGTTTAATCAATGACCGGGCCGAGGCGTCGAGGGCGGGATCGGCGATTCCCGCCGCACCCGCCGACACCACGAGCGCAACGACCACTGCCCAGGCAATCCAGGCTCTTCCTTCACCCCCTGCCAGGGTCAGGGTGGTCAGCAAGGCGACGAGCACGGTGTTCGCGGCCAGTGCCGCGAAAAGCGCACGGCGCAACAGCGTCCGACGGGAGATCACGTCAGCCAAGCCACCCCCTATGGGCACTACCAGCAGTTCGATTCCAAGAATGAGGCCGCTGATCAGACCGGCCAGGGCGACACTGGCCGTGACGTCGACGAGTGCCAGCGTTACTGCCACCATGGTGGAAGTGCTCACAGCAAGCAGTGTTGTAGCTGCATACCACTGCCGGAAAGCAAGGCGTCGAAAAGGATTCGGCTGGCTCTCGGAGTCGACGTGATTCTCGTCGGCGATGCTCAAATCACAACTCCCCGTGTGTCTCGAGGGCTAAACTTCGCTGCCAGGTCACGCTTGTACATACGATGTCAGCCATTTCCGTGAACAGGCGAGTGTATTCTGGCTCAGCCCAGATCTGCTCCTGCAGATCGGCCCCAGAACTCAGCGCAGAAGTCATATTGGCGATCCGCTCCCCGAGCTCAGCTATCCGACGGAGCCTCCACTGCTGGGTATCAGAATCCACGAGAAGCTGCTGATCTGGATAGTTGTTGTGCGCCGCGGCGAATTCTTGGACTGAAGCCACCGCTTCTATGGCACAGGTGCTGGTTTTAGCGAAGGTTGAAGAGATGGCGTCGACCTGAGGAGGAGTAGGGACTCCCGATCCAGTGATGACATCTTCGACAAGAGCATTCGCTGCGAAGAAATTTTGAGCCGCGCGGAAGAGGTCGCGGCAGTACCGAGCACTAGAGCGGACATAGCTGTCATAGATGCCATCAATATTCATACGAGTACTTTCTTGATTAGAGAAGTGCCCTGCTGGCCATCGATATGGCATACAGGGCACTTCAGCAAGTCATTAGGGGCGGGTAGGACGGGGGTTGATGCCACCACGCATAATGGATCTCCTTTCTGTAAGGCCGCTAGCAGGTCTGTAATTTCATTACACAACGAATGTTATGTGAGTCACATTAAAAAACACAAGACCCAACTTCGTCTTTAATTCCGGCCGGAAAAGGAGCACCCTGACGATGAAGAAATTTGCTCCTTGCTACCTCGACCTCAAGATGATTCGCACGGGACCGGTGTCTCGTCCCAAGCCGGAACCATCCTGCTGACCGGGACTGCGAAAACCGTCAGCCTGCCAACAGCCGTGAACACCGCGTTCTGCCGTGGCGCAAACCATTCGTCGCGCAAGACCCGGCGGCGTTCTGGCTCGTTGCCTCGGAGTCACCATCTCGCGGCTCATGGAGTCCTTGGCCGCTGAGGCCCCCGCCGTGCTGGAAGCCATCAATACCACCCACGCCGGTGGCCGAGCCCGAGTTGGGGAAGTTGCCGGGGCGGGGGGCCGGCACCGCGACGTCCGTCGGATCCTGGAATCCGGCGGGCGCATGGTGCCCGGGAGTGGCGGTGCCCCTGGGGCGGAGCGGCTCTCGCCGACACGTTGAAGAAGCGAGGCCGAGGCCGTCCGGGGCGTGGCTCGAGGCCGTCTCAGGTCGTCGCGCTTCGCTTGACCGAGGAAGAGCTCTCAGTCGTTGACGCACGCGCCGAGCGTGAGGGGAAGACCCGTTCTAAAATCATCCGTGAAGCGCTGGCCGAATCCGGCGCGTGAAAGTTCACGAGTCCGCGCTCGAGCATGCTTTGTCTTGCTTGAGGCACGGACTTCGCACGTGAGTCCGGACGAAGAGGCCCACGGGTTGACGGGGACGCGTAGGGTTCAGGGGAAGGACCCCATCAGCTGAAGGAGCGACCCATGACGTTGAAACCAGCCGAACGCCAGGTCACCAGCGAAGAGCTCGCAAAGAACCTGTCCCTGTCCGGTCGGAGCCGGGAGCAAGTCTGCGAAGACCTCGAATTCAGCGACGAGGCGCTCGACGCGGCGCTGGAGCTACGCGAACTGGTGGACCCCGTCGATGTGTGGGTGCTGCGCGACTACCTCGAGCAGACGGCCCGCGATGCCGGCGCCGAACCTGCCGCGTACACGGTGCTGACCGAAGAGGCCAGGACCGAGGCCTACCGGTGGTTCGAACTGCGCCAGGCCCCGCGAGCCGGTTCAGGGGTCACCGCGGACTGATCCCCGACTGAAGCCGGGATCGTTCGCGCGGATCCGTGGCGGCGGCGACCGCCGCCATGGCCAGACCGTAGGCGCCGTCGAGCACTGCCTGATCGGCCCCCTCGCTGGTTCCGAAGGACGCGAATTCGGCGGTATGGGGTGTGGCGCCGTCGGTGGGGTATCCCACCATCGGGTGGATCGAGGCGACCAGATGCGAGACGTTGCCCATGTCGGTGGACGCCGCGGGAGCCTCCAGCAGCGGCACCTCGCGGCCCCGATCGACCATCGCGGCGGCATAGGACTCGGCTAGGAAACGGTTCTGGCGCAGATCGGCGAAATCGTGGCCCTGCGGTTCGATCTCCAGCGTGGCGCCACTGGCCAGGGCTCCTGCCTCGAGGCATGTGCGGATCTTGTCCTGGATGAGGACCAGGGTCTCGGCCGACGGGGCCCGCATTTCCACCCGGGCGTGGGCCCGGGCCGGAATGATGTTCACGGCGGTGCCCCCCTCGAGGACCACCAGCGAGACGATCGCCCCGGCCGGTAGCTGCTGACGGGCCAGTCCGATGGCCGTCTGGGCCACCACCACCGCGTCCAGGGCGTTGACCCCTGCCGCGGGGTTCATTGCCGCATGCGCCGGAACCCCCGAGAAGTAGGCGTCCCAGCAGCCCAGGGCCAACGAGGCGGAGCCGACCCCGTCCGTATCGGCCGCATGGCCCATTAAGGCCAGATGGACCCCTGAGAAGAAGCCCTCGTTGATCAGATCGACCTTGCCTCCGGTGGTCTCCTCCGCGGGAGTACCGAAGACCTCGACCGTCAGGCCCAGCTCTTCGGCGACGTCGGCGAGTGCCAGCGCGGTGGCCACCGCCATGGCCCCGTTGACGTTGTGTCCGCAGGCATGGCCGAGCCCCGGCAATGCGTCGTATTCAATACAGACGGCCACGACCAGATCCCCGGAACCGGTGGTGGCATGGAAGGCGGTGGGGGAGTCCGGCTGGTGGTCCGGGAAGTCGAAGCCGGCCCCGGCCAGCACCGTACGCACCCGGGCCGCGGAGCGGTGTTCGTTCCCGCCGAGCTCCGGGTCGGCATGCAGGGCGTGGCTCAGTTCCAGCACGGTGGCACGATCGCGGTCCAAGGCCCGGGAGATCGTGGAGGCCGGTTCCTGGATGGCGGGACCGGCGTCGTGCCGGGTCTGGTGCGGATTCATGCTGTGACCTCTTCGGTGGGGGCGGATGCGGTGACCGGGGTGTACCCGCGGGAAAACAAGGTGGCGACGAGGGCGGCCAGGATCAGGGTGATCCAGATGGCGATCATCCCCTTCATCAGGATATGGCCGTCGGCGGCGAAGGTGGAGGAGAGCATCTTGACCACCGCCGCACCCACGGCGATGCCCACCGAGAGCGCCAGTTCGTTCAGTCCGGCGGCCGTGGCCGTTTCCTCCAGCGGGACCCCTTCGACCGAGAGCGCCCGGGTGGCCGATTGGTAGATGCCCATGCCCATGTTGAACAAGGCGAAGCCGGCGCAGTATCCGGTGAAGGAGCCGTGCCCCAGGGCCATGACCACGAACCCCGAGGCGAGGGTCGCCCCGGCCAGCATCAAGGTGGTGCGTTCGCCGATCGCCGTCAGCGCCCGGCCGGTCAGCAGCGAGGCGCCGAGGGCGAGGACCGAGGCCAGGGCGAGGACCAGGGCGATGGCCAGCGGATCGAGTCCGAAACCGTAGCCGGCGGCCTCGGCGTCGGCGTGCAGGAAGATCCCGTTGGTCCCGAAATAGCTGACCGAGGCGAAGCCGAAGAAGAACGTGGCCAGCGAGACGCTGCGTACGCGCGGGACCGCCAGCAGGCGCAGGTTGATGAACTGCTTCTCGGCGCGGGCGTCGATGCGGGTCCACCACAGCAGCAGGCCCACCCCGATGATCCCGGCGAGCAGGGTCTTCGCCGACAGCCAGCCCCAGTCCGGGCCCATCGACAGGGCGATGACCAGGCCCACGAGCCCCAGGGAGCAGCAGGTCATCGGCAGCAGGGCGATCGGCTCCCGGGTGGGGGCCCCGGCGTCGGGCAGGAAGAACGTCATGAGCAGCGCCAGAAGGGCGAACGGCACCCCGACCCAGAACCCGCGGGCCGGATCGTGGGCCCCGATCAGACCGGCCAGCAGGCCGCCGAATCCGACCATGATCATCAAGGTGCCGATCATGACGCTGACGCCGCGCCGGGTGTCGGCCGAGCTGGTCACGCGCAGGATGCCCATCATCAGCGGGATGAAACCCACGACGCAGGTGAGCATGACGACGCCGATGCTCACGGTGAGCAGGGTCGGGGCCAGGGCCATGAGCAGGACCCCGGCGGCGACGACGACCGTGGAGCAGCGCAGCACCAGTCGATAACCGAAGCTGTCACCGAGCCGGGAGATGATCGGGGTCATCACCGCGAAGGAGACGTTGGAGATCAGGAAGATCCCGTTGATGGTCGGGTCGTCGATGTCCAGTCTCGGGCCCAGGGCCGGCAGGATCGGGTTCAGATAGCCCTGCGTGACGCCGCTGAGCGCCTCGATCAGCGCCATGGCCACGATCATGCCGGTGATGGTCCGCCGCACGATGGGTGCGGAGGCCTCGTGGGTGGTTCTCATGGGGAATCCTTGGTGGGTGGGCTCTGCCGGGGGCCGGGCCCTGGGGGCCGAACCTCCGATGTGCGGTACATCACCTATTTTGAAGGTGTACGGTCAGGGCACGGAAAATCCAGTGGAAACATCATTATTTGGATTACTCACGAAGGAATCGTCCATGATCTCGGAACTTGATCTCAAGATCATCCACGCCCTGCAGATTGCCCCTCGCGTCGACTGGGAGCAGCTCGCGACGGTCCTGGACGTTTCGGCGGTGACCCTGGCCCGCCGCTGGGAGACCCTGCGCGAGGCCGGCATCGCCTGGGTGACCCCGTTCCCGGGGCCGAAGTACCTCGAGGCCGGCTGGTCGGCCTTCGCCTACCTGACTTCGACCCCGGCCCGACAGGCGGAACTGATCGAACGGCTCTGCCTGGATCCGGCGTTCGCCACCGTTTCGCTGGTCTCCGGACCCCACGACCTGTTGGTCGATTGCTATGCCTCCTCCCACGACGAGCTGATGCGCACCCTGACCCGCTCCTTCGCCGAGCTTCCCGGGCTGGTCCACCGTGACGTGATGTTCTCCACCACCCTGCACCGCGGGGCCTCGGAATGGCGGTCCGGGACGTTGGAGCCGGCCCAGGTACGCCAACTGGGCGCCCCGGCACGGCCGGTGCGGGGCGGCCACGTCCCCGACGCGCTGGACACCCGCCTGGTGCGGGGGCTGTCCTCCGATGGCCGGATGTCCTGGGCCCGGCTGGGGCAGGAATGCGGCGTATCCGCGCAGACGGCCCAACGCAGGATCAGCCAGATCCTCGATTCGGGGTTCCTCTCCCTGCGCTGCGACGCCGCCCTGGAGATCGAGGCAGGACAACGCGAGGTCTCCCTGCTGCTCAGCGTTCCGGCGACCTCGGTGGAGGAGATCGGGGCCTATCTGGGGAACCTTCCCGGCTGCCGGCTCAGCGCCGAGGTGCTGGGGGCCGCGAACCTGCTGGCGACCCTGTGGGTGCATGAGTTCTCCGAGGTCCGCGGGCTCGAGGTGGAGCTGGCCCGGCGGGCCCCGGGGTGCACGGTGGTATCCCGGCAGGCCACCGTGCGGCACTATAAGCGGGCGGGCCGGTTGCTCGATGCCGGCGGCCGCTCCTGTGGCACGGTCCCGGTCCCGCTGTGGGAGGCCGGCTCCGGACGCTGAATCCGCCGGTGGCGACCGGGGTCCGCGCGGTGTCAGCCCCCGGGGGTGGTGACCGGGGGCCCCTGCGGCTGTCGCCGGGCGAAGCGGCGGGCCGCCCGTCCCCACCGCAGGAAGTGGGCCGTGGACAGGACCAGGCCCACGGCCAGAGCGAACGAGGTGACTTGGCCGAAGAACGATCCTTCGCCCCGGATGACCCCCACGTAGTACTGCAGCGCCTGCGCCAGGAACAACAGCGGGAAGACCATGGCCCGGAAGAACGACTGGTAGGGCATGGACAGCGCGAACCGCAGCGCCTGGCGGCGGAGTTCGGCGTCCTGGGGCAGCGGCGTCCTCCCACGGATGATCCGACGCAACAGCGCCGTCTGGTCCCTGTTGACCCGGGCATCGTGCAGGACCTGGTCCCGCAGGTAGGCCCCGCAGATCATGGCGGCCAGGCCGGTAGCGTAGAGGGCCAGCTGGGTGTTGCCCAGCAGGTGGTAGACCAGCTGTCCGGTGTCGCCGGTGGGACGGGAAGGGGCCCCGGCCAGCAATGAAATCCAGAAGATGGCCTGTGAGCCGATCGCGACCAGGCAGGCCATCTGCCGTTGGAGGCGTTCGGCCGCGGGCATCCTGCGTGGCCCACTGATCAGCTCATCCGGGCGGCGGGCGCGGATCCACCGCCCGGTGCCGATCCCGAAGCCGCTCAAGACGAAGCCGCTGGCCACCAGGACAAGCGCGGGCCAGACGGAGTTTCCATTGGTCAGCGCGTGGGCGAGGGTGGCCAGGATGCCGATGGCCAGCAGGGCCGATCCGCTGCGTTGCCACCCCGTGCCGAAGGCAGCCGTCCACGCGGTGCCCGGGGTCCGCACCGGCGCGTCGACGCTGCGGGTCCCCAGACACCAGGCGGCCCCCACGAAGGCCGTCGGCGCCAACGCCGCCAACAGGACGGCCCCGGGGGACCTCGCCGAGGAGGTGGCCAGGACCCACGCCAGCAAACCGGTGGTGAAGACCTGGCCGCCGACGACTGCGGCCAGATACATCACGATCTTCATCTATCGGGGTCCCTCGGAGGTTGGGTGGTCGAAGAGCACCAACCCTTTCAGCCGGGCGCCCGCCCGTCAACGTGGGTCCCGGGCCGTGGAGGCCGGACCGGCGGATCGCCCGGGCGTGCCACGGGTGCGCTTTGGCAGGCCAGCGTCCATACTGGGCGGAAGGGGCCGCCGTCGGAGCCGGTTGCGGCGTTCCCGCCAGCGAGGTTGCTGCCCACGCCTGGTGAACAGCCAGCCGGCCAGGAGGCCATGCATGCACGTGCCGCGCGGTTCGCTTCTCGCTGTCACCGGGTTCGTCGCCTCTCTGGCACTGACGTGTTGCACCGCAGGACCTCCCACGGACGAGTCTGCACCCCCGGCGCCCGGGCAGGGATCGGCCCCCGCCGGTTCGTCCATCCGGCCCGCAGAAGCCGCCCCGACCCTGTCCGTGTTGAAGGATGATCCCGAAGTGGTCGCCGAGGATCTGGAAGCGCCCTGGTCGGTGGTCTTCCGCGAGAAAACGGCCCTGATCAGTGAACGGGACTCGGGGCGCATCCTCGAATTGGGGGAGGACAGCGAAACCCGGGAGATCGGCGTCGTCCCCGGAGTGGTCCATGGCGGGGAAGGCGGGCTGCTGGGCTTGGCGATGCGCGGGACCGAACAGCTCTACGCCTATTCCACCGGGGCCGAGGGCAACCGGATCCAGCGTATCGAACTCATTGGCCAACCGGGGTCGCTGGCACTGGGCAGTGTCGAAACCCTGCTCGACGGGATTCCCGCCGGCACGAACCATAATGGCGGGCGGCTGGGGTTCGGCCCCGATAAGATGCTCTACGCCACCACCGGGGATACCGGCGACCGCTCATTGGCCCAGGACCGGGACAGCCTGGGCGGGAAGATCCTGCGGATGGAGCCCGACGGCGGAATCCCGGACTCGAACCCCTTCGAGGACTCCTACGTCTACAGCCTCGGGCACCGCAACCCGCAGGGGCTGGCCTGGGACGCCGTGGGCACGCTCTATGCCACCGAATTCGGGCAAAGCACCTGGGATGAGCTCAACGTGATCACCGCCGGGGCCAACTACGGCTGGCCGACGGTGGAAGGCATCGCCGACGAGGACGCTTTCACCGATCCCGTCCAGCAATGGCCTCCCGCCGAGGCCAGCCCCAGTGGGATGACCATCACCGCCGGGGCGATCTTCATCGCCAATCTGCGGGGGGCCGCCCTGCGGATGGTTCCGGTGTTTGAGGATGGAACCTCGACCGAACACTATGTGGGACAGTTCGGCCGGCTGCGCCAGGTGACGACCGCCCCGGACGGGGACCTCTGGATCCTGACCAACAACACTGACGGACGAGGCAGCCCCGGTCCCGAGGACGATCAGATCCTCAGGGTCGGGGTCCGCGGCAGCTGAGCCGGCTGACGGCGGCCCGGCGGCGGAAGACGGCTACGCGGTGGCTTCGCGGACCCGCGCCACGATGTGCTGGCGGGCGGCACGCCCGGTCGCCGTGGGCAGCAGCGGATACACGTGGAGCTGCCCCTGCTTTTCGACGTATTCGACGTCGACGCCGGCCCGGGCGGCGCGCTGTGCAAAGAGCCGGCCGTCGGGGTTGAGGATGTCTCGGGTTCCGGAGAAGAGCGTCACGGGGCCCAGACCCTCCAAGTCACCATTGAGCGGGCTGACCGTGGGGTCATCCACGTCCAGGGTGTCCCGCCACAGGTCGATGAAGACCTGGGTGCCCCGGGTGCCGAGCCACGGATCACTGGGCTGGACGGCAGCGATCTCGGGGTTCTTCATGGACAGGTCCACCGCCGGGGCGATGGCGATCGTCCGCGGCAGGGTCACCTGGTGCCGGTCGCGCAGGTGCAGGAGGGTCGACAGGACGATCTGGCCTCCTGCGGAGTCCCCGGCCAGGACGGTGGGTTCGGCGCTCTCCAGGCACTTCAGGACCTCGGTGGTGAAACCGTCGACGACCCTCCCGGCCGTGCCGAAGGGGACCAGTGGATAGATCAGCACATGGACGGTGGTCCGTGCCTCGGCGGCGATCTGCGCGGCGAGCTGCCAATGCTGGGGGGAGATCTCGTTGACCCATCCGCCGCCGTGGGCGTAGATGAGGTGCCCCCGGGCCCCGGGATTGCGGGGCCGCAGCGTGTAGGCGGGCCATCCGGCCGCGGTGCGCGCCACGGTGATGCCGACGTCGTTCCGCAGCCCCCGCGGTGGACCGTAGGGGGCCGGGCGGAGCGTGCCTTCGCGGACCCGTCGGTGGGCCGCGGCCTCCGAGATGAACTCTTCTCCGGCCTTCGTGGCCTTCAGGAAGACGGGGATGAGCGGCTCGGGAAGGATCATGGCTGGTTCCGTGTCCGATCGGTCGGTGGCTGGTCGGGGAGGTTGGCTTCGATCGCCGCGATGATTTCCGGGGCATCCGGTGTGGTCCGGGGACGGAAGCGCAGCCTCTGTCCGGAGGGTAGCAGGAGGAACTTCTCGAAGTTCCAGCGCACGCGTCCGGCCTTCCCGGTGGCGTCCTTCGTCTTCTTCAGCTCCGTATACAGCGGGTGCTCGTTCCGGCCGTTCACGCGGAGGCGGTCGAAGACCGGAAAGGTGATGCCGTACGTCGTCGAACAGTACTGGAGCACCGCCTCGTTGCTGCGCAGTTCCTGGAGGAACTGGTTGCTGGGGAAACCCAGGACGGTGAAACCGCGATCGGCATAGGTGCGGTGGAGTTCCTCGAGCTGCTCGTATTGTCCGGATAGTCCGCAGCGCGAGGCGACGTTGACCACCATGACCACCTGGCCCGCGTAGTCGTTGAGGGTCGTGGTGCGCTCATCCATCGTGGTCAGGGGAATCGTGGTCAGGTCCATATCCGGGCCAACCCCTGCGGGGCCTGGGACATTCCCCCTGGTACCTAATGCGAGGTCGGCATCACGCTGGCCAGATGCTTGACCACATCGCGCAGCGGGAACGCCGTGCCCGGATGCGCGTGGACCCGGGACCGTTGGGTCCTGGCCCGCTGCGGGTGGTCGGTGACGATTCCGGCGACGCCGTCGTAGAGGTATTTGCGGATGCGGTCCTCGCGGTTGACCGTCCACACATAGACGGGCAGATCCGCCGCGCGGGCCTGGTCCAGGAACTGCTTGGAATAGGAGGCCTGTTCCACGACCAGGAAATCGCAGTTCACGTCCGGGATCCCGCCGACGGTCATCGCGATGGTGTATCCCACGGACAGGTCGGGGCGCCGGGCCTTGAGCGATTCCACGAGATCGGCATCCAGGGAATGGTAGATGTTGTCGTCCAGGGGTCCCACCGAGGCGAGCTCGGCGATGAAGCGGTCCAGGTAGTCGTCCGTTTCATGGCCGTGGACCTTGGGCTCGATGAGGAGCTTGATCCCCAACTGCCGGGCCCGGCGGACGTAGTCCAGCATCGAGGGGATGTGGTCGCTGAAGCCCCGGGCACTGACCGTGGTGGCTTCGGCCTCGGCCAGGGTCAGATCGTAGATGTCCACGTTGTGGCCGGTCAGGAGCAGCAGGTTCGTGTCGTGGCTGGCGACGAAGTGTCCGTCCTTGGTCTGCTGGACGTCGACCTCCACCAGATCGGGGTCCTGGGTGGCCGCCGATTCCAAGGCGCCCAGGGTGTTCTCGACCCCGCCCCACACCCACCCGCGGTGGGCGATGACCAGGGGGTCGGAAGTCTGGGCCGGAGCGGCGGCCACCGCGGGGGCGCCCATGATGGCGATGGCCACCACCGCGGCGCCCGCCGTGGTGCGCAGCGCCAGCCGACGTCCCCCGAGGGGGAGTGCGGCACGGCCCGGCGACCGGCTGGCTTCGGCGGCGGGGCGGTCCACCGCCCCGGCGGGCGAGGCGGAGGCCCGGCCGGCCGGAACCCGCCGATCCACCCAGGCGAGCAACACCCGGATGAGCGCCACCGTGGCGATGACCATGAGTACGAAGTCAGCGGCCCGCGCCGCCCCCAGGCCCAGGGTGGTCACCAGATGGGAATCGGTGTCCAGCACGGCCCCGGGCAGGGTCGCGGCCCAGGCCACGGTGCGCGAGGGCAGATCGAAGGTCAGCACCGCGGCCAGTAGCGGGGCCGCGAGGATCGTCGGGAGGCGGAGGCGTGGGGTCCAGGTCGCCTGCCAGCTGGTGAGCATGGCCCGCAACGGGGTCAGCCCGCGGGTGACCAGCAGCGGGATGGTCGGCAACAGGCGCAGGTTCAGATACACCAGCGCGCTGATCATCGACAGGTACAAGCTGATGCTCAACGGTTTCTTGAGGTACTCGGCCGTGACGAACGGGGCGACCCCGATATCGCGGGTCAGCGGGGAGAGATCGGCCAACCCGCCCAGCGGCATGAGCAGGAAGACGTAGAGGGCCACCAGCGGGGCCTGCAGCCCCAGCGCCTTGCCGGTCGCACGCCAGGCCTGGCGTCCCGCCGTCGTTCCCGGATGCCGTGACCCGGCGCGGATCCTGCCCACCAGGGCGATGACCGAGGTGTATTGCAGGGCCAGTGCGCCCAGGGCGATGAACCCGATGGCCAGGAACAGCAACACCGACGGGGGACTATGCAGGATCCGCGGGAAGTTCCGGTCGGTCAGGTTCGGGGTCCCGGCCAGCGCCAATGCGTGGGTGAACAAGAACTTCACCAACGGCAGTACGAACACCAGGATGATGCCCTGCCAGAGCACGAGTACCCCGGCAGGGACCGACAGGCCCGTCAGGAACGCCCGGAGCCTCCCGGGCCGGGCGGTCGGGGCGGTATCGGTCCCGGCCGGTTGCTCGTGCTGGTTGCGCTGGCCGATGGCGTCTTCCCCCTGTCCCTGCCTCGGTGGTTCCGGACCGCCACGGGCCGTGACGGGTTAAAAGATCCGTACCATTTTACCAATGCGGGGCGGGGGACCGGGTATCCGGTGCGTTCGGCGGGGTCGAGTCGCCGGGCCGGACGGGCCCGGGCGGGGTGGTTAGAGCAGGGATTTCAGGTAGGCGCGGTCGGCGGGATCCAGTGACGTGGCGAAGCTGGCCAGGCATCTGCGACAGTCGTTGGTTTCGCCCAGCGCCCGGACCATATGGGCCGCGGAGAATTCACAACCGCTCAAGGCGGCGGTGTAGGACCAGACCTGGCCGGTCAGTTCCCGGGTGGCCAATTGCTTCTCCACCAGATGCCCCAACACCGTGGCCACCGTGGTGTAGGCCGGATGCGGGGGTTCGCCGGTGGCCAGTTCCTCGAGGATGCTGCGCGTGGTGTGGGTCTGCTTGGTCTTCCACAGCACGTCCAGGACCCGGCGTTCCAGGGTGCCGACCCGGGGGGCCTCTCCGGGGTCGAAGGGCAGGAGGGGCTGCCGGGGCGATGCCCCGGGCTCGACGGCGGCCTCGCCGGTGGTGGTGGTGCTCATGCCTGGGTCCTTTCCGCTGTCTCCTGTAGGGCATCCGGTCGCGGGATCGACACCGGGCATTCGACCTGGCCCGAGAGCCGGTAGATCACGGCGCCGAAGGTCATGACCAGGGCCAGGGCGGCCATCCAGGGCTGCAGGGGCGCGAAGTAGGCCATTGCGCCGGAATACCCCAGGGCCAACAGGGCGATCTTATTGCAGACCGGGCAGCCGATGGCGAACCAGGCCAGCAGCCCGCCGGCCAACCCCCAGCGCGAGCCGCTATCCGCCGAAGAGTCTTCCGGGGCCGGGGCGGCCCCCCGGGGACTGACATAGCTGCCCACCAACAGTCCGGAGAGCAGGGACGTGGCGATCCATACCGGCCGGTCCCATGCGGTGGGGGCGATGTCGCGGCTGAAGAAGTCGTTGGGGATCAGGACGGTGGCCACGCCGAGCAGCACGCCGATGCCCAGGGCGCCGAGGGCGGCGACGATCCATTGCCGGGGCCCCCACCACCTCAGGGCGGTCGCGGCCAACGTGATGCGGCGTGTGAAGCCGATGCGCGGTCGTGCGGGGCGTGACATGGGTACTGGCTCCTGGGTGGTGTGTGATCTTCAACGGAAAACTTGATCGTCGCCGTTCTATCTACTATCAAGGATAGTAGAGATACTATGCAACATAGTAGCTAATCGATCGAAAGCAGCACCCCCATGTCTGAAACACCAATGCACGACGAACCGGCGACGCCGGGCCGCCGGAACGGCGGAGCCAGGAAACTGCCATGGGTGTGGATCATTCCGATCCCCGTGGCCCTCGTCATCGGTCTGTTGATCGGCATGCAATTGCCCTTCGGCAACGGAAGCCCTTCCGAACCGGCCCCGGCCGCCGCACCGCAGGAACAGCAACAGCAGCAACCACCCCAGCAGGAGCAGGCCCCGGGCGAGGACGTCGAGGTCCCGGACATGGCCCGCGTGGATCCGGAGGATCCCACCGCCGTGGGGGATGTGGATGCGCCGGTGGTCATGGTGGCCTACTCGGACTTCCAGTGTCCGTTCTGCGCCAAATGGACGGCCAACACCCTGCCGACCCTGATGGACAAGTACGTCGACGAGGGAAAGCTGCGCATTGAATGGCGGGACCTGGACATCTTCGGCGATGCGTCCCTGAAGGCCGCCGAAGCCGCCCAGGCGGCGGCCATGCAGGACGGCTACCTCGAATTCCACGAGGAGATGTCCAAGGACGGCAAGATCGCCGATGCCTCCGCCTTCGAGGACAAGAACCTGAAGGCCACCGCCGAGAAGCTCGGGATGGACGGCGATCAGCTCATCGAGGACATGAACGGGGTCCACGCCCCGGATGTGGTGCAGCAGAACATCGACGAGGCCATGGAGCTGGGCGTGACCAGCACCCCGTCCTTCCTGCTGAACAAGACCCCGTTCGTCGGCGCCCAGCCCACGGAGAACTTCATCGAGGCCATCGACAAGGAAATCAAGGCCGCTGAAAAGGACGAGAAGTAGATGGAGGCCGGACTGCTCTTTGCCTTCGTCGGGGGAGTGCTGGGGCTGTTCAGCCCCTGCAACGCCCTGCTGCTTCCGGCGTTCTTCGCCCATGCGGCCACCTCCACCCGCAGGCTCTCGGCCCTGGGGCTGGCCTTCCTGATCGGCATGCTGGCCACCCTGGTCCCGCTGGGCCTGGGCATCGGCTGGCTCGGGGGCACCATCGCGGTGGATCGCCGGGCCCTGATCGTCGTGGCCGCCTGGGTCATCATCACCCTGGGGGTCGTGCAGATCCTGGGCGGGGGATTCGATGTCGGCAAGCTGCTGCCCAGCCGGGCCCGGCGCAAGGGTCCGGCGACCCCGTCACTGGGTGGGGCCGTATTGCTGGGGACCGCCGCCGGGGTGGCCGGATTCTGTACCGGCCCCGTCCTGGGAGCGATCCTCACCCTCGTCCTGGCCCAGGGCAGTGCCCTCTCGGGAGGACTGCTGCTGGCCATATACGCCCTGGGCATGGTGATCCCCGTGCTGATCGTGGCCGGCATCATCCGTCGGACCGGGGTGTTCAAGGCCGGCTGGCTGCGCGGACGCACCGTGTATCTGGGCAGGTTCCGCTTCAACACCAACATGTTGATCGCCGGGGTGGTCACCGTGGCCGTCGGGGTCGTCATGTTGGCCACCGGCGGACTCGTCACCTCCAATGAACTGATCTCCGCCTCGGTGATGGACAAGATCTCCGCCGCGGCCGGCTCCGTCGACCAGGCGCTGCCGGGCTGGGTCTGGCCGGCACTGTTGGGACTGGTGCTGTTGGGCTGGTGGATCCTGGCGGTCCGCCGTCACCTCAAGGCCGAGGACCCGGGGAACGGGCAGGACGCGGAGCACGACGCCGGCTCGCAGGACGCTGGTTCGGGCCAGTCGGGCGAACGGGCCACCAGCGGCGCGGGAACGGAGGCACCATGAACTCCCTGGTGCTGCACCTGGCCGGACCGGGGCAGGCGCCGTTCCCCGATCTGGCCACGGCCTTGAGGATCGCCGCCAACGCGCTGGCCGAATTGCCCGGCACCGAGGTGGAGATCGTGGTCCAGGGTCCGTCGGTGACCCGGCTGGCCGCCCCGGCGGAGGACTCGGCACGGATCACGGAGCTGCTCGGCACGGGACGGGTGGCGATCAGTGCCTGTGCCAACTCCCTGCGCTCGGCCGGGGTGGAGGTCTCGGAGCTGGCCCCCGGGGTCCGCGATGTGCCGGCAGCCATCGCCCAGCTGGCCCGCCGGCAGGGCGAGGGGGCCGCCTACGTCCGCATCTGAGGCAGCCCGGGCCCGACCCGCGATAGCATCGGTCCCGGGAGCCGGCACGTCAGTTCTCGGCGTCCGGGCGTCCGGCAACCGGCCGGCACCATAGACAGCGAGGCGGGGAGACGATGGCCACCGGGCAACGGGATCAACCAGGGCGCAAGGTCCCCCTCTGGCAAGCGGTCCAGGATCGGCTCAAGGAGCGGATCGACCGCGCGGAGTTCGTCGACGGCTTCCCCGGGGAAATGGCCCTGGCCGATGAATACGAGGTCAGTCGGTCCACCATCCGGGCCGCCCTGGCCCCGCTGCGTCGGGACGGGCTGCTTTCGGCCCAACGCGGCAGGCAATCCTCGGTGGTCAACGTCGTGGACGAACAACGGTTCGGCCCCGTCTACAGCCTCTTTGCCGCCGTCGAGAACGCCGGGATGACCCAGCGCAGCGTCGTCGAGGTCGCCGAGCTGCGCCGCTCCGCCACGGCGGCGGCCCATCTGGGGTTGGCGGCCGATGCCGAACTCGTCTTCATCTCCCGTACCCGCTATGCGGACCGCGACGTCATCGCCGTGGACGACACTTGGCTGCCCGCCGACCTTGCCGCGCCGGTCTTGGAGGCCGATCTGAGGCATACGGCCCTCTATGAGGTGCTGCGCCGCCGGTGCTCGATCACCCTCAGCGCCGGACATGAAACCCTGCACGCGCTGGCCTCCGACGGGGCCCAGTCGCGGCGCCTGGCCTGCCCCGAGGGCACCGCCGTCTTCTTCATCGAACGCCTCGGTCTGGCCGGGGAGCAGGCGGTGGAATGGCGCGAAACCCTCATCCGGGGAGACCGTTTCACCGTCACCACCTCCTATCCCTCGGCCCCCGCCGCCGCCCGCTGACCCCGCCGGTTCCCGGCGCGCCGACCACTGCCACCATCCGGGGGCTTCCCAGAATCGGTAAATGTACGTACATTAGGTCGTAGGGTGCTTCCCGCTGGGATCCGGCACCTCCCCGCCGCATGCACAGCTCCGGCGGGCAGCGCCGAACGAAGTGGAGACGTTTCATATGGGCCTGCACCATCGCATCCTGATCATCGGCGGCGGCAACGCCGGACTGAGCGTGGCCGCCCGGCTACGCCATGCCGGCCAGGACGACGTCGCCGTCATCGAACCGAACGACAAGCACTACTACCAACCGCTCTGGACCCTGGTCGGCGGGGGACGGGCCCCGGCGAAGGAATCGGTGAGGTCCCAGGCCTCGGTCATGCCCCAGGGGGTCGCCTGGATCAAGGACGCCGCCACGGGGGTCGACCCCGAGGCGAAGACCGTCACCCTCGCCTCCGGGACCACCGTCGGCTACGACTACCTGGTGGTCTGCCCCGGCATCCAGCTGGACTGGGACAAGCTGCCCGGCCTACCCGAGGCCCTGAAGACCCCCTCGGCCTCGAGCAACTACAGTTTCGACCTGGCACCCAAGACCTGGACCATGATCCGCGCCCTGCGCTCGGGCACCGCCGTGTTCACCATGCCGGCCGGGCCGATCAAATGCGCCGGAGCACCCCAGAAGATCGCCTACCTCGCCGCCGACTACTGGCGTGAACAGGGGGTCCTGGACGATATCCACATGGTCCTGGTCCTGCCCACCCCGGGCATGTTCGGGGTCAAGGAATTCTCCGACGAACTCGACCGGGTCGTCGCCGACTACGGCATCGAGGTCCGCTTCAGCAGCGAAGCAACCTCCATCGACCCGGAGGCCAAAACCGTCTCGGTGCGCAACAACACCACCGGGACCGACGAGGAACTCGGCTACGACTTCCTCCACGCCGTCCCGCCGCAGTCCGCCCCGGACTGGTTGAAGAACAATGCCCTGGCCGACCCCCAGAACCCCGCCGGCTACGTGGAGATCGACAAGAACACGCTGCGCCACACCAGGTACCCGGAGGTCTTCGCCCTGGGCGATGCCGGCTCGAGCCCGAACTCCAAGACCGGGGCGGCCATCCGCAAACAGGCCCCCGTGGTGGTGGAGAACCTGTTGGCCGTCATGCGTGGGGCGACGCCGTCGGCCAGCTACGGCGGGTACGCCTCCTGCCCGCTGACCACCTCACGCCACACGATGCTGCTGGCCGAATTCGACTACAGCATGCGCCCGGCACCAAGCTTCCCGTTCATCGACACCACCCATGAACGCAAGGACATGTGGTACCTCAAACGCTACGGACTGCCCAACATGTATTGGAATCTCATCCTCAAGGGACGAGCCTGAACCCACGAGCGACCGCCTAAGGAGTACGCCATGTTCTTTGAACGCATCTACGACACCGATCTGGCCCAGGCCAGCTACGTCATCGGCTGCCAGGGCAACGGGGAAGCAGTGGTCATCGACGCCCGCCGCGATACCGACGTCTACCACCGGATCGCCGCGGAGAACGGACTGAAGATCACCGCCGTGACCGAAACGCACGTGCACGCCGACTACCTCTCGGGCACCCGCGAACTGGCGGCCGATACCGGCGCCACAATGTATGTCTCCGGCGAGGGAGGACCCGACTGGCTCTATGACTTCGAGGCCACCGTGCTCACCGAGGGTGGCACCATCACCCTGGGCAACATCACCCTCACCGCCCTCCACACCCCCGAACATCTGACCTTCCTGGTCACCGACGGGGCCTTCTCGAAGGATCCCGGGTACGCGCTGACCGGTGACTTCGTCTTCTGCGGGGATCTGGGCCGCCCCGACCTGCTCGACGAGGCCGCCGGCGGCGTGGATACCCGCTTCATCGGGGCGAAGCAGATGTTCGCCAGCCTGCGGGACAAGTTCCTCACCCTGCCCGACCATGTCCAGGTCCACCCGGCCCACGGCGCCGGCAGCGCCTGCGGCAAGGCGCTGGGTGCCGTGCCCTCGAGCACCGTGGGCTATGAACGGCTCAACGCCTGGTGGGGCAAATACCTGGAGGCCGACGACGAGGAAGGCTTCGTCGCCGAACTGCTCGAGGGCCAGCCCGACGCCCCGGCCTACTTCGGGCGCATGAAGCGCCAGAACCTCGCCGGCCCCGCCGTCCTGGGCGAACGGAAGCCGCTTCAGGAGCTCGACGTGGACCAGGTCGCCGCCTCGCTGGACGCCCACGAGGTGACCTTCGTGGACACCCGGGCCCAGAGCGAGGTCCACCGGGGCACGGTCACCGGGTCGGTGAACATCCCGGCGATCAAATCCATGGCCACCTACGGGGCCTGGGCCATCGACCCCGAACGCGACGGCCGCCCGCTGGTCCTGCTGGCAGAGGGCCCCGAGGCCGCCCGGACGATGTGGGACCACCTGATCCGGGTGGGCATCGACGATGTCTCCGGTTACGTCACCAGCATCGAGGGCCTGCCCCGGCATACGCCGAAACTGGTCCAGCCGGGCGAGATCGCCGATTTCGACAAGGCGCTGCTGCTGGACGTCCGGGCCAAATCCGAACACGAGGACGGCCACGTCCCCGGCTCGGAACAACTCCACGGCGGGAGGGTGTTGTGGAACCTGGAGAAGCTGCCCACCAGTGGAACCATCGTCACCTACTGCCAGAGTGGGGTGCGCAGTTCGGTGGTCGCCAGCACGCTGCGTCATGCCGGGTACGACGTCGTCGAGCTCGAGGGCAGCTATGCCGCCTGGGCCGAACAGCACGCCAGGTAGCCGGCGGTGATCGGTGCCGCACTGGTCTTCGGGCTGATCGTCGGCGGGCTGCTGGGGCTCGTCGGCGGGGGAGGGTCCATCCTGGCGGTTCCAGCACTGGTCTATGGGGTGGGGATGCCACTCTCGGCGGCCATCCCCAGCTCGCTGGTGGTCGTGGGGGCCTCCTCGACCATGGCGGTGCTGCCCCGGATACGACGCGATGTGGACTGGCGGCTGGCGCTGGTCATCGGGGTCACCGGCGGGGCGACGGCCTTCGCCGGCACCGCGGTGAACTCGCTGATGGATCAGCAGGTGCTGCTGATCGTCTTCGCGGCGATCATGGTGCTGGCCGGCATCCGGATGCTGCTGCCCGTCGGCTCCCGGGCCGGCCACGACTATGCCGCCGACGGAACCATCATCTGGCGTCGCCGCCTACCCAAGGCGGTGGCCACCGGTATCGTCGTCGGATTCCTGACCGGTCTGCTCGGGGTCGGCGGAGGGTTCCTCATCGTCCCGGCCCTGGCATTGGTCCTGGGGCTGCCGATGACCACGGCGGTGGGGACCTCGCTGGTCATCGTGGTGGTCAACTCCCTGGGCGGATTCATCTCCCATATCGGGAACCTGGACCTGGACTGGGCGCTGACCGGGGCCTTCGCCGGAACCGCCATGGTCGCCTCCTACATCGCCGGGCACATCGGACGCTCGCTGCCCGAACGGGTACTCAAACGAGGCTTCGCCTCACTGGTCTTCGTGGTCGCCGCCTATGTCGTGGCCCGGGTGGTCCTGGCCTTCTAGCCGGTGGGGCCGGGACCCTCCGACGGGCTTGTGGGGCCCGGGCTGCGTAGACTGGCCTGCATGTCGGTTACTGAATTGTCGGACAGCGCCCAAAACCATCTCAAAGCCGTCTGGAGCCTCTCGGAGTGGACCAGCGAACCGGTCACCACCAAGGACATCGCCGAAAAAACCGGCTTGCGGATCTCCACGGTCTCCGATGCCGTGCGCAAACTCGCCGAGCAGGGCTACCTGGACCATGCCAAATACGGCACCGTTGAACTCACCGAAACCGGTCGCACCCACGCGGTGGCGATGGTCCGCCGCCACCGGCTGATCGAATCCTTCCTGGTCGACATCCTGGGCTACGGCTGGGAACAGGTCCACGACGAGGCCGAAGTCCTCGAGCACGCCGTCTCGGACTTCATGATCGAACGCATCGACACCATCCTGGAGCACCCCACGCGCGACCCGCACGGGGATCCCATCCCCGCGGCGGACGGCACCGTGGAGGTGCCCGACGCCGTCCAGCTCACCGGCGTCGAACCCGGAACCGTCGTGGTGGTCGAGCGGATCTCCGACTCCGACAGCGAACTGCTGGGCTACTTCAGGGACCGGGACATCATCTGTGGTGTGCGGTTGACCGTGGGCGCCGGCGAACCGTATTCGGGCACACTCGAAGTGCAGATCGACGGCTCCGACCAGCCGCCGTTGAGCCTGGGGAAGACGGCCAGCGACGCCCTCTTCGTCTCGGTCGCCGGCCGCTAGAGAACAGAAGCAAAAAACTGCCCGCCCGGTTCAACCGGGCGGGCAGTTTTTTGCCGTTCCCCCTCAGGCTGCGGTGGTGAGCAGGCGCTTGCGCCGCTGCGCCGCCCACCGCTTGCCCAGCAGTCCGTGGCGGGGGCCGAACAGGTAGACCACCGTGAAGGCGGCGCCCTGGGACAGGACCACCATGGCTCCCGAGGCGGTGTCGAGGTAGTAGCTCACATACAGCCCGGCCACGGCGCAGACCACCGAGATGATCGGGGCGATCACCAGCATCCGGGAGAACCGGTCGGTGAGCAGGTAGGCCGTGGCCCCGGGGATGATGAGCATGGCCACCACCAGCACCACGCCGACGGCCTGCAGCGCCACGACGCAGGTCAACGCGAGCAGACCCAACAGACCCGCTCCGAGCAGCCGCGGGTTCAGCCCGATCGCCTGGGCGTGAGTGGGATCGAAGGCGTAGAGGGTGAAATCGCGGCGCTTGAGCAGCAGGACCGCCAGGGTGATGGCCCCCAGGATGCCCACCTGCCACAGCTCCGCCCGGGAGACCCCGAGCAGGTTGCCGAAGATGATGTGGTTCAGGTCGGTCTGGGAGGGGGTGACGGAAATCAGTGCCAGACCCAGCGCGAAGAGCGTGGTGAACACGATCCCGATCGCGGCATCCTCCTTGACCCGGCTGGTGTCACGCACCACCCCGATCAGGGCGACGGCCAGGAACCCGAAGACGATGGCCCCCAGAGCGAAGGGCGCCCCGACGACGTAGGCCAGCACGACCCCGGGAAGCACCGCATGGGACACGGCATCGCCCATCAGGGACCAGCCCACCAGCACCAGCCAGCAGGAGAGCACGGCGCAGACGACCGAGGCGATGATGGTGGTGGCCAGGGCACGGACCATGAAGTCGTAGCTGAGTGGTTCGGCGAAGAGCTCGATGAGGTTCATGCCAGCACCTCCCGGTCCATGACGTCCAGGCCGAAGGCGCGGGCCAGGTTCTCGGGTTGGAGGACTTCGTCGGGGGAGGCGTGCATCAACACCTTGCGCATCAGCAGCACGGCCTCGTCGGCCAGGGCCGGCAGGGCGTGGAGGTCGTGGGTGGAGACCAGGATGGTGGCGCCGTCGGCGGCGAGCCCGCGCAACAGTCCGGTGATGGTCGCCTCGGTGCGCTTATCGACGCCGGCGAACGGCTCGTCCAACAACAGGATGGTGGCACCCTGGGCGATCCCTCGGGCCACGAAGGCCCGCTTCTTCTGTCCTCCGGAGAGTTGGCCGATCTGCCGGTCGGCGAATTCGGTCAGTTCCACCCGTTCCAGGGCATCCGCCACCGCGGCACGGTCGGCCGGGCGTGGCCGGCGGGTGAAGCCCATCTGCGCGTAGCGGCCCATCATCACCACATCGCGGACGGACACCGGGAAGGCCCAGTCGACCTCCTCGCTCTGCGGGACATAACCGATGGTGCCCGCCTTGCGGGCGGCGGCCGGGGCCCCGCCGTTGATCTTCACGGTTCCCTGGTCCGGGGTCACCGAACCCATGATCGTCTTGAACAGCGTGGACTTGCCCGAGCCGTTCATGCCGACCAGTCCGCAGATGCGGCCGGGCTGCAAGCTCACGCTGGCGTGGTCCAGGGCCAGGACATCGCCGTAGTGGACGGTGGCCTCGCGCACGTCGATCGCGGCGGTCATGAGTTGGCTCCGGTCAACGCGTCGGAAATGGTCTCCGAGTCATGGCGCAGCAGATCCAGATAGGTCGGGACCGGTCCGTCGGCGGTGGAGAGCGAGTCGACGTACAGGGTTCCGCCGAAGTCAGCGTCGGTGGCCTCGACGATCTGCTGCATCGGGGCATCGGAGACCGTGGATTCGCAGAACACCGCGGGGACCTGCTGGTCCTTCACGAATTCGATGGCCGCGGCGATCTGGCTGGGCCGGGCCTGCTGCTCGGCGTTGACCGCCCAGATGTACTGCTCGGTCAGTCCGGCGTCGCGGGCCAGATAGGAGAAGGCGCCTTCGCAGGTGACCAGCGCCCGTTCGTTCTTCGGCAACGTGGACAGATCGGCTTCCAGATCGTCACCGACCTGCTGGATCTCCTTCTTGTATTCCGCGGCGTTGGCCAGGAAATCCTCGGCATGCTCGGGGGCGAGTTCACCGAAGGCCTTCGCCATGTTGTCGACGTAGAGCTTGGCGTTGTCCGGGCTCATCCAGGCGTGTGGGTTGGGCAATCCGGCCTGCTCGTCCTCGCTGATGTCGATGACGTCCACGCCTTCGCTGGCCACGATGTGGGGGACGTCCAGGTGGTCCACGAACTTCTCGAACCACGCTTCGAGGTTCATCCCGTTATCCACGATCAGATCGGCCTTCGAGGCCTTCTTGATGTCCCCGGGGGTCGGCTCGTAGCCGTGGATCTCCGCACCCGGCTTGGTGATCGACTCCACCTGCAGGTGCTCGCCGGCGACATTGGTGGCCAGATCCGACAGGACGGTGAAGGTCGTCAGGACCACGGGCAGGTCGGAGTCGTCGTCGGTACCGGTGGACGAGGCTGCTGCGCTGCAGCTCGTCAGGCCCAGGGCCGCAGCCAGCAGGGCAGCAGCGGCAACGGGGCGCCGCCTAGCGTTTTTTGGCCAGGGAAAGTGAGGGATGTGCATATCTGTACTTTACGATCAAGCACCCAGAAAACAAAAGTTCGGGTCCCCAAACCTGTTGTTTTGACCCGCAAGCCCGAAACTTCCGCCTAGTCCCGCAAGATGTGTCGGATCTGCCCGGTCTTCTTGCCGTTTTTCCAAATCACGCCCACGGCGCTGAAGGTTCCGATGAGGATGGCGGTCGATAGCAGTGTGCAGAGCAATCCGGTGTCCATGGTCCTGCCTCCGTTCCGGTCCTGATGTCCTGTTCCGGCCACGGTACTCCCTCAACAGGTGACGGGGGTCAGACCCGGATCTTGCGGGGCAGGACCCCGGCACAGACGATGACCAGCAGTCCGGCCAATGGCACGATGAGCAGCCCGGTGGCCAGGGTGGTGCGGTCGGCAACAAACCCGACGATCGGTGGGGAGAACAGGAACCCCACGCGCATCAGCCAGCCCAGGATGGTCAACCCCGTGCCATGGCGCAGGCCGGGGAGCTCGTCGGCGGCGTGCATGGCCGCCGGGATCAGCGTGGCCATGCCGAAGCCGGAAAGCCCGAAACCGATGATGGTCCCCGGGATGGTCGGGAAAGCCAGCGCCAACCCCATGCCCACCACGACGATGACGCCCCCGGCACGGGCCACGAGTCGTTGGCCGAAGGCATCGAAGAGCTGGTCACCGATGAGCCGACCCACCAGTTGGCAGCCGATGAGGGCCACGAAACCCAGCGCGGTGACCGGCGCAACGGCGCCGAGTGAATCGTGCAGGTAGATGGCCGCCCAGGAGTTGCCGGCATCCTCGATGATCGAGCCGCCCGTGGCGACCAGGACCAGTGCGGCGAGGATCCCGTAGGTGGCCAGGCGGGAGATGCGGGCCCGGGGGATGCCGCCGTCGTGCTGCTCCGCGGTGTCCATCCCGGTCGGTTCGGGACCGGGAAGAAGCGTGCGGCGGCAGTACAGGGCGAGGGTGCTGAAGAGGATGAGCGAGACCCCCAGATGGATTCCGCGTGGGATGTCGGCTCCGGAGGCCGCGGCCCCCATCAGCCCGCCCAGGACGGCGCCCACGCTCCAGGCGGCGTGGAAGGAGTTCAGGATCGAGCGGCCGTAGCGGCGTTGGACGCGCAGTCCGTGGGAGTTCTGGGCGACATCGGTGATCGCATCGGCGGCACCGGCGATGAACAGCGCCCCGGCAAGCAACGCCCAGCTCGGGGCCAGTCCGGCCAGCAGGATGCCGGTGCCGGTGAGGATGGTCCCTGCCACGGCGACCCGTGAGGAGCGGAAGCGACGGATCAGGGTGGCCGCGGCCAGACCGGCGATGAGGGCCCCGAGCGGGAAGGCCGCGACGGCAGCCCCGAATTCCCCGTTGGAGAGCCCGAGTCCGTCCTTGATCGCCGGGTAGCGCGGCAGCAGGTTGGCGAACAGGGCGCCGTTGGTCAAAAAGAGCAGCGAAACCGCCAGTCGCGCCCGGCGGTCGGTGAGTGAAGGGCCGGTGGCAGTCGCGGTGTCTGGGGCCTCAAGCGGGTCGGGTGTCACGTATCCACCGTAGGCCGTTTTAGCTTCGTGATCCTGACTAAGGCTTCATAAGGTAGCTCTGCGGCAGTATGGGTGAAGTGTGATGAGCAACCCTCCCCTTAGTAGTCTGCGGGGCCGACCAAGGTTCTACGGTAGTAAAGGCTTCCAAGGGTGCGAACTATCGTGAAGCGCGCAAACTTTGCCCAAGCCTATTGGCAACATTTTCTTGGACAATCCCTGGAAGGTAATTTGAACTTCGCGAAAGCGAGTCCACGTATTTGTGTGTGTTGCTCAGCCTGCCGTTCGTTGTTTTCACAATCAAATGCGCGGAAATGATGGCGAAACACCCCAATAATTGCAATGTCCTGTGGGTCCGGTTTAGGGGGAGCAGAACTAGGGGTGATCATCCTCGTTCAACGACGTGTGAGGAGGCACAGCATCGAAACCTAGGTATTTTCGAGGTACAAAGCACAAACACCGCTAGGTATTTGTGCAGAAACACGGGCAGGTAATCTGAAGGGGGCACGTTTACTGCTTCACGAAGTCCGCACAGGAATCGATTTCGAAGAACTGACCATTTCGCAGCGTGACGACCGCCTGGCCGCTCACGATGTTGTTATCCACGATGTCCGCATCCGCTTCGGAGGAAGACATCCACGCGTAGTAGCAGCCAACGGGATTGGTTCCATCCGGTCCGGAGGTCTTGTATTTGCCGGCCTTCACGTCGACACCGACTTCATACAGGCCGGGACCGAAGGTGTTCTTCTCGCGGTCCGCGACGGCCCCGTCAAACTTCTTCTGGTCCTTGGCAAGCTGCTTTTCGGCGGCAGAGACAGCGCTCTCGCGATCCTTCAGCTTCGCTTGGGAGGACTTCTGGCTGTCCTTGAAGTCCGCTATCGTCGTTTCCGCGTTGACGGAGGCCGCTGTCGCCAGATCCTCCTGCTCCTTGATGGCTGCCGCGTACCCCTCGGCACCGGCTTCCAATGTTTCATTTTGCGCCGTGAGGGTCTCCATGGAGGCCTGCTGGGTGGACACCTGTTGTTCCAGATCGCCTACCGGAGCGGCCCCGATGAAGCCGCCGATGAGCCCACCGATGACCAGACCAGCGCCGGCCCCGATGCCGAGAGTCGCGAGACGGGCCTTCGTCATCCGGTGTTGCTTGGGCGGAAGAGCACCAGGAGCGTGGGCTTCGGGTGGTAGCTGTGCGTTGTCTTCCATGTTTCCCCCTTGGAAATGGCGCCCCCTTGCGTTGCACCCATAACGTGATTCTAAGGGGTGGGACCGTCAATTTGGGTCTGTGAGTACGCTTCTACCCAAGGGGCCGGGTCGCGGCCGGAGTTGGAGCCGGGGGAGGGCAGTGATGGCACGTCTCGATGGCGCGGATCGCCCGGGAACGCCCTCGGTGTTGCGCCGCGAACGCCGGGTCCTCACCAGTGCCACGCTCACCAGCGGCACCGGAACGTTCATCGACTTCGTCCTGCCGCTGTTCGCCGGGGCAGTCCTAGGTCTCTCGGCCTCCCAGACCGGGGTCCTGCTCGCCGTGGACGTGATGGTTTCCCTGCTGGCCCGGCCATTCGCCGGGGCCATGGTCGACCGCGGCGGACGGTCGGGAATCGCGGCGGCGGGGGCAGCGACCATGGGGCTGGGCTGCGGCCTGTTCGGGCTGGCCTCGGGGTTGCCTCTGGCCGTGACGGCAGCAGCGGTGTCCGGGCTGGGAGGGGCCTTCCTGTGGGTGGCGGTCCGCGCCATCGTGGGCGAACGGCTGGAGGTGGACTCGGGGGTCTTCGCGAAGCTGCTTTCGGCCGAGGAATACGGCAGCTGGGTCGTCTTCGTTCCGGCGGTCGTGCTGCTCTCGGCGACCAGCTATGTTTCGGTGTTCTTCGCCTTGGCCCTGTGTTCCTTCGCTGCCGCAGTGGTGCTGGCTACGGCACCATGCGGGCGGGACCTACCAGCGGTGTCCGATGGTCCTGCCGCCAGCGGGGGAGAAGAGACCGGCGAGGCCTCCGCAACGGCGCTGACCTCCCTGAATTTGGGTGGGGTGGGCCGCAAGCTACGCCCGATGCTGCTGGCAGTGGTCATCGTCGAGGCCGCGGAGGCCGCCATCAGCTTGCTGATGATCTTGCAGCTGCAGCGCCACTTCGATCTGGCGCCCTTTCAAATCGCCCTGATCTTCTTGCCCGGTGCAATCGCGATGAGTATTCTGCCGCCGCATCTGCACCGCGCCGTCGTCAGATTCGGGCGTCGAAAGATCCTGATCCTGGGTTCACGGGCCAGTGCACTCTTCGCCGCGGGCCTCGGCTTTGCGCCCAATCCCTTGGTGATCGCGGGCCTGTGGGTGCTCTCTGGGGCAGCCTGGGCGGCCATCATGCCCATCCAGCAGGCGGTCATCGCCGAATCGGTCGGCTCCCGCCACCTGGGACGCGGGCTGAGCCTCTACGAGGCCAGCACCTTGGCCGGGGCCATGGTGGGTTCACTCGCGGCAGGTTTCTTGTACGACGCCGGATCCTGGCTCATGGCCTGTCTCGTCTTCGCGGTGGTCATCCTCTCGGGGGCGGCCCTGGTGCTGGCAGCGGTGCGCCGACTCGGCGCGGTTGACCGGCCACCAGCGAGGCCAAGCTAGACAAGACGCGTCACGGCCCATGGATGGACGGCCTTATTCAGGAATTCGCCGTTTGGGATCGTAGTCCCGTAATTGGCGGTGACGTTCGTGTCGAGTTGTTAGTTGCCAAAGAGCAGGAGGCAGTTGCATTCAGGCTAGTGTAGAAAATCACTATTGAGCGATTGTATTATGCGCAAATCTGAACGATTAGAGTGTTTTCTAGTATTGGCATCCCCACAGCCGGGAATTGTCGCGATTGTTTTCGGAAGTGGGGAGAAATGAATCAATATTTGGAAAGACTGCGGTCGGTCATAAACGACGGATCTGCTGTAGTCATCGTCGGCGCTGGTGCTAGCAAGGCTTTGACGGGAGGCCATCCGGCGTCTGATTGGGTAGGACTCATAAAGAACGGAATTGAACGCGCGGAGAGCAACCTCGAAGGTCTTACTGATTGGTCTATCCATCAGAGAGGTGGGCTCGAATTGGCGTGCCAGAGTGGGGACCCAGGCGAATTGATTTCGGTTGCTTCCGCTGTCGGCGGGAAACTGAAGGGATTCTCTAGTCAATTGTACTCTGACTGGTTGCGAGATACCGTCGGCTCGTTGACGGTATCCGATGAGTCCTTAGCGGAGAGTATTTTTCGACTTGGTTGTCCTACTCTGACGACCAACTATGACACGTTGCTTGAAGATGCCAGCGGGCGGGACTCAACGGACTGGACCGAAGTTGAATCCATGAGAGCGGTCTTTCGAGGAGCAAGTAAGAAAGTTGGCCACCTGCATGGAATTTATACCAAACCAGATTCCGTAGTTCTTACTGAGTCGGACTATGCGAATATCATCGGAAATAAAGCAGCCCAATTTGTGCAGCATACCCACTATGCGTCGAAGTCCTTCGTCTATATTGGTTACGGTGGAGGATTGAGCGACCCGAATTTCTCGAAACTGATCGAGTGGCACGCAAGCATGTTTCCGGCTTCCCAGAGTGATCACTTTCGGCTTTGCAAAGATGCGGAAGCACTTGAACTGACTCGTGCTCATGCTGGCCACGACATTCGTGTGATTCCTTATGGTGACGATCATTCCAAGCTTCCTGCGTTCTTGAATAGTCTCAGCCCAAGTGAAAATACGGCAGCTGTAGTTCCGCAAAAATGGGACAAGCTCGCATACGCACGACTAGCGATTACAGAGCAGGTTCGTGAACAAATCGTTATTGGTGCCGAGTTCGATGATGTCGACGATCTAGAGTTGGCCCAATTGACAGTTCCACCCGTTCTATTGCCGTACTCGCATGATCAGTTTGCTTCCTTGCGTGCGGCAAAGGGGGCAGCTAGGCCAAAGAGGTTGAGTGCGAATGAGCTTTGCAATTCGCCAAAAGTACTGATCGTTGCAGGAGAAGAACACTCTGGGCTTTCGACTGCCCTTAGGTGGCTTATCTCAGAAGCTTCGACGGGTCACTTCGAGTTACCGCCGATGTATGTGGATATGCAGAAAGCCTCTACCACCGCAAAAAGACCACTCTCGTCTTTGATGAACATCGAGGCAAGAAATCAACGGTTAATAGACTCTAAGAAAGCAGATCTCCCTTCGTGTGTCTTGGCCGTGGACAATATTACTGACGTCGGCAGAGACACGTATGGGAAGGCCTTGAATGACTTGGCTGCCTTGGAGGCACCGTTTATCGTTTTGGGGTGCCGTCAAGGAATGGAAGATCGCCTCGAGAATGATTTGCCTGACAGCTTCAAGTCTGTCGAGAAGATATTTCTGGGCAAGCTGAGTCGATCTGATATCAAAGCATTGGTACAGCTGATTTCGCCTGCCAGACGCGACGAAATTTCCGCGGAAGTTGTCGATGTGCTTAGACGCGAACATCTCCCGCGCAATCCATTCACTGTGTCGCTTTTGATATCCCTGATGGTGCAATCACGGACCGACCGTTCACATAACTCTGAGACGGCTGTGCTTGATGACTACATTCACCTCCTGTTGGGGCGCAACGGGCCCGTGGTGGATGCACGCGTCGCTCTCGATATTAAGAATCGAGAATCAGTATTGGCGGAACTGGCGAAGTCGTTTGTCCGTGAGCGGCAAGGCGCGATGTCAGAACAAAAAATTGTCAGTTTGATTGGTGAATATTTTGATGCTGTCCAGTGGAAAAATAGCCCAGTCGAGGTCTACAAGAACTTTTGCAGTATCAGAATCTTACGTCCGGTCAATGCTGAAAAAGTCCAATTCCAACAGTCGAGTTATTTGCACCTATTCGCTGCGAAAGCAGCAATGCGTGATCCCATTTTCCTAGAAGAGTTGTTGGCGGACCCGATCTTCTTCGCGCCGATTATCGGTCACTACGCTGCATTGGTACGGAACAGCGCGCCCGTAGTGCAGCGAATGCGGGAAATAGTACAACCGTACGTCATTTCTGATGTTCCGGAAGGTCGAGCGTTTCGCGTCTCTGAAAGAAGAGCTGCTCCAGAGTCGCTCACAACAGGACTTGGTTTCGATGAAGCTGAGGATCTTCCGGAAGACGCGCACGACGCGCACGGGGACGCTGAGGGTATTTCTCATGATGACGACTACGACATCTCTGATGATCATGACCGCATACCATTTCCGTTGGTTGACACTTCGGAGTTTGAACCAGCCGAGAAGCTTTCGTGGACTGTTGATCTAGTTTCGAGAGTTTTGAGGGATTCGGATGAAGTCTCTGATGCGCAACTCAAGAACCAGGCTTTCGCTGACGTGCTGTGCGCGTGGGGATATCTGGTGGAGCTTTGGGAGAAGGAGGAAGTGTTTGCCGGTCCTATTCGTCGAATTGTGAATGCCATGGTTGAAAATGGCGATGTTCCTGAGGATGAAGAAGAAGCCATAGCTGCGCAGATGGCTCTACTGCTCCCCGCTTTTTCTGTAATGACTGGGATTTCGTCGGCTCTAGCGTCGAACAAGCTGCTAGTTTCATTCGATGAGTTGCCGAGCAATCCTGTTTTTGGACGGAGCCCCTACGGCCCGCCGATGGCAGCAATATTTGCGGCTTGGGTCCAAGCATCGGGATGGACAGAAAGATTGCCGAGCCTTATTGAGACCCACGGGGACCGCTGGATGGTTAGTGACTTCATTTTTGTGCTCATGATGATGGCATACAGGTCACAGGTGCTCTCACGGGAAGACGAAGATAAGATTTTGCAGTTCCTTAGGAAACGGAATGAGCAGCGTTACGTTTACAAAGACAACAGAACTAGGAACTACTTGATGGGGGAGTTCTTACGGCGGGTACGAGAATCCCGGACTCTTCAAATCGGAAAGAACCGACCGCAGAATACTTTTGTAGCTGAAATTCTTGAGTCTGGAGAGAACGAGGATGACGACGAAGAGTCGTAAATATTCGTGTATAGGTGCTTCCCGTATAGGTGCTTGTCCACTCTCAGGATTACTTGGAGGATGGGACGCTGACAGCTCAGAATTCGTTCTAAGAGTGAAGGATCTCGCCGTCAAGAAGGTGAGTAGGCAGTGACGCTCATCCGAATATTTGTTGCCTGCGATGGCAGACGGGAAATGAGTCAAACTTTCGTTCCTGAGTATTTTGGATAGTGGTTTTACATACTTGGAGTAAGTGCTGGAACGACTGAGTCCTTGATTTCCAGCAGATTAGGGAAAGCTCTTAGCCGCGGCAGAGTGACTCTACGCAAATGAACGTCGGCAGGGGGATCATGAACAAAGAAGGCGCGATTCGGAGAGAGGCAATTCAGTGGCTGAAGTTCAGGAGCGATGATGGCGCCACTCCGTTGGATCGAGACGAGATTTTAGATTTTCATTTCGAGGGGGAGCCATTTCGGCTGCAGCCTACGCAGACTGGAATTTGGAAACCTCGGGGTTTTGAAGCGGCTTTATCAATTGTGACTGTTTTCCGTGGCCCGAAACAGAAACGTCCGTATGAAGACACGATTGGGAATGACAACCTTATTCGTTATGCATGGCGAGGCGACGACCCCAATCATCATGATAACCGTGCTCTCCGAAGCGCCATGGAGAACCAGGTTCCAATTATATGGTTTATCGGAGTTGGTATGGGGCCAGCGACGTTCCAAGTAGTGTGTCCGGTCTATCTGATCGCGGAAGAGCCCAAATTTAGGCGCTTCGTGATTGCGCCCGTTGATGATGAAGCTTTCCTGCCTCGAGAGACAGGTAAGGAGACGGAAATTCAGGAAACGGTCAAGCGCTACCTGTCCCGTGAGACTCGCGTTCGGCTTCATCAGCCGGTATTCAGGGCTACCGTTCTTCGGGCGTACGAAACACACTGTGCTGTGTGCAACTTGGGCCACCGGGTCCTTCTCGATGCCGCACACGTGGTTCCCGATGCAGACGAACTTGGGATCGCTTCTGTAGTTAACGGAATGGCGCTGTGCAAGATTCATCACGCCGCATTCGATTCATCGATTCTCGGAGTCAGTCCAGATCATCGTATCCATATTCGACGAGACCTTCTTGAGGAGATCGACGGGCCCATGTTGCAGCATGGGCTAAAGGAACTGCACGGTTCGAAGCTCATGAAACTCCCCGCGAAAAGGAGCGAACGGCCGCGTTCGGACCTCCTGGAGATTGCGTACAAGAAGTTTTTGGAGGCGGAGCCAGCATAGACGGACGCGCATTCCCATGCCAAGGCACGACGAACACATGGTTGGCTACTGGCGAGTGCGGCTTTCGGGCACTGCCGATCCGGGTAGGTGGTGTGGAACCTCAATACAGTGTAGATACCGGTTCTCTTCCCTGCGTGGACAGTGGATCTTATGGCATACCATCTGCCCAGACCTGCCGTACCAACAACCCGTACCCGCCAGCTGCTTCGTTCGTGGTGGCAATCCTTGTGGCCGTCGCCATGATCCAGCCGTGGGATCGGGCTGCCCGGTTCTACAACTGGCTCGGTGGGATTGCCTCGGTGGGTGTGGTCCTGCTGCTGACGACAGCCTCCAGTGCCGTGCCGGTCCTCTTCTCGCGAAAGGAACGGGGCGGAAGCCGCTTCCGGCGGCACACGGCATCGGCCCTCCGCCCGGGTGGGTTGCTGTTGTTCCTGGGGATCATCCTGCTGAACCTGCTCAGCTTGGTGGAGGGGCCTTCCTGCGGGCCGTTATCGATCGGCATGCTGGTGCTGCTGGGTGTCGACTCCGCTGCGGGCCCGCTCAGGTATCTTACGTCGCCCTAGAGTAGAGGTTTAGGGACCCGTGGAAGCGTGTTGACTGGCGATCTGGGTGAGGTTCATGCAGTCGTCGTCCAACAGGTCGGTGGTCACCGGGCCCAAGGTGGAGGGTTCTTGCGTGAAACGAACACCGAGTGGCGAGTAGCGCTTGACGGTAGCGCACGTCTGGACATTTGGTAGCACGGTTCCGGGGATATGGTAGCGCTCCGGGCATGGGGCTGCTCTGATGTGAGATGACGACACAAGGGGTGTTGTCTTTTCATTTTGGAGGGTGGGGTCATGGCGGACTATCGAAAGATCTTGGTGCTGCTGCTGGAGGGGCGCAGCTACCGCGAGGTTGTAGAGATCGCGGAATGCTCGCACCGCGACGTGTCACGGGTTCGGCAAGAAATCCGTGAGCGGGCCCTGACCTCGGTGGTCGCGGTGAGCGACGCTGAGCTCGCGCAGTGGTTCCCGGACGGGCGGCGGAAAGTCTCGGATGAGTATGACCAGCCCGACCTGTCGCGGGTGGTGGCGGCGATGAAGCAGAACCGGCACTTCACTTTGCTGTTGGCCTGGCGTCGATACATCGACACCAAGGAAGCCGGGAAGAAGTATGGGTATTCGCAGTTCTGTGCACTGTTCACCGACTACCTCCGCACCCACGATCTCGTGGCCGTGCTGCGCCACCAGCCAGGTCGGGCGATGCTGGTGGACTGGGCCGGCGACACAATG
Organism: Arthrobacter sp. AOP36-A1-22; assembly: GCF_052377615.1. Lineage (NCBI taxonomy): Bacteria > Bacillati > Actinomycetota > Actinomycetes > Micrococcales > Micrococcaceae > Arthrobacter > Arthrobacter sp. AOP36-A1-22. The sequence continues at coordinate 135,606 of NZ_JBQSWX010000004.1, forward strand.
GACGTCGTGGACGCGATCTCCGGCGAGGTGGTCCGAGCGGTTCTGTTCGTTGCGGTGTTGCCGTACTCTGGCGCGGTGTTCTGCCGCGCCTATGCGGATATGAAGTCCCCGGCGTGGCTCGACGCCCACGTGCAGTCTTTCGCGTTCTTTGGTGGCGTGGCGCAGATCGTCGTGCCTGATAACCCGACGACCTCGACCCACCAGGCCCGCAAGGGTGATGCCGAGCGGGTGGTGAACGCACGTTATCAGCAGCTCGCCGACCACTACCAGACCGCGATCGTGCCGGCGCGAGTGAAGAAACCCCGAGACAAGGCGGCGGCCGAAAACGCGGTCAACGTGGTGAACAAACGCGTCATCGGCTATCTCGAGGACGATGTATTCACGACCCTCAGCGAGCTGAACGAGGCGATCGAGGAGCGGGTGAGGGAGATCAATCATGATATCCGCCGCGCCGACGACACGTCCCGGTGGGAGAGATTCAAAGCCGAGGAAGCCCCCGTTCTCGGCCCGCTGCCCGAGGACGGGTTTGAGGACGTCGAGTGGAAGGAGCTGAAGGCGGCTCGAAACTACCACGTCACCGCGGACACGCAACGGTATTCCGTGCCGTTTGCGTTGGCGGGCCGGTTGCTGCGGGTGAGGCTGACATCGTCCCGGCTGACCGTCTTCGACGGACACGAGAGGATCTGCGAGCACCCCCGGTTGACGGGCCGCAAGGGGCAATACTCGACGTTGCCCGAACATGTTCCGCCGCAGCATCGCAACATCGATGGGCTGTGGTCCAGGAGTTGGTTCACCGATCGGGCCCGCAGTGTCGGGCCGGCAACAGTGCCAGTCATCGAACAGATCCTCGATGGCCAAGTGATCGAGGCGCAGGGCTATTTGACCTGCCAGAACATCCTCGACGGTCTCGGCAAAAACAACCGGGAACGATTGGAGGCGGCCTGCCAGGAACTCATGAACCGCCGTGCCCATCCGAGCTATACGAGCCTGAAGCGCTTGATGGCGGCGATCGACAGCGATGCGAAAAAGCCCCGGCCGGTGGTCCCGGTGGCCTCGACGCGCAAACGCGTCAGACCCGTCGTTTTCCCCGACATCACCGCGGATGTTTATGTTCGCGATGCCTCTCATTACGTACGCGACGAGGAGGGACAGTGATGTTCACCAGCATTGACTACGACAAGTTCCGGGCCTTGCGCGTGACCCATGTCGCGACCCGGCTGGAGGAACTCATCCAGGACGAAGCCAACGACACGCTCACCCCCGAGCAGTTGTTCCTCACCGCCGTCGATGATGCGTTGGAGTCCCGACGCATCAACAAAGTCGACAAACTCATCCGCCAGGCCGCTTTCCCCATCCCGGGGGCGACTGTCGCGGAGGTGGACTACCGCGATGGGCGCGGCATCACGCCGGTCAGAATGCGACGCTATGCAGTACATGACTGGCGATCGGACGCGACGAACTTGCTCATCATCTCGCCTACCGGTGGCGGGAAGACCTACCTCGCATGCGCGCTGGCCATCGGCGCCTGCCAGAGTGAACACTCGGTTCTCTACTTCCGGATGGACGATCTAGCTGTACTCAGCCATTTCCTTGTTGACACCTACTCATGGGTGGATGTCCTCCGAGGGCGCTGTGGCGGCGTTGGTAGTTGTAGAAGTCTAGCCATGGTTTCAATGCGTTCGTTCGTGACTCGTTATCAGCGAATGGCTGTCGGTAGGCCCAGCCTTCCTGCAGTGTGCGGTTGAAGCGTTCTGCCTTGCCGTTTTGCCAGGGATGACGCGGCTTGGTGCGCACGTGTTTGGCGTCGAGGTCGGCCAAGGCCCGGGCAAAGTCCTTGGAACGGGTGTAGGCCCACGCGTTATCTGTCATCACTCGTTGGACTGGAGCCCCGTGGCCAGTCATGAATGCCGCTGCACGCCGGATGAACGCGGCACTGGTGCTTCCGGTCTCGTTGGGTAGGACCTCGGCATAGGCCAGACGCGAATGTTCATCCACTGCGACGTGGACGTAGTCGTAGCCGACCTTGCCGTGGCCGGTTTTGTGGTTCTGCCGCGATTGTTCCGGATCCGCGCGCCAGCCTCCGCCGTCGGGGATCCGGCCGAGTTTCTTCACGTCGGTGTGCATCAGTTCCCCGGGATGTTCACGTTCGTAGCGGCGTTCGGAGGCCCGGCCGGCGCGGATCCTTTCCCCGGTCATCGGGTCCATTTCCCAGATCCGTGGCAAGCCGGCACGGGCGATGATCCGCGAGACGGTGCGCTCAGGGATGCCGGTGCGCCAAGAAATGTCCGCGGGGCCTTCGCGGTGTTCTTGTCGATCGTTCAGGACCTTGGCGGCCTGGTCGGGATCGGTCGCGTTCGCGTGGGAGTGTGGCCGAGAGGAACGGTCCCGCAGGCCGTCAGGGCCTTGATCGGTATAGCGTTTGACCCACCGGTAGGCGGCGGTTCGGGAGATTCCCATTTGCTTGGCTACGTGGGCTGCTGGTTGGCCGGCATGGACCCGGTCCACGAGCAGACGTCGACCGTGCGGGGTCAGGCGGGAATTGTGGTTGAGGATCGGGCGACGGACGATATCGTGGGACATGGAGACCTCTTGGATCGGTTGTTGTGGTAACTACCAACCTAAGAGGTCTCCACCTATTTAACTGTCAACAATGTCCTGGCCGAGTACATCTAGCCCGTCGGCTCATCGTCGCGCGGAGCGACGGCATCGCCCACCAGAAACTGTTGAACGAACTTTCCAACATTGACCTGCTCATCATTGATGACTTCCTTACGGTCGGCATCGACAGTGACGCGGCCAGCGACCTGTTCGCGATCCTCGCGAACCGCGAGCATCGGTTGCCAACGATGATTGCCTCGCAGACCGAGCCGGCGCACTGGGTTGCCGAACTGCCGGACCGCGTTGCTGCGGACTCGATCGTGAACCGGCTCGCCAACAACGCCAGAATCATCAACCTTGGCCAGATCGACATGCGTAGACACCGCAACGACCAGGCTCGGGCCCACGAGGACTATTGGGAATAGCAGCGTAGCGGCCCGGGAACTCGACTAGGGCCGCTACCGCCTCGTCAGAAACGCTACCAACTACGCGGACTCGCGCTACCGTCAAGCCCTACTCGCCACACCGAGGCCTCGCAGGCGCTCAAACTCGGCGTGGGCGTCGTCAACGGAGAATTGCGTGAACGGGATGCCGTCTGCGACCAGGGCGTCCCTGAATGGCTTTGCTGCCGGATGGCCGCTGGGGTCGAGGAGGAGTTCGGTGCCCTCGGGGTCCTCCGCGGAAACCCCGGTCAGTCAACGATCCTCATGGCTGCCGCCTTTCATCTCTTGCTTCGCATCAGCAGAGGCCTTGTGGTTAGTCTCGGTGAGCGACAGCATAGGCAGGTACCTGTTGGCCCTCGGGACCACGGGATCCAGCCTCGCCCCTAGGAGTTCCGATGACACCAGATCCTCGATTGACCGAAGCCGCCTACCAAGGAAGGGCCTTGGAAGTTGACCGTGAGTTCTACGGGCGGATTGGCGAACAGGCGGAGCAACGCACCGTGGTGCGCGAACTGACTGTGCAGATCCGTTCGGGGGAGGCGTGGGAGGTACCGGCAGGACACGTATGCCGGATCTCCTCGGTCGAAGGTCCACAGGTCGGGGATCTGAATTTGTGGAACCGCCACGATCCCCGCGAACGCTTCTGGGCGGCGCGCACCCGTCAACTCCAGGCCGCGCATCTGGGTACCTACGACCGACTCTGGTCGACCCTGCCGTTCCTGAGGCCCATGGCAACGATCGTGGGGGATACCCTGACGGACTACGGTACCGATGCCGACGGTGGACGTTTGCACGACACCCTGGGTACGCGGTGCGACCCCTATGTTTCTCAGATACTCAACGACGTTGATTTCGATTTCCACTGCCATTCGAACCTGGTGCGTGCCGTGCTGCCGTTCGGACTCACAGAATTCGATGTCCACGATGTGCTCAACGTCTTCCAATGCACGGGACTGAATGATCGGGATGAGTACTTCATGAAGACCTGCCCGGCCCGGCCGGGGGACTATTTCGAGTTCTTCGCCGAGCAGGATCTGTTGGCCGCACTGTCGGCGTGCCCCGGCGGTGACCTCTCTCAGCCCATGTTCGGTGCCGGAACCGAGGACCCGGTGGAGAACTGCCATCCCCTACAGGTAACTGTCTACGCTCTCGACGAGGAACTGACCCGTGGCTGGTGCGAGCCGGAGTCACCGCGCTATCGAGGTGCTCACGGTCTGCGGGCGCAGCCCTGGGTCTAGACGCGCGGTGTCTGGCGGCAGGAGTTCATCAGGCCCCCTATGTAACGATAATTGGTGAAACGGTAGTCGCATCACCGCGTTCAGGGCCTAGCTATGAGGCACCTCGATAGCCTTCGGCGAGAGCGCGAACTCCGACGCCAAGGCCACGGCGCCGAGGACGCCGGCGTGGGAACCGGAGCTGGACGCGATGATGCGCAGGTGCTTGGTGGCCAGGGGGAGTGAGCGTTGATAGACCACCTCTCGGATCCCTGCCAAGAGGTGCTCGCCCACCTGGGCCAATGAGCCGCCGACGACGATGACCGACGGGTTCAGCAGGCTGACGCAGGTGGCCAGCACACTGCCGAGGTCCCGACCGGCCTGACGCACCGCAGCAATGGCGGCGGCATCGCCGTCGCGCACTTGCTGGGCCACGAGGGATGGGATGTTCTGGCCCGGTTTGGGGGTTAGGCCCAACTTCAGGGCGATGGCCGGGCCGCTAGCAACTGCCTCCAGGCAGCCCACATTCCCGCAGGTGCACAGGGTCTCTGGTCCGCCGGGGACCCGCACGTGCCCGAGGTCTCCTGCGGTTCCCTGGGCGCCACGTTCGAGGTTGCCGCCGGCAATGATGCCGGCGCCGATGCCCGTGGCCACCTTCACGAAGAGGATGTCCTGGTCGGTGGGCAGGTTTGCTTTGTGCTCGCCGAGGGCCATGATGTTCACGTCGTTATCCACCAGCACGGGAACGTTGTAGTCCTGGTGCAGCCGGGCCGGTAGGTCGTAGCCATCCCAGCCCGGCATGATCGGAGGGCTGACCGGACGGCCCGTCTGGAATTCCACCGGGCCGGGGAGCCCAACGCCGATGGCTGCGAGTTCGTTGGTTGTGCGTCCCGCCTCGGCAAGTAGCCGCCCGATGGTCTGGGCCAGCCAGCCCACCACTGCTTCGGGGCCGTCGGCAATCGGCAGCATCTCCCAGAACTCGGCTTTGACGTCCCCGGCAAGGTTCGCCAGTACGGCTCGGGCGTGGCTGGCCCCCAGATCCGCGCCGATGACGACGCGGGCGTCGGGGTTCAGCGCAAAAAGCGACGGCGGGCGACCGCCGGTAGAGGTGGAATCTCCCACGGGGGCGACATAGCCGAGCTGCAGGAGGGTGTCCACCCGGGAGGCCACCGTGGAACGAGCCATGCCGGTGACCTGGGCCAACTCGGCCCGAGTCCGCGGGCGTCCGTCACGCAGCAACTGCAGGAATTCGCCGGCCTTGGCTAGGTCGGCCGTGCCGTTCTCCGCCGTGTCGATTGGCATGGTCCCTCTTCTCGTGCGTCGTCGGTGATCGGTTGCTTGCAGCGATCATGCCAGTAGATTCGCCATTCCCCATCTTGGTGAAGAGGAATGGTCGCGAATCACCTTTTGAGTATATATCTACATCTTTTGCTTGACGTTCGTCAAAAGTAATCGTACGCTCAATCCAACGTTGATGTGATCGTCATCACGACGATGGTCGCAACAGTAGTAGTCCCGATAGTCCGTGCAGCACCGAGGAGCCTCTTCATGACACCGTCCGTCCAGCTCTATACGGTTCGCGGCCATTTGGCCGAGGACCTACCAGGAACGCTTGAAGCGATTGCCGGCATCGGCTTCAGCCAGGTCGAGCCCTACGCCTTCGTCGAACGGGCCGCGGAATACGCGGAACACTTGGGGCGCCTTGGCCTCTCTGCTCCGACCGCCCATGTGAAGCTCTTGGGAGGGGACCTCGACGCGATCTTTGCCGCAGCGAAGCAACTGGGCATCGGCACCATCATCGATCCCCATATCGACGAATCTCGCTGGGCCAGCCGCGAGTCCGTAGCCGCCATTGCCCGCGAGCTGAAGGACATTGCTGCGCAGGCCGCCGAGCACGGGCTGGCCGTCGGCTATCACAACCACGCCTTCGAGCTGGAGAACCGGATCGACGGAACCGCAGCCCTGGAGGTCTTTGCCGAGGAGGTGGGGGAGGCCGTTGTCCTGGAAGTGGACACCTACTGGGCGGAAGTCGGAGGAGAAAGTGCTCCCGAACTCTTGGGCCGGCTGGGTGATCGCGTCCAGGCCCTTCACGTGAAGGACGGGCCCAAGACCAAGAACGACCTGGAACAAGTAGCGGTCGGTGCGGGATCGATGCCGATTGCCGAGATCCTTGCCGCCGCACCCCACGCGCTGCGCGTGATTGAGCTCGATGACTTCGACGGTGACGTCCTGGAGGCCGTCACCGATTCCTACAACTTCCTGGCAGGAACCAAATGAGCACCACCACGGGCATTGGAATCGTCGGCGCTGGAACCATTAGCGACCAGTATCTGGAAAACCTCACGCGCTTCCCTGATTTACGGGTGCTCTTCATCGCCGACCTCGATGAGGCACGCGCTGCCAGCCAGGCTGCCGCATGGGGGGTCCCGGCCTCGGGTTCCTATCAAGCACTCTTGGAGAACCCCAATGTGGAGATCGTCGTCAATCTGACCATCCCGGCAGTACACGTCGAGGTCGCCCTCCAAGCCGTCCGCGCCGGCAAGCACGTCTGGGGAGAGAAACCCTATGCGCTGGACCGCGAGTCCGGGCGCGAACTCATGGATGCCGCCGCCGAAGCAGGGGTCCGCGTGGCCGTGGCCCCCGACACGTTCCTGGGCGCCGGGCTGCAAACTGCACTGCGCGCCGTCCACGCCGGGTCCATCGGCCAGCCGCTGACCGGGCTGACCCTCTTCCAGGTTCCCGGACCCGAATCCTGGCACCCCAGCCCCGAATTCCTGTTCGCGCACGGCGCCGGCCCCATGTTCGACGTCGGCCCCTACTACCTGACCACGCTGGTTCAGGTCTTCGGTCCGATCAGTCGGGTAGCCGCGACAGCCTCCCAGGCCCGCGCCAGCCGCACCATTGGCTCCGGGCCGAAGGCCGGCACCGAGTTCCCCGTCGAGGTGCCTACCCATATATCCGCGTTGATCGAATTTGAATCCGGGGCGAGCGCGCAATCGGTCTTCAGCTTCGATTCGAAACTCCCGCGCGCCGGGTTCGTCGAGATCGCCGGCACCGAGGGCACCGCAGTGTTCCCGGATCCCAACATGTTCGACGGTGAGACCACCCTCCATACCGGCGAGGACGAATCCCGCGTCATCGAGGCCGAAGGCTCCCTGTTCACCCGGGGCACCGGTGTCGCCGAACTCGCGCAAGCCCTCCACGAGGGCCGACCTGAACGGGTTCCCGGGGAACTGGCCTTCCACGTCCTGGACACCATGGTCTCCATCAGCGAAGCCGCAAACTCCGGACAATTTGTCGACGTGACCAGCACGGTCCAGCCCTCCACGCCGCTGGACGCCGACTGGGACCCTTCGAAAGCCAGCAGCTCCGTCTGATCAAACACACCGGGCCAGCCCGGCGCATCCCTCCGTATCCACTCCAGCAACAGGCCACCTAGCCACCGCTTGCCCTCAGCATCACCGCACCCGGGCCCCGCCCGATGAGAAGAAAAAGAGAAACCACCATGAAAACCCCCATGAAATGGGCCGCCGTCCTCTCTATCGGTACCCTCGCCCTGGGCCTTTCGGCCTGCGGCAGCTCAAGTAATGACGACGTCGGCGACGCAAAGGCCGGTGGAACCATCACCTACTGGGCCTCCAACCAGGGCACCTCGGTTACCGACGACGAGCGGGTGCTGCAGGATTCCATCGACCGCTACACCGAGGAGACCGGAACCAAGGTCGAGCTCGAGGTGATCCCGTGGAGCGACCTCTACAACCGCATCCTCACCGCCGTCTCCTCGGGCGACGGGCCCGACGTGCTGAACATCGGCAACACCTGGGCTGTCTCCCTGCAGGCCTCCGGCGCCTTCATGCCTTGGGAAGGCGACGCCCTGGACAAGATCGGCGGACAGGACCGCTTCGTGCAGACCAGCTGGGCCACCGGCGGGGCCGAGGGCAAAGTGCCGACCTCCGTCCCGCTCTACGGGCTGAGCTATTCGATGTACTACAACACCAAGATGTTCAAGGAGGCCGGCATCGAGAGCCCGCCGGCCACCTGGGATGATTTCGTCGCCGACGCCAAGAAGCTGACCAAGGACACCAACGACGATGGCAAAACCGATCAGTGGGGCGTGTCCCTGGCCGGAGCCTCGGTCACCAATAACGCCCACGCAGCCTTCATCCGCGGCCTGCAGAACGGCGGATCCCTGTACGACGCCGACGGCAAGCCACAGTTCGCCACCGACGGAGTGGTCAAGGGCGTGAACCAGTGGGTCCAGCTGATGGGCTCCGACGGCGTGGTCAACCCGTCCATGGCCGAAGCCCAGAACGGCTCGGATATGGTCGAGGACTTCGCGGCGGGAAAGTCGGCCATGTTCTTCGATCAGGCCCCCGGCAAGACCCTGAACGCCCGGGACATGAAGGACTATAAGGCAGCGCCGGTGCCGATGATGACCGCCGAGGCGACCGGCCTGGAGGGTACGCAGAGCCACGTCGCCGGGATCAACGTCTCGGTCTTCGACAACTCGGATAACAAGGCGGCGGCCGTCGATTTCGTGAAGCACCTGACCAGCGACGATGAGCAGATCTACCTGAATAAGGAATACACCGCGCTGCCGGTGGTCACCGCCGCCTACGACGATGAGGCCTTCCAATCAGACGAGATCACGCTGAAGAAGGACATCCTGGCCAACCATGCCCAGCCGATGCCCCTCTACCCCTCCGAAAGCCAGATGGAGACCCTGGTCGGCACCGCGGTGAAGAACCTCTTCGCCAAGATCGCCCAGGGCGAGAAGGTCAGTGAAGCGGACGTGAAGAAGGCGCTGGACAACGCGAATTCGCAGATGTAACCGTCTCCGCCCACCCCTCGTCGAATCCGCTGAAAGGACTGACCATGGGCCCCACCCTCGAAGCCGGCAAACGCCGTCGGGCCGCATCCGATCCGGGCACCCGCACCGCGGGGCGCCCGGCCCCGGCCGCAACGCCCCGCAAACGCAAAAAGGACCTGTTCCCGTATCTGCTCGTCGCCCCGGCGAGCATCATGGAACTGCTGATCCACATCATTCCCATGGCCCTCGGGGTCTGGATTGCGTTCATCGCGCTGACCCAGTTGAGCATCGCGAACTGGGTGCAGGCGAAGTTCATCGGATTCCAGAACTTCGTCGACGGGCTCAACCCGGCAGGCCCGATCGGCAGCCAGTTCTACGACGCCCTCGGCCGGACGGTGCTGTTCACCATCATCGTGGTGGGCCTGGCCTGGAGCATCGGGATGTTCGCCGCGGTTCTGCTCTCCTCGAGCTTCCGGGGCCGCGGCTTCCTGCGGACCCTGTTCCTGGTCCCGTACGCGTTGCCCAGCTATGTGGGCACCATCGCCTGGGCGTTCATGTTCAACCAGCGCGACGGCGTCATCAACCGTTTGCTGGTCGATGACCTGGGGCTCCTGGACCACCGGCCGTTTTGGCTACTGGGTTCCAACGCCTTCTGGGTCATGGTGATCGTGACGGTCTGGCAGTTCTGGCCCTTCGCGTTCCTGATGCTGCTCGCGGCCCTGCAGAACATCCCCGGCGACGTTTATGAGGCCGCAGCGCTGGACGGGGCGAGCCTGTGGAAGCAGTTCACCAACATCACCCTGCCGATGATCCGCCACGCGAACACGGTCTTGCTGCTGATCCTCTCGCTGTGGATCTTCAACCAGTTCAACGTCCCCTACGTCCTGTTCGGGCCGGCCTCCCCACCGGAGGCAACACTGATCTCCCCGCTGATCTACCAGCAGTCCTTCAGCAACTGGAACTTCGGCGTCGGTGGGGCCATGAGCGTCCTGCTGCTCATCGTGCTGCTGATCGCCTCCGCCTTCTACATCCGACTCGTCATGCCGAAGGGAAAGAGCACCGATGCTTGAAACCCGTGGATTCCGGATCCTGCGCACCTTCGGGCTGCTCGGACTCTCCGCGATCGTGATCCTGCCGCTGTATGTCGTGCTGATCACCAGCGTGAAACCGCTCGAGGATGTGCGCGGGCTCTTCACCTGGTGGCCCAGCACCATCACCCTCCAGCCCTACGTGGACATCTGGACGACCGTCCCGCTGGCCGACTACTTCGTCAACAGCCTCATCGTCACCGTCAGCGCCACCTTCTTCTCGGTCGTGCTGGCCATCATGGCCGCCTATGCCATCTCCCGTTTCGAATTCAAGGGGGCCCGCACCTTCTCCCTGGTGGTCCTTTCCACCCAGATGTTCCCGGGCATCCTGTTCCTGCTGCCGCTGTTTCTGATCTTCACCCAGATCGAACGGACGGTGGGGCTGCAGCTTTCGGGCAGCTACCTCGGCCTGATCCTGACCTACCTGACGTTCTCGCTGCCCTTCGCCATCTGGATGCTCACCGGTTTCTTCGCCTCCATCCCGCGGGCACTGGAGGAGGCGGCGATGATCGACGGAACCGGACGACTCGGCGCGCTGATTCGGGTGGTCCTGCCGGTCGCGAGGCCCGGCATCGTCGCGGTGTCGGTGTACTGCTTCATCACCGCCTGGGGCGAAGTGCTCTTCGCCTCGGTGCTGACGAACTCCTCCACCCGCACCCTGGCGATCGGGCTGCGCTCCTACGCCTCCCAGAACGACGTGTACTGGAATCAGCTGATGGCCGCCTCGGTGGTCGTCTCGCTGCCGGTCCTCATCGGCTTCATGCTCGTGCAGCGCCACCTCATCGCCGGGCTGTCCTCCGGCTCCGTTAAGTAACCCCCACCCGACCATCTGCGCAGGAGACACCCGTGAGCACCACATCCACAGCACCGCTGAAAGTCGGGATCGTCGGCGGCGGCTTCATGGCCAGCACCCATGCCCGCGCCGCCCGGACCGCCGGCGCCGAGATCGTCACCCTGATGTCCTCGGACCCCGACCGCTCGGCAATCGCCGCTACCGAGTTGGGCATCCCGCACGCGTCCAGCTCCTGGGAAGAACTCCTGGACCGCTGCGACGTCGTCCATATCTGTTCCCCGAATGCCGTCCACGCTGATCAAGCCCGCGCGGCACTGAATGCCGGTAAACACGTGGTCTGCGAAAAACCGCTGGCCACCGGCCGGGAGGAAGCCGGGGAGCTGGCCGAGCTCGCTGCCCGCACCGGTCTGACCGCCACGGTCCCGTTCGTCTACCGCTTCCACCCCATGGCCCGGCAAGCCAGGCACCAGGCAGCCGATGGCGGGATCGGGCGCCTGCTCACCGTGCGGGGAAACTACCTGCAGGATTGGATGCTCTGCGACCAGGAAACCAACTGGCGGGTGGACCCCGTTTCCGGGGGACCCTCCAGGGCCTTCGGCGATATCGGCTCCCATCTGGTGGACCTGCTCGAATTCGTCTCGGGCGAGCGCATTGCGAGGGTCAATGCCCGCTTGGGTATCGCACACCCCACCCGTGGGGGAGAGGTGGTGGAAACCGAGGATGCTGCCGTGTGCATCGTGGAGATGGCCGGCGGTGCCATCGGCAGCCTCATGGTCTCCCAGGTCGACGCCGGCCGGAAAAATGCCCTCATGCTCGAAATTGCCGGAACCCGGGGCTCCGTGGTCTTCGACCAGGAGCACCCCGACGAACTCTGGCTCGGCGGCCGGGCAGGATCCACCATCCTGGCCCGCGACGCCCCGCAGCTGGTCCCCGATGCCCAGCGACTCTCCACCGTTCCCGCAGGGCATCCCATGGGTTACCGTGAAGCCTTCGCGGCCTTCGTCGCCGATACCTACGACCACATCTCCGGCGGATCTCCCTCCGGGTTGCCGACCTTCGCCGACGGGTTGCGGGCCAGCGCGATCACCGACGCGGTGTTGGCTTCCGCAGCCACCGGCCGGTGGGTCGACGTCTCCTCGGTCACCGATCACCCGGCGGTGCAACATAGCCGGTGAGCCCCTGATCTTGAACCCCACCCCTTCACCCCCGCACCCACAGGAGGAACCGATGACCGTGACACCGCAGTCAGCCCCGCAGCAGCCCGTCACCTTGTTTACCGGCCAATGGGCCGATATGCCTTTCGAGGAGGTGGCCCGCAGGGCTGCCGCATGGGGGTACGACGGATTGGAGATTGCCGCCTCCGGCGACCACCTGGATCTGCAGCGTGCCGATGAGGACGACGCCTATCTGGCCTCCCGGCTCGAGATCCTGGACCGCCACGGGCTCAAGGTCTGGGCCATCTCCAACCACCTGGGTGGGCAGGCCGTCTGCGATGACCCGATCGACTTCCGCCACCAGGGCATCCTGCGCCCCTATATCTGGGGCGACGGCGAGGCCGAAGGCGTGCGTCGGCGCGCCGCAGAAGATATGAAACGCTCGGCCCGGGTAGCCCGCAAACTCGGTGCCGACACCGTCGTGGGCTTCACGGGATCGAAGATCTGGCAGTACGTGGCCATGTTCCCTCCCGTCCCCGGCGAGGTGATCGACGCCGGTTACCGGGACTTCGCCGATCGTTGGAACCCCATCATGGACGTGTTCGACGACGAAGGGGTGAAATTCGCGCTCGAAGTGCACCCCTCCGAGATCGCCTACGACTACTGGACCACCGTGCGCACCCTGGAAGCGATCGGCCACCGGGAGTCCTTCGGGCTGAACTGGGATCCCAGCCACATGTTCTGGCAGGGCATCGACACGGTCGGATTCATCAGCGACTTTGCCGACCGGATCTACCACGTGGACTGCAAGGACACCCGACTGCGCCCGCCGATGGGCCGCAACGGGATCCTCGGCTCCCATCTGCCCTGGGGCGACCCACGGCGGCGCTGGGACTTCGTCTCCACCGGCCACGGGGACATCCCCTGGGAGGACGCCTTCCGAGCACTGGCCCATATCGGCTACGACGGACCCATTTCGGTGGAGTGGGAGGACGCCGGAATGGACCGGCTGCACGGCGCCGCGGAAGCCGTCGGGCGGATCCGCGAATTGTTGTGGAAGCGGCCGGAGGCCTCCTTCGATGCGGCGTTCTCCCAGCAGTAGTGCCTAGTCAGCCATGGTGACGATCTGGATGAGGTTCCCGCAGGTGTCATCGAAATCCGCGGTGGTCACCGGTCGAGGGTCATTGGTTCCCAGGAAAAATGCACCCCGAGACAGCGTAGGCGTTCGAATTCGGCGTGGACGTCATCAACAGCGAACTGGTTGAAGGGAATCCCAAGTGCCACGAGGGCGTCCTTGAACACTGGTCAGGTGGATTCTCATATCAGTGAGTTCCGTCGGGGGCGATGCGCCCGGTCAAGTTCTCCGCCACGTGATCCAAGGCCCCGGGGACCAGGGAGTAGTAGGCCCAGACCCCGCGCTTCTCGCGGTGCAGGAAACCGGCGTCGACCAGGATCTTCAAGTGGTGGGACACCGTGGGCTGGCCCAGCTGCAACGGCTCGGAGAGATCACAGACGCAGGTCTCGGCGTTGGTGCCGGCCGCCACGATGGACAGGATCCGCAGCCGGCTCGGATCGGCCAGCGCCTTGAACGAGACGGACAGCGCTTCGGCAGCGTCGAGGGCCAGCGGAATCCTGGCGGGGGAGGAGGTGCACCCCGGCGCGGTTTTCGTGGCGGCGGATGCCGGGTCGGTGCCCGGGGCGAGCCGGCCGGTCGTTGACGTGGACATGAACTGCCCTGCTTTCTGGCGCTCCCGATCGGGAGATTGACATCTGTCGATATCGACCAACATACTCGATGCATCGATGTTCGTCGATATAGACCCCGGGAGTTCCACACCATGAACAGCACCGCCGTGCCCACCGACACCGGACACGTCACCAAGAAGCTCTCCACCTTGGACCGGTACCTTGCCGTCTGGATCCTCGCGGCCATGGCCGTTGGGCTCGGACTGGGACGGCTGATCCCCGGGCTGGGGGAAGCGCTGGATTCACTGCAGGTCGCCGGGGTCTCCCTACCCATCGCCATCGGGCTGTTGGTGATGATGTACCCGGTGCTGGCCAAGGTCCGTTACAACGAGACCGGACGGGTCATCGGGGACAAGAAACTGATGATCACCTCCCTGGTCATGAACTGGCTGCTGGCTCCGGCGTTCATGTTCGCCCTGGCCTGGATCTTCCTGCCCGATCTGCCCGAATACCGCACCGGGCTGATCATCGTGGGGCTGGCCCGCTGCATCGCCATGGTCCTGATCTGGAACGACCTCGCCTGTGGCGACGGTGAAGCCGCCGCCGTCCTGGTCGCCATCAACTCGGTGTTCCAGGTCATCGCCTTCGGGGCCCTGGGCTGGTTCTACCTCCAGGTCCTGCCCGGCTGGCTCGGCCTGGAGACCACCAGCGCCGGCTTCTCCGTCTGGACGATCACCCTCTCCGTCCTGGTGTTCCTGGGGATCCCGCTGGTGGCAGGATTCCTGACCCGGACGTTCGGCGAACGAGCCAAGGGCCGCGACTGGTACGAGGACACGTTCCTGCCCAAGATCGGCCCCTTCGCGCTCTACGGACTGCTGTTCACCATCGTCATGCTCTTCGCACTCCAAGGCGACACGATCATCGCCCAACCGCTCGACGTGGTGCGTATCGCGATACCGCTGTTCATCTACTTCACCGTCGTCTTCGGGGCCGGGATGCTCATCGGTCGGGGACTGGGAATGGGCTATGAACGCACCACCACGCTGGCCTTCACCGCCTCGGGAAACAACTTCGAACTGGCCATCGCGGTCGCCATCGCCACCTTCGGGGTCACCAGCGGACAAGCCCTCGCCGGGGTCGTCGGACCGCTGATCGAAGTGCCGGTCCTGGTGGGACTGGTCTATGTGGCGCCGTGGTCGCGCAAGTTCTTCACCCCCGGAACCGAACGAAAGGTCGGCGCATGAGCCAGGCCAAGACCCCGTCCGTCCTGTTCGTCTGCGTCCACAACGCAGGACGCTCCCAGATGGCCGCCGGCTTCCTCACCCAGCTGGCCGCAGGCCGCATCGAGGTCCGTTCGGCCGGATCCCAACCCGCCGAGAGCGTCAACCCGGCAGCGGTGACGGCGATGGCCGAAATCGGCATCGACCTCTCCACCCAACAACCCCAGCGGCTCAAGGCTGAGACGGTGGAGGAATCCGACGTCGTCATCACCATGGGCTGCGGCGACGCCTGCCCCGTCTTCCCGGGCAAACGCTACGAGGAATGGCAGCTCGCCGATCCCGCGGGACAAGGAGTCGACGCCGTGCGGCCCATCCGCGATGACATCCGCTCCCGGGTCCAGTCGCTGATCGACGAGCTGCTGCCGGGAGCCGAAACGGTGGAAACCACACCACAGGAAACAGGAGGAACACAGCATGAACAGTGAGAACACCCTGCCGGTGATCATCATCGGCGCAGGACCCATCGGCCTGGCCGCCGCCGCACAGCTGCGCGAACGCGACCAGGAGGTGCTGGTCCTCGAATCCGGGGCCACCCCCGGGGCCGCCATCAGTGACTGGGGACACATCAAACTGTTCTCCACCTGGCGTTACGACATCGACCCCGCCGCCCGCCGACTCCTCGAAACCCCGGCCCCCGGTTATGCCGCCGACTGGCAGGCCCCGCCGGAGGCCCATCTGCCCACCGGTGCCGAACTCGTCGCCGACTATCTGGTGCCGCTGGCCGAACACCCCGAACTGGCACCGCGCATCCGCTACAACCACCGCGTCACCCACGTCTCCCGCGTCCACCCCGGCGGAAAGGGCATCGACCGCACCCGCACCGCCGGCCGCGAAGACACGGCGTTCCTGATCCGGGTGGCCACGCCCGACGGCGAAACCGAGCTCCTGGGCCGGGCTGTCCTGGACGCCTCCGGAACCTGGAACACCCCGAACCCCGTGGGACGCTCGGGCCTCGAAGCCCTCGGCGAGGCCGAAGCCCGCCGGTGCGGATTCATCACCTCCCCGCTGCCCGACCCGCTGGGCGAGGACCAGGACCAGCTGGCCGGCAAAACCGTGCTGGTCCTCGGCGCCGGGCACTCGGCAGCGAACACCCTGATCAGCCTGGGCCGGCTGCGCCAACGCAACTCCGAAACCCGCATCCTGTGGGGACTGCGCGGTGCCGCCGACCCGGTCCGGCTCTACGGGGGCGGGGCCGCGGACCAGCTCCCGGCCCGCGGGCAACTCGGCGCCAGCCTGCGCCGTCTGGTCGAGTCCGGCGACGTCACCATCGAGGAGGACTTCTCGATCACCCAGCTGGCCTCCGGCGAGCGTCTGACCGTCCGGACCGCCGACGGGCGGGAGTTGACCGTCGATGCGTTGGTTCCGGCCACCGGCTTCCGGCCCGATCTGCGGCCGTTGGCCGAGATGCGGCTGGACCTGGATCCCGCGGTCGAAGCGCCCCGGTCGTTGGGTTCGCTGATCGACCCCGAGTTCCACAGCTGCGGGACCGTCCCGGCCCATGGGGAGTCCGTGCTCGCCCACCCCGAACCCGGGTTCTACCTGGTCGGGGCCAAGAGCTACGGCCGGGCCCCCACGTTCCTGCTGGCCACCGGCTACGAACAGGTCCGCTCCGTGGCCGCCGCGCTGGCGGGGGACCGGTGCGCCGCCGATGCGGTGGAACTCGAGTTGGGCTACACCGGGGTCTGCTCCGGGGAGCCGGCCGAAACGGAGGATGCCTCTTGCGGGGAGGCCACCGCCTGTGGCGCCGAAGAGCAGGATAACCTCACGGATGGCGCGGGGGAACCGGTGGCTGCGGGCGCGGCGAGGAGCTGAGTCCCCGGCCGGCGTCGTGGACCAGTAGGGCGATCTGCACCCGGTTCTCGGCGCCGAGCTTATCCAACACCCTCCCCACGTGCGTTTTCACCGTGGTGATTCCGATGTGCAGGTCCTCGGCGATATCGGCATTGGACAGCCCGCGGGCCACCGCCGTCGCGATGCCTCGTTCACGCTCGGTGAGCAGGGTCATCCTGCGGACGGCTTCGGTATCTGCTTCGGCCCGGCTGTGGTGGGCGGTGGCGGCGGTGACCAGATGCCCGATGGCTTCGGGGGAAAGCATGGTCCCGCCGCCGGCCACATGATGGACCGCCTCGACCAGCCGGGCCGGCGGGGTGTCCTTGAGCAGGAAGCCACTGGCCCCCAGTTCCAGGGCCCGCAACACCAGATCGTCGGTATCGAAGGTGGTCAACACCAGGATCCTGAGCCCGGGGTCCTCGGCGAGGAGTTCCCGGGTCGCGGCCAGCCCGTCCATGGTGGGCATCCGCACATCCATGAGCACGACGTCGGGGCGGGATTCGCGGATCACGTCCAGGGCCGCGGCCCCGTCTCCTGCCTCGCCGACGATCTCGATCAGCGGATCCCCGTCCAGGATGAGCCGTAGCCCGGCCCGCACCAGGTTCTCGTCATCGACCAGCACCACGCGGATGCCTCCGTCTACCGGTTCCATGGGACCCAGGCCTCCACGACGAAGTGACCATTGCCGTCGTCCGCTGCGCTCAGCGATCCACCGGCCAATCTGATGCGTTCCGAGAGCCCGGTCAACCCCATGCCCGAGACCGGGGCAGCTCTGGGGCCAGCTGCCCCGGCGTCCCGGCCCACGGCGGGCATCCTGTCGGTGACGGCATTGCGCAGCGACACCGTGAGCCGTTCACCGGCACGACCGGCCAACCTCACATACACGGTCTGGGCGGGGGCGTGCTTGCGGGCATTGGTCAACCCCTCCTGCAGGACCCGGAACACGGTCCGGCTGCTGGTGTCATCCAGCCCCTCCAGTTCGGTAGCCGACGGCGGGTTCCCCTCCAGGACGGTGGGGGTTCCGGCCTCCCGGCTTTCGGCCAGCAGGGCCTCGAGGCGGCCCAGCGTGGGCGGGGGAGTGGTGGAGTGGGGTTCGTTCGATACCGTGGCCGGATCCCGCAGGACACCCAGGACTTCGCGCAGTTCACTGACCGCCAGATGCGCATTGGCGCGGATGATCCCGGCCGCCTCACTGACCTGTTCGGGCGGTAGATCGGTGCGGTATTCCAAAGCCCCGGCATGCAGGGCCACCAGGGAGAGCCGGTGGGCCAGCACGTCGTGCATCTCCCGGGCGATCCGGGTGCGTTCGTTCGCGCGTGCCTGCTCCAACTGGGCCTGCTGGCTACGCCGGTTGCTGGCCAGCTCGGCCTCCAGTGCGGCACGTAATTGCCGGCGCCCGCCGATATACATCCCGGTCAGGACCAGGACGGCGGTGAACACCGTGCCCAGCAGGGCAAGGATCCACCAGGGCGCTGCCTCTTCGTCGGGCAGGACCGGCATCACGGATTCGGCCACCAGCGAGGAGGTCAGGAACAGCACTGAAACAAACGTGATTTCGCCCCAGCGACGCCGGGTCGCCAGCGACACGATGCCCATCATCGCCGCAACCGAGCCCAACGCGGAGAAGGCCCCGAAAACCACCAGGAGCGCGGTGATCGTGCGCGGGGCCCGATGCCTGAAGGGATAGAGCAGGAAGCACGCGAGTCCCATCAGCAGATCGAGAAGAATGAACCCGGTGAAGGCAGCCCCGGCAGGTCCCGAGGGGTCCAGTTCGAAGACCGTCGCGTAGACGACGATGAAGCCCACGAGGCCGAAGAAGACGACCACCAGCATCCGCCACACGCCGCTCCAGGCCCGGCGGAGGCGGGACCGTTCGGGGGCAGAAAGCTCGGTGGTGGTCATGGTCCCAACCCTATCCAGCGGGTCCCGCCCAGACATCCTCCGCAGGGGGTGTTCGGCGCTCATCCTTTGGGCCGGATGTTTTTCGTCCCGAGGGTCGATGCGCCCGAGGCCGGGGATGGGAAAGGATGGACCCATGATGAGCACCAGCACACCGCACCCGCCCCGGACCAGCGAGACCGCCGCGACCACCGAGACCGACGGCACCGCGCCTCTGGCCTATCACCGGTTGGCCCGCGGATGGGCCGGCTACCGGTGGTGGAAGCCGTTGCTGGTCGGGGTGATCGGTGTCGGCATCTACGTGGGGTTCATGATCGCGGCCATGCTGGGGGTCGTCATCGCAGGGCTGGTCAGCCCCGGATTCGAACGCTCCATGGATCGGGTGCTCAGCGGCCCCGGCCTGATGGACATGAACGATCCCTTCGTCCTGATCCCCATGCTGGCCTCACTGGCGCTGATGATTCCCGCCCTCTGGCTGGCCACCCTGATCCTGGGCGCGAAGCCCGTGGGGCTGCTCTCCTCCGTCGTCGGCCGGCTGCGTTGGACCTGGCTGCTCTGGTGTCTCGGCGCAGCCCTGGTGATCAACGTGATCGCCCAATTCGTGGCACAAGTCCTCCCCGGAACCACGGAGGCAGGCGAATTCAGGTACGACGGAGGAACGACCCTGGCGCTGTTGGCTGCGGCCCTGCTGGTGGTCCCGTTCCAGGCAGCGGCCGAGGAGTACGTCTTCCGGGGCTATCTGATGCAGACCCTCGGTGGCTGGCTGCGGCACCCGGCCTTCGCCATCCTGCTGCCGGTGCCGCTGTTCGTCATCGGTCACGACTACGAGCTGCTCGGCCAGATCGACATCGCCGTCTTCGCGATCGCGGCCGGCTGGCTGAGCTGGCGCACCGGTGGACTCGAGGCGGCGATGGCCCTGCACATCGTCGGCAACGCCAGCATCTTCGTGTTCGTCGCCTTCGGGGTCGCCGACGCCAACGCCGATGACGTCGGCCTCGTGGACCTGCTCCTCTCGGTGGCCGTCACCGTCGTCACCGTCCTGGTCCTGGCCCGGCTCTCTCAGGTCCGCAACATCCAGCGCCGTCGCCGGCCGGAGGCGGTTCCGCTGGGCCGCGTTCCCGAAACCCTCCAGCAGGGCAAAGGAGCTGCGGAACCGGAGCGTTAGGCCCAGCCGAGTCGTTCGATCCCAGCCACCTTGTCCAGCACATGATCAGCGAAATCCGTGGCGGAGTCGTCCGCTGCCACGAGCTCGTCTCGCGCCCGGCTGAATGCCTGCAGGGCGCCGAGGCGCTGGCGTTCGACCTCGTTCTCGGCCCAGTGAGGATCCAGGCGCAGTGTCTTGGCTGCCGCGGCGAGTTTCACGGGACTGATGGCCTGGAACCGGTATTCGCCGCCGACTTTCATCGCGGAGTGAGTGGTACTTCCTTCAGCGCGGTAGGGGGCGAAGGTTGCCAGGTCGTAGAGCGGCGATGCCCTCACCCGGTCGGCGTCCAGCATGAGGGCGAAGTTCTTGGCGTGCGCGTCCGTGCATTCCAGGGTGATATTGAAAACCAGCCACTGGTAGAACGCGGCAGCAGCGGCTGTGCGATCCTCGGCGACGGGAAGCCCGGCGAATAAACGGGCTGCTTCGGCCACGCCGGGACCGCCGTCTTCGCGTTGGTATTTTTTCTCCGGCAATACGGACAATGCCTGGCACAGGTCCTCCTGGTGCAAGCGCCGCCACACGCCGCCCTCTTCGGAGCGGTCATACCTTGTGGTCACGAATGCTCGGACGACGCCGAAATTCTCTAGCCATGTTTCGGCGACGTTGAGTCCCAAATGCGTGGCGGCCTGCATGGTGAGGTGCTCGACGATGTCGATGCGTCGAAAATCCCCGGCGACTGGCTTGAGGATGTGAGTGCTGGGCATCGCCCCGCGCGGTGCCGCCCAGCGGCCGTCGGGGGTGCGGCAGAGTGCTGTCTTGGCCTGGGCGCCAGCCAGGCTGAACCTGCCCATCCTGGCCCCGGGCGCATGGCCGTCGCGGTACTCCTCAAGGACGGACTGGAGCTCGCGTTCCACATCTACCGTCTCGAGTGTGTCCATGCCGTAGCCGGACCCTCCGTCGCTGGGCCGCTGTCCTGGGGGAAGGATCTGCAGGGCACCAGCGACGTCGGCGCCCATATGCTGCAGGAGTGCGAAGGGGTTTTTGGCGTTGGCGCCGAACCGGCTGGCCATGGCCCTGCGTGCCGTCTGGTTGTCGGTGAGGAGTCCTTCGAAGAACGGCAAGGTCGTGCGCTTGGGGTGGTCTGCGAACGCCAGCGGCATGGACAGCGAGAGGGGGGTGGCGTGCGGTAGTTTCTGGTAGCCGGAATCATAATGGAACGTGAGGTTTCCGGACGGTGCCTGCCTCAGCTCTCCGGCAAGTGTTCCGTCGAGGAAGACCTTTAGAACTGCCATGGTTCACCGTCCGGATGGGTGAGTTGAAGGCGGGCATCAAGGGCGTCGAGGCAGTTCAGGACGAGGAAGAAGTCCACGTTCGGCTTGCCGTTCTCCAGGTTGAGGAGCCAGCGACGTGATACCCCGGCGCGATCAGCGAGTCCCTGTTGGCTGAGTCCGGCTTCCTCGCGCATGCGACGCACTGCCATGCCGAACTCTCGGGTGGTTCTCACGTGGGTAGCCTTTCACCGGGCCGCAAAGCCCGGGCCTCTCTACATGTGAACGATCGTGCACTAAATCGATAGTGCATGTTCGTACACTATATCAATTGTGCACGATTGTGCACAAGGCTAGGCGTGGGAAAGAGCCAATGCCTGCGTAACCCAGCGCACCCGCCCCTTAGTTCCCGAGGCCGACTTCCAGGGTCGAGCCCCCGTAACCATTCTCCAGGTCGCGCCCTTGAACGGTGACCGTGGAGACGTCGTTGGGGATCTGGACCCTGGTCTGGGTGCGGGTAAAGTGTTGCTGGGCCGCGTGGTTGTACGTCAATGTCATCTCGCCGAAAACCTGATCACCTGCCGTGACGCGCCATCCGTCGGCATGGCGTTCCGGCGAGTCGTAGGGCGAACTCAGCGTCATCTCGAACGTCCAGGTTCCATCGCCGCCCTGGGTCGCGGAGGCGTCCACGATATCGGGAAGCCGATCCTCCGCGCTGTCGGCGTGGCCCGCCCCGGAGGCTTGGGCCGTCGCTAGAGCGTGGTCACCAGGATGGAGGCGACCACGATCGAGGCCGTGGTGACCGTGGTGAAGCCGGCCACCAGCATGGGGGTCACCAATTCGTCGAAGATCGCAGTGCGTTCGCGCTCGTCCCGGCCCACCGAACGGGACACCTCCTGGCAGAGCATGAAGTCCCCGGGGAAGCCGAAGAGCGCCGTCAACGCGATCGGCATGCCCTTGAGCGGATCCCATTTGAAGATCTTGGAGGCCAACCAACCGCCGAGCATGATGCCCACCGCCCCGACGACCAGAATGAGGATCGCCGGGCCGATGGTGGCCTTCACGGTTGCGAAGGTCACCGTGCTGATCGAGGCCATGATGACCACGATGACGGCAATGAGCCCGAAGCCGAAGGCGTTGGCCTTCTCCATGGCCTTTTCGGGGAAGATCCCCAGCACCCGGCCGGCCAGGCCCAGCAGCAACGCCCAGACCCCGTAGTTCAACCCGGTCAACGCATCGAGCCACGTGGCCAGGCTGGCGGCAACGAACAGCAGGAACAACAGGATCGAGGGCTGCTGGTACTTCGCCGGCACCAGCTGGAAGCTGCGCCGCGGCGCCCGCTCCAGTACTGCCCCGGCCGCCACGGCAGGGTCGACCTCGCCGGCGTGCCCGGGCCCCGAGGTATCCATCCCGGTGGCCGGGACGTCGAAATCTCCGCGGTCGCGCATCTTGGTCGCATATTTGCGCAGCAGGACGTTGGCCAGCGGCAGCCCCACCAGGCTCTGCAGGCCCAGCACGATCGCCGCAACCGCAATCAGGGAGTCGAAACCGGCCTCGGTGAGCTTCTGTGTGGTGATCAGGTAGGCGATGAGCCCACCGGTGACCGGCCCCGTGCCGGCGACCGCCGTCGGATACCCCAGGATCGGGCTGAGCACCACCAGGATGAGGATCGCGCCGAACACGATCCCGGTCAACGCGATCAGGATCGCCTTGTATTGGGTCTTGATTTGTTGCAAGGGGATCAACGTGCCCATATGGGTGATCACCGCCCCGACCAGGACGGCCCCCACGGTGGTCAGTGCGGACTTCGGGATCAGGTCCGGCGGCAGCACCCCGCCCCATAAGAGCACCAGGTAGCCGGCCATGATCACTAGCAGCGAGGGCACCCACGCTTTGGTGATCAGGGACAGGAACTCGGCGAAGGCCAGCAGCGCCAGGATGATGGTGACGACGTAGACCGGTGATTCAAACATGGTGGCTCCCTGGCCGCGGTGGGCGCTAGTGCTGCTGCGTGGGGGCGGGACCGAACTGTTCGATCCCGTCCTGGAAGACCCGCTCGATCATCGAGTGCAGGTCCGTCAACTGATCGGTCGATTCCAGCTTCCCGTTCAGGACGACGGCGTCGGCTACATGGTGCTCGGCCAGCCGTCCCACCGAGGCCTCCGGGGTGATCAGTTCCCCGGCCACCGAGGTGGTGGAGGCCAGCACCTGTTGCAGCGACATCCCCGCTCCGGCGAGCAGGGCCAGTTCCTCGAGGTTCTCCCCGTGGACGCCTACGCCGGAGTCGGTGCCCATGCCGATCTTCACCCCGGCCTCGATAGCCCGGGAGACCGAGGCGAGGTGGTCGTCGTAGACGCGGTAGGCCTTGTCGATCACCACCTGGGACAGGCCGCTGGTGCCGGTTTCTGCCTTCTTGATCACCGCTGCCGGGGCGGCAAGCGTGGGCACCAGGTAGGCTCCGCGGTCCAGGAAGGCCTGGATGGTTTCGTCGTCGAGGTAGATGCCGTGTTCGATGGTCCGCACCCCGGCGTCGAGGGCATTGCGGATCCCTGCGGTGCCCTGGGCGTGGGACATGACGTATTTGCCCTGGGCCTCGGCCTCGGCCACCACGCCCCGGATCTCCTCCGGACTGAACTGGGAGTGGCGCGGATCGTCGGCGGGGGAGAGGACGCCGCCGGTGGAGCAGATCTTGATCTGGTCGGCCCCGGCCCGCAGCATCTCCCGGGTGGTCTTGCGGACTTCCTCCACCCCGTCGGCGACCCCGCTGGGCCGGCCCGGGTGGGCGCCGAGGCCAGGATTGCAGACCCCCGAGGGCATCCACGAATCACCATGCCCGCCGGTCTGGGACATGATCGAAATCGCCAGGCGCAGCCGCGGCCCCTTGATCAGCCCGCTGGCCTGGGCGACCTTGGCCCCCAGATCCGCCCCTCCGGCATCGCGGGCCGAGGTGATCCCCGCCCTCAAGGTGGCTTCGAGGTTACGCACCGATTCGTAGAACTGCAGCGAGAAGGGTTCGGCGAAGTTCTGTAGCGACCCGGGGTTGGAGGAGGTGGCATGGATATGCAGGTCGATCATCCCCGGCAGGACGGTCTTGCCGGTGCAGTCGATGACCGTGGCCGCAGCGTATTTCTCGGCGTCGCCGACCCCGGCTCCGACGGCGGCCACCAGACCGTCGACGAAGACGACGTCGGCCGGTGCGGGGAGGAAATCCCCGCCGTCGAACACATGGGCATTTTTGAAAACCGTGGATGCTGCGGGCATCGAGACCTCCTGGCCGTGGCGGGTGGCACCGCCTGTCGGCGGATGCGTGCTCCGACCTTAAACCCGGCCCCGGGGCTTCACCAATAATTGTGTGAGGCAACTACTTTATGACGTCACGGCCTCGATCCGGCTCCGGCTACCCGCCCAGCTTGCCCGCCATGCGCCGGCGCATTTCCAAGCTGGCGGTGTTCAGTCCCCGGACCGAGGCGGTCTTGCCGTACTTCTCGTATTTCTCGGTGATGGAGTCCAGTGCGGCGATGGTCGAGGCATCCCAGAGGTGGGAATCGCTCAGGTCGATCACCACGCGGTCGGGGTCCCCGGCGTAGTCGAACTGGGTGTAGAGGTCGTTGGAGGACGCGAAGAACAATTCCCCGTGGACCCGGTAGGTGGCGACCGGTGCACCGTCGTCTTCCTCGACCTGCCGGTCGACGGTGACGAAGTGGGCGACCCGGCGGGCGAAGAGGACCATGGCGGTGAGCACGCCGATGCCGACCCCGATGGCGAGGTTGTTGGTGGCCACGGTGCCGATCACGGTGACGACCATGACCGTGGTTTCGCTCTTGGGCATCATGGCCAGTGTGGAGGGTTTGATGGAGTGCCAGTCGAAGGTCGCCACGGACACGAAGACCATCACCGCCACCAGCGCGGCCATGGGGATCAGGGCCACGATGTCGCCCAATGCCACCACCAGCACCAGCAGCAGGGCCCCGGCCAGGAACGTGGAGATGCGGGTCCTGGCCCCGGAGGCCTTCACATTGATCATCGTCTGGCCGATCATGGCGCAACCGCCCATGCCACCGAAGAACCCGGTGACGAGGTTCGCCACCCCCTGGCCCCAGGACTCCCGGGTCTTGCTCGAGCGGGTGTCGGTGACATCGTCGACGAGCTTGGCGGTCATCAACGACTCCAACAACCCCACGAAGGCCATGGCCAGGGAGAACGGGAAGATGATCTGCAGGGTCTCCCAGGTCAACGGGACGTTCGGGAAGACCAGCCCCGGCAGGGAATTGGGAAGATCACCCTTGCCGCCGACGGTGGGCACGTTCATCGAGATCAGCACGGTGATCAGCGTGATCACGACGATGGCGACCAGCGGGGCGGGAACCGCGGTGGTCAGTTTCGGCAGACCGAAGACGATGAGCAGGCCCAGGGCCACCAGCGGGTAGACCAGCCAGGGAACGCCGAGCAGTTCGGGGACCTGGGCGGAGAAGATCAGGATGGCCAGCGCGTTGACGAAACCGACCATCACCTGGCGGGGGATGAACCGCATCAGCTTCGCGACCCCGAGGACTGCCAACACGATCTGCAGGACCCCCGCCAGCAGCACGGCGGCAATGAAGTAGTCGGTCCCGTGGCTGGCCACCAACGGGGCGATCACCAGGGCGATGGCCCCGGTGGCCCCGGAAATCATGGCCGGACGCCCACCCACGAAGGCGATGGTGACGGCCATGGTGAAGGCGGCGAACAACCCGACCCGCGGATCGACCCCGGCGATGATCGAGAAGGCGATGGCCTCGGGGATCAACGCCAAGGCCACGACCAGCCCGGCCAGGACCTCGGTCTTGAGCAGCCGCGGGGACTTCAGGGTGCGCAGGACCGACTGGCGTTCTTCGGGAGTCAGTGTCTTGCTGGGGGTTTCGATGGCCACCAGGGCCTCCGTTCGGGTCATCGTCACGGTGCGGCGTTCAGGATGCTGCGGGGATGTCAGGGGTGCGCTGCGCTGCGCGGCCGGGAAGGAGATCGTGCTGCTGGGCATCCGGCCCGAGTACTTCGAGGATGCCTCCCTGGTGGAGGAATCCAAATTGGTCCACGGCAATGCCTTCAGTGCCGAACTGACCCACACGGAGTGGTTGGGCAACGAACAATACGGCTACATCGACTTCGACCCTTCCCCCGAGGTCAAGGACATGCTGGACTCCCTGGCCCGCGACCTGGATGCCGACGAACTGCGCCCGCAGGTGGTGGTCACCCTCGACGCCGCCAGCCGGATCCGCGGGGGGCGGGTCTGCGAACTCTGGCTCGACACCCGCCGGCTGCACATCTTTGATCCGGCCACGGGGGAGAACCTGACCCGGGACGCGGACGCCGGGGCCGCGTTGACCGAGGAGGCCAACCAGGAACGGGCGGAGGAAATCGAACGGGCCTCCCGCGAAGCCGCCGAGGCCGGCTGAGCCGCCCCGGGGGTCGGGCCCCGGTGGAAGGCGCCGTTTCCGGGCCCGCCACCGGGGCCTCCCTTGTGGAGTACGGGTTTCCGGCCTACCGTGGAAGTACCCATTCGGCTCGTCCGGGGCCGAATCGGCTTTCGAAGGAGAGGGTCATGGGGTTCACACATACGGTTCCAACCGGAGGCCGCCCACCACGGGCCGCCACCGCCGATTTCCGCATCAGGGGCAGCGCGATGGCCACCGGCGGATTACTGGTCCTGATGATCTGCGCGCTACTGAACGCAGCGGTCCTGGGCAACGCCGATACCGGTGGTTCGCTCGGATTCGGCCTGCTGATCGGCATGTACATGCTGGCCTACGGCATCGTGAAACGACTGAGTCTGAGCTTCCCGCCGCGGCCGGGGACCAGCACCGGAGACTCCCGCGAACACCACCCGGCTGACTAGCGGCGGGGTGCCCTGAAGGGAATACTCCTGCCACGAACGTGGTTCCATCTGCGCAGGCAATGAACCAAGGTGAGTGGCAGGAGGCCGTCATGGGCGCATCGATCGTCGTTGTTTCCGGGGGACTGGGGGTGCCGTCGTCCTCACGTATGCTGGGGGACCAACTGGCCAGATCGACGGTCTCCGCCCTGGCCGCCGACGGAATCAGCGCGGAAGTCCAGGTCATCGAACTGCGTGAGCTGGGAGTGGACATCGCCAAGGCCATGGTCGCCGGATGGGTCTCCCCGCAGCTGGAGGAAGCGATCGAGGCCGTGGGGTCGGCCAACGCCGTGGTCGCCGTCAGCCCGGTGTTCACCGCCTCGGTCAGCGGGTTGTTCAAATCCTTCCTCGACGTTCTGGATCCCACCCTGTTGGACGACAAGCCCGTCCTGTTGGCCGCCACCGGTGGATCCTCACGGCATTCGATGGTGATCGACTACGTGATGCGCCCGATCTTCGGCTACCTGAGGGCCAACACCATGCCCACCGCGGTCTTCGCGGCCCCCGGGGACTGGTCGGACGGGAGTGGGTCGGGAGCCTTGGCCGAGCGGTCCGACCGGGCCGGTGCCGAGCTGGCCCGGGCCCTGGGTGGTCGGCATGGCCTGTCGGCGGCCCGGCAGGACCCGATGGAATCACTGCCCTTCGAACAACTGCTGGCCGAGATCCGACCGGAAGCCTAACCACCCCGGACGCACGTGAGGGGCGGACCAATCGGTCCGCCCCTCACGTCCATTCAACCGCTAACGCCAGGCACGCCCACGTTCCATGGCCCCCTCAAGGGAAGATGCCGCGAGCCAATCCAGCGCCGCCGTCGTGCTTTGAATTATTCGCCGGTCAGGCCGTCCTTGACGTCCTTCGCGGCGTCCTTGACATGCTCGCCGGCCTGCTTGGCTCCGGCGCTGGCCTGATCGCCCACGCCCTCCGCCTGCATGCCTTCGTCGTCCGTGGCCTTGCCGAATGCTTCCTTGGCCTTGCCCGAGAGTTCTTCGGTCTTATTCGACATCTTGTCTCCCAAACCCATTGCGCATTCCTCTCATCGGTATTGCTCAGATGGCGGCTCCGTGGAGCCGTCGTGCCGGCCGACGACCTCAAGGCCGTGCACGATGTCTTCCACGTTAACGCCGTGCAACGGATACGTCTAGCTGTGGGGCCCGCAAAAACGCTCGGAAATCGAGGTTCCGACGATGG
This sequence comes from Arthrobacter sp. AOP36-A1-22, assembly GCF_052377615.1. Classification (NCBI taxonomy): domain Bacteria; kingdom Bacillati; phylum Actinomycetota; class Actinomycetes; order Micrococcales; family Micrococcaceae; genus Arthrobacter; species Arthrobacter sp. AOP36-A1-22. The sequence continues at coordinate 163,909 of NZ_JBQSWX010000004.1, forward strand.
GTCCCCGCCATGGTGGGGATGCAGGATTTTCCGGCGGGTTCGAAGTCGGGGTATGACCTCCGTCACCGGCGTGATCGTATACGATGTCAGCAGGACGTGGGTGGACGGCACCCCGTGCGCGCGGCCGCCCCGCAGCCCGCAGACCGCCGCCCGACAGGATCAGGAAGGTACTTTCCGACATGCTTGACGACGAGACCATCACCTCCATCGCCGACGAACTGGTGGAGGCCGGCCGCAGCCGGACCCCGGTGAAGCGACTGACCTCCCGGTATCCGGAGATGACCATCGAGGATTCCTACCGGGTGCAGAACCTGTGGCGCCAACGCAACGAGGCCGCCGGCCGGCGCCTGGCGGGCCGCAAGATCGGGCTCACCTCCCGGGCCATGCAGGCCGCCACCGGGATCACCGAACCGGACTACGGGATCATCTTTGATGACATGGTGCTGGAGAACGCCTCAAGCATCGAATGGAAGCAATACACCCATCCGCGGGTGGAGGTGGAACTGGCCTTCGTCCTCAAGGACGACATCACCGGCCCCGGGGCGACGATCTTCGACGTGCTGCGCGCCACCGAATACGTCACCCCCGCCCTGGAGATCCTTGACTCCCGCGTGGAGATGGAGGGGCGGACCATCGTGGACACCATCAGTGACAACGCGGCCATGGGGGCCATGGTCCTGGGCGGACGCCCCGTGGCCCCCGACGCCGTGGACCTGCGCTGGGTCTCGGCGATCCTGTACAAGAACCACGTGGTGGAGGAGACTGGCGTCGCCGCCGGGGTCCTGAACCACCCGGCGTCCGGGGTGCATTGGCTGGCCAATAAGATCGCCCCGCATGGTGACGGTCTCAAGGCGGGTGAAATCATCCTCGCCGGATCCTTCACCCGACCGATGTGGGTCAATGAGGGCGACACCGTCTTCGCCGACTATGGAGAGCTGGGAACGATTACATGTCATTTCGCGTAGAACCCGATCCGTCCTTCAAGGACGTCCTGGCCACGGCCGACCGTCCGCTGGCCGGGATCTGGATCTGTTCGGCCTCCCCGCTGGTGGCCGAGATCTGTGCCGGGGCCGGGTTCGATTGGGTCTTCATCGACGCCGAGCATTCCCCCAATTCCCCCGAGACCGTCCTGGCCCAGCTCCAGGCCGTGCGCTCCTACCCCGTGATCCCGGTGGTCCGTCCTGCGGTGAACGACACGGTGTTGATCAAGCAGTACCTCGATGTCGGCGCCCAGACGCTCATCATCCCGATGGTCCATACCGTCGAGGACGCCCAGGCCGCCGTGGCCGCCGTCAGATATCCGCCCCACGGCGTCCGCGGGGTGGGATCCGCGCTGGCCCGTTCGGCGCGGTGGAACCGGGTCCCCGACTATCTGGAACGGGCCTCGGACACGATCACGCTGATCGTCCAGGTCGAATCTGCCGAAGCCGTGGACAACGCCGCCCGGATCGCGGAGGTCGACGGGGTCGACGGGATCTTCATCGGCCCCTCGGATCTGGCGGCCTCCATGGGACTGATCGGCCAGCAAGGCCACCGCCGGGTCGTCTCCGCCGTCGATGCCACGATCGCCGCGGTGAAGGCAGCCGGCAAGTTCGTCGGTGTCAATGCCTTCGGGGAGGCGGCGGCGTTGCGCTACATGGACACCGGAGCCGATTTCGTCGGCGTCGGCGCCGATGTCGCGGTCCTGGCCCGCGGGACCGAGGCGCTGGCCGGGAAGTTCGTTCCCGCCGCGAAGGGCGCCACCCCCGACAGCTACTGATACCGCCTCCGGCGCCCTTCGGCGTCGTACTCTGCGGCCCGGGTCGCGTCGCTCGCCCGGATCGGGGACGGCAAGTGGCACGATTGAGACGATGAAAAAAGACCAGCAGTCCGGGGCCGGCCCGGAGAAGGCGCGGGAACCGAAGACGGCACGGGGGCGTGGAGCCATGGCCTCCTGGCGGGAGTCCTTCAGCGAGGGCCTGCCGATGCCGCTGTGGCTCCAAGGAGCCCTGGAGTTCATCCAGTGTGCCTTCCTCTCGGCCCTGCTGGTGGTCGTGCCGTTGGTGGGTGTCTGGTTCGCCGGAGGATTCGCCGAACGGACGCTGGACTCCGTGTTCAGGATGTGCGGGCAGGTCTGGCTGCTGATCCACGGGGTGCCGTTGCAACTGACCCTGACCGGGGAGGACTCACCGGTCGTCACGACCGGGATGCTCACGCTCATCCCGTTGGGTTTGACGCTCATCCCGTTCTTCCTGGCCTGGCGGTCGGGCCGACGCATTGCCCGGGCTTCCTATACCGACCAGCTGTGGCAAGGCATCGCCGGGGCCCTGGGCGCCTACCTGCTGGTGGGACTGATCACCGGCTTCGCCGTCCCCACCGAGGAGGTCGGAGTCAATCTGGGCGCCGCCGCGCTGATCCCGTTGATCCCCGCTGGGCTCGGAGTCGTGATCGGGGCGCGGCGCGAGGCCGGGTCCTGGGGCCGGCTCATCGGCGTGGACTTCGTGGAGTGGATCGCCGCCACCAGCCAGCATTCGCGCTGGACCGGTTCCTACCTCTGGTCCGTCATCCGGGCCGGACTGCTCGGGTACGTCGCGGCCTTCGCGCTGGCCGCGCTGGCATTGACCGCCGCCCTGGGCCTGAACTGGCTCGACATCTCCAACATCTACCAACAGCTCCAGCCAGGGCCGGTCGGCGGGTCGGTGCTGACCGTCGCCCAGCTGGGCATGATGCCCAACCTGGCGTTGTGGGCCCTGGCCTGGATCAGCGGTGGCGGGATCACCCTGGGGGTCGGCAGCACGATGGGCCCCTTGGGCACCGCCGTCGGACCGTTGCCCGCGGTGCCGTTCCTGGGGGCCTTGCCAGCCGGGGACCTCGGAGCGGCCTGGGCCTTCATGCTGTTGCCGGTCCTGGCCGGGATCCTGGCCGGCTGGTGGTTCCTGCGTGAAGGGGAGAACCACTTCGAGGACTGGCTCTCGATGCGGCTGAACACCCGGTGGCTGTCGCTGGCCCTGTCCACCGTGCTGCTGGGGCTGTTCATCGGCATCGTGACCGGTGTGGTCTCCCTGGCCGGCAGCTGGCTGGCCGGCGGATCGCTGGGCATCGGGCGTTTGACCGACGTGGGCCCCAACCTCTGGATGACCGCCCTGCTGCTGGCCGGGGAGGTGGGCCTGGGGGTCGTCATCGGCTACCTGTTGGCCCCGCTGCTCGAACGCGATCCGGTGCTGGAGGACTAGACCGCCGGGTCCCGGCCGTTCACATCGTGCAGATGGTGGGCGATGTCATGCCAGGTGTACCGGGCCAGGGTCTCGACCGTGAAAGCCGCCCCGTTGCCGCGGAGCCCGGGACGGTCCAGATCGCGGTTGAGGACCGAATCGAAGGCATCGGCCAGCCCCCGTCCGGCGGCTGCGAGCTGGGTGGCGATGACCCGGGGGGACTGGTCGGCGTAACCATCCTCCAGCGCGGTGGCATCCTGGTCCCAGTCGGGGAACGTCGGGGAGTCCTCCATATGCATCAGATCCAGCCGGTAGTGCATCACCTTGAACACGTCTCGCACATGCGCCGCGTACTCCAGCGGGCTCCAGACCGCCGGTTCCGGACGCACGGCGACATCCTCCCGCTGCAGGACCGCCGCCCAGCGGGGCAGACAGGTGCGCAACGCGATGGCGATGTCCTGGGGGCTCAGCGCCGAGACGTCGGTGCCGCATTCGGGACAGGCCCGCTCGATGGTCCAGGTCCAGTCCTTGGCGTCGGGGACCGGCTGGATGTCCTCATGCGGTGCCGGGTCGGAGGGGCTGGTCATGATCCGATCACTCCTTGGAGGGTGGAGAGCTTCTGGTCGTAGTCGTGTTTGCATTGGGCCTGGGACCGGTCGGTGACGGTGGTGGCCATGCACTGTTCGTAATCCAGGGTCGGCTGGTAGAAGAGCACCTGGGTGGAAGTGGAGACGGTGAAGAGCAGGCACGCCAGGGTGGCCAGCGGCAACGTGATCCGCAGGACGCCGGGCAGCTTGCGCCGGAAGACCTTCACCGAGGCGACGACCCCGGCCACGATCCCTGCCAGCCCGAAGACCACCGAGGCGATCTTCCAGGGCAGGACCACCGAGGAGAGCAGATAGGACAACAAGACGAAGAGGACGACGGCTCGGATCCATCCGCTCACGGCGGCAATACGCTGGGCGACGTCCTGTTCTGGTTCGGGCATGCCCTCAGCCTAGTCCGGACCGCCGGAGCACCTAAACTGGTGCCATGCGCATTGTGATCCTCGTATCCGGGACCGGTTCCAACCTCCAGGCAGTCATCGATGCCGTCGCGAGCGGGGAGCTGGACCTGGAGATCGCCGCGGTCGGCGCGGACCGCACCGGGACCGGAGGCGTGGCTCGGGCCGCGGCCGCAGGGATCGAGACCTTCGAGGTGCCGTTCAAGGAATACACCGACCGCGCGGCCTGGAACCACGAACTCACGCGCATCTGCCGGTCCCACGCCCCGGACTACGTGGTCTCCTCGGGGTTCATGCGCATCGTCGGCGAGGAATTCATCACCGCCTTCGACGGGACCTACCTCAACACCCACCCGGCCCTGCTGCCGGCCTTCCCCGGCGCCCACGGGGTCCGCGACGCCCTGGCCTACGGGGTGAAGGTCACCGGATGCACGGTGCATATCGCCGATGCCGGGGTCGATACCGGCCCCATCCTGGCCCAGCGCGCCGTGGAGGTCCACGAGGACGACACCGAGGACACCCTGCACGGGCGCATCAAGATCGCCGAACGGACCCTGCTCATCGAGACGCTGGCCTCCTTGGCCGACCGGCACACCGTCTAGGACCGTCCCGGGCCCAGGCCCGGGGGAGGAGCGGCCCCGCCACCTTCCCCGGTGGCGGGACCACGTGTCGGCCGGCTACTGGATCCCGGAGTCCGGGTCGGGTAGCCGGTGGATCAGTTCGGCGGTGACGGAGGCGACGCCGCCGATCGCTTCGAGTCCGGCCATCCGCTCCGCGGCGATGGTGCCGGTGATCATCGACAAGGCCGGCAGGACCCGCTCGACGATCATCCCCGCGGTGGCCAGTTGCCCGGCGACCTCGGCCGACCGGCCGGCGTAGGGCTCCGTCAGGGTGACCGTGACCCGTTGGCTCATGGGGAGGGAGCCTCCGGTGGTGCCGGGGCGGCCTCGTCGCCTTCGTCGCCGTCGCCCCCGGGGGCCGCCGGTTGCGGGGCCCTGACCAGTCCGGCGCCGACATCGGCGGAGGCGGCGTCCAGACGTTCGCAGCCCTGCACCAGTTCGGCCCAGAGCTCCCGGCCGCGCAGGCCGGTGGACGCGGCCAGGACGGCGGCGACCCCGGCGGCATGCGGGGTGGCCATGCTGGTGCCGCTGATCGTGTTGTAGCGCTGGGGCATGGGCCAGGAGGAATAGACCTCGACGCCGGGACCCGCCACATCGACCTGCCCGCCCTCGGTCGCCCCGGAGCGGGCGGAGAAATCGGCGATGGCCAGCTGCTGATCGACCGCCCCCACGGCCATGATGTAGGGGCTGTTCGCCGGGGTCCCGACGAATCCGGGGTTCCCCGCGGAGCGTTCGGCATTATTGCCGGCCGCCGCGATGATGAGCGTGCCACGGGCCAGGGCCCGCTTCCCGGCCGCCACATAGGGCGGGTGGACCTCGGCGACATCGGCGCCCAGCGACATCGAGATGACGGCGCAGCCCTGGGTGATGGCCCAGTCGATCCCGGCCAGGATCCCCGCGTCGCCGCCGGAACCGGAGGCGTCCAGGACCTTGCCGGCATAGATCTCCGAGGCATGGGCCACCCCGTATCCGGGGCCGGTCCCGGGGGCGCGCGGGCCGCAGGAGGTGCCGATGCAGTGGGTGCCGTGCCCGTGCCCGTCCTGGGCGTCCTCGCCGTCGACGAAGGATTCGGTCACGATGGTGCGGCCGGCGAAATCCGGATGGCCCGTATCGAAGCCGGTATCCAGCACGGCCACCTTGATGCCCTCGCCCGAGGCCTCGGAGGTCGCGGCTCCGGTGGCCTGCAGGCCCCAGGTGAATTCGGCGGTATCGGCAAAACCGTCGGCCGGTGCCGCCGGGGAGGAACCGGTGGCGTCGCGGGAGACGGCGTCGGGGGCGGCCTCGGAGCGGTGCCGGCCGGCCTGCCCCGGTTCCAGGACGTGGTGGATCAGTTCGGGGTAGTAGTGCAGGCCCCGCTGGGCTCCGACCGAGCTGGTCCGCAGGGTCTCGAGTTGGGCGTCCTCCGCCGCGACGACGGCCATGCGCAGTTCCGCGAAGTAGGTTCCCTGCCCCTGCCGGGCCGCGGCGGACCGCTCCTCGGAGGTGGCCAGCGAGGCCAGGTCACGGGTGTCGGCCACCCGGGTCATGCCGCCGGCGGCCAGCAGGTCCAGCGGGTCCGGGTCATCGTCGTCGAACACCACGATGTAGCGGCCGGTGTGCTGCCCGGACGGACCGAAAAAACCTGGATCCAACATCCGTTGCCTCCATCGTTGCGACCGGGGAGTCGCCCCGTACCTCGGGGCCTGGCCCCCTTACGGTCAGTGTAGCTGCGCCCCGCGGGGGTGGGAATGGTCTGTGGGACCGGGCTTCAGCGCAGGTGGGTGCCGCGGGTTTCCGGGGCACGCAGCCCCATCCAGCCGACCGCGAGCAGGACCAGGGCGCCGGCGACGAGGAAGGAATTGGCCAGCCCGAACACCGGCCACAGCCAGGCGAAGAGCAGCGGCCCGAAGCCTGCCCCGAGGCGGCTGAAGGAGGAGGCCCAACCGAATCCCGAACCGCGGAGTTCGGTCGGATAGAGCTCGGAGACGTAGGTGTAGAGCACGGGGATCGCGATCTGGATGATGAACCCGAAGACCAGCAGCCAGGCCACGGCCACGGCGGGCTGGGACAGCGAGAGGGCGACGAGGACCAGGACGAGGGCGGCCAACGGGCCGGTGACGCCCAGGAGCCATTTACGGCCGACCCGTTCCACCAGCAGGGCAGCCAGCACCACGCCGGCCAATCCCACGGCCGCCATGCCCGCGGTGCTGAACAACGCCGCGGATTCACCCATCCCGGCGTCGAGGAGGATCGAAGGCATCCACGTCAGGGCCAGGTAGTAGACGAGCAGGACCGTCAGGAAGAGCGACCAGGCGATGGCCGTGATGCGCCAGTTGAAGGCCCAGACCCGTCGCAACTGGTCGACCCACGCCCCGGCGGAGAACCGCGGCACCGAGCTCGCCGAGGGCAGCGTATAGGGTTCCACGGCGGCCCCGGTGCGCCGGACCAGACCGTCGATGACCCTCGAAGCCTCACGCCGGCGGCCCGCCCGGACCAGGAACAGCGGGGACTCCGGGACCGAACGGCGGATCCAGAAGACCAGCAGGGCCGGCAGGACCATGACCAGCAGGATCAGCCTCCAGTTCCCGGTGCCGGCCTGGATCACCGCGGAGACGAAGAACGCGGCGGCGGCCCCGACGGGCCACCATCCGTCCATGGCGGTCAGGACCCTGCCGCGGTGCCGGGCGGGGGTGAATTCCCCGACCAGGGCATAGTCCACCGGGATGCACCCGCCCAGTCCCAGCCCGGCAAGGAAACGGCAGGCGGCAAAGAAGACGAAGTTCGGCGACAGGGCCCCGGCCACCGTGAAGAGGGAGAAGATCAGCAGGGTCCAGGTGAAGGCCTGGCGGCGGCCGATCCGGTCCGCGATGGTGCCCCAGAGGAAGGCGCCCAGGGCCATGCCGATCAGGTTCGCGGTCCCCAGCCAGGCCGCCGTCGTGCGCTCGAGCCCCCATTCCTGCATCACCAACGGGATGAGGGCGCCGTTGAGGGTGACATCCCAGGCGTCGAACATGAAGCCGAGCCCACCGATGATGAAGATCTTGCCTTGGACGCCCCAACGCCAGGGGAGTCGTTGGACGATGTCGTCGCCGGAGGCCAGGGTGCGGTACTCGTTCATGGGCAGGCAGGTCCTCTGGCGATGGTGCAGGTCGGGTGGGAGGCGGAGCTGTTCCGGTCCCGGCCGGACCGCCCGATCCCAGATTAGCCGGTGGGCCGCAACCGGGCCGGGCGACACGTCTGTCACCACGGTGGTGAAGGCCCTACAGTATGTGTGAACTACATCACCATAGGCGCTCCGCGGGGGTGCCCGAAGGGACGGACCGCCATGGCAGAAGACCCGGCCGGGAAACACGGCGAACTCGAGACGCCCAAGAAGTGGAAGGTCATTGGTCCCGGGCTCATCGTCGCCGCCACCGGCGTGGGGGCCGCCGATATGGTGGCCACCCTGGTGGCCGGCTCCAAATTCGGCTACGGGCTGTTGTGGGCGCTGGTCGTCGGCGTCATCCTGAAGATCGTGCTGGTGGAAGGAGCCGGACGCTTCTCGCTAGCCTCGGGCCAGACGATCTTCGAGGGGTGGCGCTCATTGGGCCGGTGGCCCGTCTGGTATTTCGGGCCCTACATCATCATCTGGGGGTTCATCTACGGGGCCTCGGCCATGGCCTCGACGGCGCTGCCGTTGGCCGCCCTGTTCCCTGCGGTGCCGCAGATCGTGTTCGCCCTGGGCACCGGGCTGGCCGGATTCCTGCTGGTGTGGTTCAACCGGTATGCGGTGTTCGAGAAGATCACCGCCGCGTTGGTCGGGCTGATGTTCATCACGATCGTCGGGCTGGCCATCATCGCGGTCCCCGACGTGCCGGCCATGCTCGCCGGGCTGGTTCCGCGCCTGCCGGAGGGGTCGGTGCTCTATACGCTCGCGCTCGCCGGCGGGGTCGGTGGCACGATCACCTTGGCCGCCTATGGCTATTGGCTGCGGGAGAAGGGCTGGGTGAAGCCCGGATGGATGCGGGTGATGCGCCTGGACAACACCATGGCCTACGTCATCACCGGGATCTTCGTGATCTCCATGATGATCGTCGGTGCCGAGGTCGTCGCGGCCGCAGGAGTGACCCTCGATGCCAAGGACAAGGGCCTGCTGGACCTCAGCGAGGTGCTCAAGGACAAATACGGGGACTTCATCGGTTCCGCGTTCCTGGTGGGCTTCTTCGCCGCGGCCTTCTCCTCGGTCATGGGCGTCTGGAACGGCGTCTCGCTGATGTTCGCCGATTTCTGGGGCAACATCCGCGGCAAGGGATCCGACCACCCCGATTCCCGGGCCCACGGCAAGTACTTCCGCTTCTACCTGCTCTGGCTGACCTTTCCCCCGATGCTCCTGCTGCTGATCGGCAAACCGATCGCCCTGGTGCTGGCCTACGGTGTCCTGGGGGCGATGTTCATGCCGTTCCTGGCCATCACGCTGCTGCCGCTGCTGAACACCGACCGGGTGCCGCGCGAATGGCGCAACCGGTGGCATACCAACACGGCCCTGGTGATCTGTGCGGTGCTGTTCATCTGGCTCGGCGTCTACAAGCTGGTCACCACGATCATGGATTTCTTCTAGGAACCGGGCCCTCCGGCGGCTCCATGGCCATGACTGCCGAAAAAGCAAGGCCTTATCAGCCGCGCCCGACGGGGGTAGGCTCTGGTCATGGGAGTGGATTGGACGGCTTTGGAAGAGGCAATCCGGCGATCGGCATTGCGACAGGCCCGGGACGTGATCGAGAATCACCCGGACCACGAGTTCTATGCGATCGCACTGTCGGGGGTCTCCACCGACCCGGCCGAGCCCATCGAACTACCGGTGCTGGCCTTGAACTCCGAACAGGCGTTGGACCGCGACGGGGACTCCGTGGAGGAGGACCTGGGGGTCGGCGACGAACCCGAGGAGACCGAAGAGGACGGCGACGGCCCCGACCCGCTGAACACCGGCCATGAGGACGACGGCGACGATGCGGAGGACACCGCCGAGGATTCGGCGGACGACGACGATTCCGACGGATTCGACGTCGACGGGGAACTGGCCCAGCTCGAAGCCGAAGGCGAAGCCGCGGAATCCGGGGCCAGCTACTACTCGTCCCGCTGGAACCCGCCGGAATGGCACTGGTGCTCGATGGAGCTCTTCGACGAATCCGCCGCCGTGCTGTGGCGCGAGGCGTTGACCCGGGTCGCCGAATCCTCCGGCTGGGAGGAAACGCTCCGGCGCTACTACGAATTGCTGCTCACCGTCGTCGAAGACCTGCGCGTGGAACTGGCCCACGGCCGCAATGCGGAGATCGTCGCCTATGTCGCCGATGACGACCACGCCGACGCCCTGCTGCGCAGGAGCCTGACCCCCGAGCAGCTCTCACGTCATTTCCCCGACCTCGTCTCCTGAAGCCCGGCTGCGGGCCGGTAGGGTTGTGAACGCCCCAACCGATGATTCCCGGGAGTTCCTTGTGAGCCAGACCGTCCTTGACCGTGTTCCTCTTCGCCGTGCACTGATTTCCGTCTACGACAAGACGGGGCTCGAAGACCTCGCCCGTGGCCTGCACGAGGCGGGGGTTTCCCTCGTCTCCACCGGCTCGACCGCGAAGAAGATCGCCGCCGCCGGGGTGCCGGTGACGGAGGTATCCGAGGTCACCGGCTTCCAGGAATGCCTCGACGGCCGGGTGAAGACCCTGCACCCGCGCGTGCATGCCGGGATCCTGGCGGACCGCCGCCTGCCCGAGCACATGGACCAGCTGACCGAGATGGGCATCGAACCCTTCGATCTGGTCGTGGTGAACCTCTACCCGTTCGTGGACACCGTCGCCTCCGGTGCCGGTCAGGACGAGGTCGTGGAACAGATCGACATCGGTGGCCCCTCGATGGTCCGCGCCGCCGCGAAGAACCACCCTTCCGTGGCCGTGGTCGTGGATCCAACCAGCTACGGCGACGTCGTGTCGGCAGCCCGGGGCGGAGGCTTCGACCTGAAGACCCGCCGCCGGCTGGCCTCACTGGCCTTTGCCCATACCGCCGCCTACGACAACGCCGTCGCCAGCTGGACGGCAGCCCAGTTCGGCGATGACGAAGCCCCCGCCAAGTTCCCTCCCTACGCCGGGCTCGCGCTCGAACGCTCGGAGGGCCTGCGCTACGGGGAGAACCCGCACCAGGCCGCCGCACTCTATGTCGATACGGCAGCCCCCGCCGGCATCGCCCAGGCCGACCAGCTGCATGGCAAGGCCATGAGCTACAACAACTTCACCGACGCCGACGCCGCCCTGCGCGCGGCCTTCGACTTCGCCGAGCCGGCCGTGGCAGTCGTCAAGCATGCCAACCCCTGCGGTGTCGCCGTGGCCTCGGGCCACGCCGCGGACCCGATCGCCGATGCGCACCGCAAGGCCCACGCCTGCGACCCGGTCTCCGCCTACGGCGGAGTCATCGCCGCCAACCGGACCGTCACGGCGGGCATGGCCCAAACCATCAGGTCCATCTTCACCGAGGTCGTCATCGCCCCCGGCTTCGAGCCCGAGGCGTTGGAGATCCTCACGGCGAAGAAGAACATCCGCCTGCTGCAGCTGCCGGCCGGTTACGAACGCGATGGCGTCGAGTACAAGCAGATTTCCGGTGGCATGCTCCTGCAGGCTTCGGACCGGATCGATGCCGCCGGCGACGACCCGGCGAACTGGACGCTGGCCGCCGGCAGTGCCGCCGATGAGGCCACGCTGGCGGATCTGAACTTCGCCTGGCGGGCCATTCGTGCCGCCAAGTCCAATGCCATCCTGCTCGCCAGCGGCGGGGCCACCGTCGGGGTCGGCATGGGCCAGGTCAACCGGGTGGACTCCTGCAAACTGGCTGTCGAACGCGCCAACACGCTGGGGGTGGCCGTCGAATCCGACGTCGATGCCGCCGGCGGTGCGTCGGGAGTGGCAGCAGGAGCCCCCTCACCCGAGCGGGCCCGCGGGGCGGTGGCCGCCTCCGACGCCTTCTTCCCCTTCGCCGATGGGCTGCAGATCCTGCTCGATGCCGGGGTCAAGGCAGTGGTGCACCCCGGTGGGTCGATTCGAGACGAGGAAGTCGTCGCCGCGGCCAACGCCGCGGGGATCACCATGTACTTCACCGGGGCGCGACACTTCTTCCACTAGGAAGCGCGGCGATACCGCCGCCGGAACCCCCAGCGGCCGGTCCCCTCGAGCCAGGGGCCCGGCCGCTGCCGTATCCGGGGCGGGAGCGGCCGGGAAGTCATCCTCGGTGGGGATGACCCGTCCGCCCCGGAGTCGTACGCTGAAATGAACGCAGACCCGAAGGGGGCCTCATGTTCAGCATCATTGCCGCAGGTACAGCAACAGCAGCAGCGAGCGAAAACGGTTCGGGGAACCTCGTCGTCGGACTGGTGGTGGGGGCCGTCATCGTCCTGGGCGCCGCCGGATGGTTCCTGCGGCGCTACCTGGTGGCCCGCCGCCCGGCAGCCAGCCGGGAAGAACACGAAAGGCTCCGTGAAATGAACGGGGTGCGCCCCGAACAGAAGGTCGTCAACGACCAGACGACCGTGCGGCCGGTCCGCCGCGGGGGCATCTAGCCCGGTCCGGAAGGACCGGCGCAACAACAGCTGGGGGGAACATGCTCATCACCATCACCGGTGGCCTGTTGGCTGCTGCCGAAACCAGCGGAGATGATTCAAGCAATCTGGCCCTGGGCCTGCTGATCGGGGCCGTGGGCCTGGTCGGCGGCGTCTGGTGGATCGTGTACCGTTTCCGGGCCGCCCGGCGGCCGGCCGCCAGCCGGGCCGAGCATGAGATGCTCCGGGAGATCACCGCGGAGCGGCCGGAGCAAAGAGCCGTCCAGCGGGTGCGCCCCCGGGTCCGCCTGCGCCGGAGCGGATTCTAGTTCCGGGCCGTCAACACCTGGTGTGCCAGGGCCGAATCCGCGGGTAGGAACGGGAGCAGGGCCGCGCCCTGAAGCGAGGTGGCCGCGGGCTCACGCACCTGCAGATGCGGCCAGAGCGCCGCCAGCCGGGAGATGAGTTGGCTGCGGACGCGTTCCCCGCGCAGCACCCCACCGAGGAAGCAGACGGCCGGGGCCTCGGCCCGGTCCTGCCCCACCCGGCGCAACCCGGTGGAGACGGCCAGGGCCAGTTCCCGGGCCGCGTCATCACAGATCCGGCGGGACACTTCGTCGGTCGCGGCGAGCCGGGCCACCGTGGCGGCATAGGAGGCGGTGCGGCTGACGCGGTCCGGATCGCGTTGGAGTTCGACGTAGGCCTGGGCCAGATCGGGGAAATCGGCGCGCACCACCTCGGTCAGGGTGGTGGCGGGGCCGCGACCGTCGAAGTCGCGCATCACCGCGTCCAGGGCCGCCCGGCCCATCCAGTAGCCGCTGCCGGCGTCGCCCATGATGTAGCCCCAGCCGTCGATGCGCACCACCTCCGTGGCGCCCACGGCCAGGGTGACCGCGCCGGTCCCGGAGGCGATCACGGCGCCGGGGGAGTCACCCAGTGCCCCCAGGTATGAACTGACCGAATCGTGGGTGATGTGTACCGAGTGAACGCCGTAGCCGGTGGTGGCAGCCAACAGTGCCGGTGCCAGCCCCTCGCCGTCGGTCAGTCCCGACAGTCCCGCGGAGACGGTCCTGAAATCGTGGCCGGCCGCCTCGCGGGCCCGGGCGACGACGTCGGCGATCTGGCCGGCCAGCGGCCGGTCGGTGAGGATGCCCCGGAATTCAAGGACCTCGACGTCGGGGGAGGCGGTGCCATCGTCCTGGAGCACCTGGGCGCGGATGCCCGTTTGCCCGCCATCGATCGCCAAGGCCATTTCGGGCATGGGAGCCGTCCTTTGTTCGGTGGTGCCTCGGAGGGGACCCGGGGCCCGGACCATCATACCGATCCGTTGTGAGGTCGGACACGGTGCGGTCGCGGGAACCGCGGAATGTGTCGCATCCCACAACTAGTGGCCTGGGGCAACGGGATATGGTGGCGGTGACGGACGCCATGGCGGGCCGTCGGCACCGACCAACACCACTTCTGGAGTCATCGCATATGAAGTTCCCCCACGTCCTGGGCGCCGGAATCGCCGTCGCCGCAGCTTCCCTGGCCCTGGCCGGCTGTTCCGCCGGTGAACCGGCCGCCGATTCGTCCTCCTCCGCCTCCTCGGCCGAGGCGGCGATCGCCGCCCCGGAGACCAACGACCAGATGAAGGCCGAAGGGGCCGACGGGCTGTCGGCGACCACGTACTACTACTACGAGGCCATGTCCTACGCACTGCAGACGGGCCAGACCGATGACATGCTCGCGGTCACCGAGGACTGCACCGAATGCGAGGACGCCGCCGGGGCCATTGCCCGGGTGTACGACGACGAAGGCAGCATCGAGGGTGGGCAGCCCAAGCCGCAGGACGTGGTTGCGGTGGGCGAGGTCGACCAGGACGGCCAGCTGAGCGCCGTCGTGCCCTACATGGAGGATGCGAAGAAGGTCCTGGACAAGGACGGCGAGGTCGTGGAGGAAACCGAGTGGGATGCCGAGGGCACCACCTACACGGTGACCGCAAAATACGACGACGGTGCCTGGAAGATCACCGCGCTGAAGCACACCCCGGATGCGAGTGCCCCCGAGGACGAGTAGCCCCCGGGAATAGGGGCCCACGGGCCCTCTCGGGTAAGTTGGATACGTTGAGATCATCACGTTGATCTCCCCAAACCGTTGACCTTCAGGGAGATGCCTCACCCATGGCAAAGATTATCTACACCCACACCGACGAAGCGCCGATGCTGGCCACCTATTCCTTCCTGCCCATCGTCGAAGCCTTCGCCTCGACCGCCGGCGTCGAATTCGAGACCCGCGATATTTCGCTGGCCGGCCGCATCATCGCCCTCTTCGGTGACTTCCTGAGCGAGGACCAGCGCCAGAACGATGCGCTGGCCGAACTCGGCGCCCTGGCCCGGAAGCCCGAAGCGAACATCATCAAGCTGCCGAACATCAGTGCCTCCATGCCGCAGCTCAAGGCGGCCATCGCCGAACTGCAGTCGCAGGGCTACGCACTGCCGGACTACCCGAACAACCCGGCCTCCGACGAGGAAACGGACATCCGTTCACGCTACGACCGCATCAAGGGCTCCGCCGTGAACCCGGTGTTGCGCGAAGGCAACTCGGACCGCCGGGCCCCGCTGTCGGTGAAGAACTACGCCCGCAAGTACCCGCACTCCATGGGTGCCTGGTCCGCGGATTCGAAGACCAACGTCGCCACCATGGCCGACGGGGACTTCCGCGCCAACGAGAAGTCGGTCGTCATGGACTCCGATGACCGGATCGAGATCCGCTTCATCGCCCAGGACGGGACCGTCAAGGTCCTGAAGAAGGCCTTCGACGTGCTCAAGGGCGAGGTCATCGACGGAACCTTCATGTCCGCCGCGCAGCTCGACGCGTTCCTGGCCGACCAGGTCGCCCGTGCCAAGAAGGAAGGGGTGCTCTTCTCCGCCCACCTGAAGGCGACCATGATGAAGATCTCCGACCCCATCATCTTCGGCCACGTGGTCAAGGCGTTCTTCCCCGACCTCTTCGCCACCTATGGCGAGGACCTCGAAGCGGCCGGACTGAGCCCCAACCACGGCCTGGCCGCCATCCTCGGCGGACTCGAGGACCTCTCCGAAGAGGTGCGCGACGGGGTCAAGACCGCCATCGAGGACGGCCTGGCCAACGGGCCGGGCATCGCGATGGTCGATTCGACCAAGGGCATCACCAACCTGCACGTGCCCTCGGATGTCATCGTCGACGCCTCCATGCCGGCGATGATCCGCACCTCGGGCCACATGTGGGGCGCGGACGACGGCGAACACGACACCCTGGCCGTGCTGCCGGATAGCTCCTACGCCGGGGTCTACCAGGCCGTCGTCGAGGACTGCCGCGCCCACGGCGCCTACGACCCGACCACCATGGGCACCGTCCCCAACGTCGGGCTGATGGCCCAGGCAGCCGAGGAATACGGCAGCCACGACAAGACGTTCGAGATCGCCGGAGCAGGCACCGTGCAGATCGTGGATTCCGCCGACCGGGTCCTCATCGAGCACCAGGTCGAGCAGGGCGATATCTGGCGTGCCTGCCAGACCAAGGACACCCCGATCCGCGATTGGGTCAAGCTCGCCGTCACCCGGGCCCGCACCTCCGGGATGCCGGCGATCTTCTGGCTCGACGAGACCCGCGCCCACGACCGCAACCTGATCGCCAAGGTCACCGAGTACCTGGCCGATCACGACACCGAGGGCCTGTCGCTGCAGATCATGGCCCCCGTCGAGGCGACCACCTACACGCTGGAGCGCCTGCGTCGCGGCGAGGACACCATCTCGGTGTCCGGCAACGTGCTGCGCGACTACCTGACCGACCTCTTCCCGATCCTCGAGCTGGGCACCAGCGCGAAGATGCTATCGGTGGTCCCGCTGATCAACGGGGGCGGCCTCTTCGAGACCGGCGCCGGCGGTTCCGCGCCGAAGCACGTGGTGCAACTGCTGCAGGAAAACCACCTGCGCTGGGATTCGCTGGGTGAATTCCTGGCCCTGGCCGAATCCTTCGCCCACCTGTCCAGTTCCACGTCGAACGCCCGCGCCCAGGTGCTGGCCGACACCCTCGACGCCGCCACCGGCACGTTCCTGCTCGAGGACAAGTCGCCCAAGCGTAAGGTCGGGGAGCTCGACAACCGGGGCAGCCACTTCTACCTGGCCATGTACTGGGCCCAGGAGCTGGCCCGTCAGGAAGAGGATGTCGAGCTGGCCGCCGCCTTTGCCGAGGTGGCAAAGGACTTCGTGACCCACGAGGACGACATCAACGCCGAACTGCTCGGGGTCCAGGGTTCAGCCGTGGAGCTGGGCGGCTACTACCGTCCCTCCGACGAGTTGGCCCAGGCGGCCATGCGCCCCTCGGCCACGCTGAACCGCGTCCTGCAGTCCCTGGTCTCCAAGCTGGGCTAGGGCCTCGGCCACCGCTGCGGCGGCAGGACCACGACGGCGCGTGGCCCGATGACTTCCATCGGGCCACGCGCCGTGTGCGGTGCCGGGGGTCTTCGGCCCGGGGGAACCGCCTCGGGGAACCGCCCCGGGGGCGTTCCCGGCCGGTTGCTCAGCCGGTCGCCAGCGTGGGGGAGGCGGCCAGCAAGGCCCGGGTATAGGGGTGCTGCGGGGCGGCGAAGACCTCTTCGGTGGCCCCTGATTCGACGATGCGCCCCTGCCGCATCACCGCCAGCCGGTCGCTGACATGGCGTACGACGGCCAGATCGTGGGAAATGAACAGGTACCCCAACCCGAATCCGGCCTGCAGGTCATCGAGCAGGTCCAGGATCCTGGCCTGGACCGAGACATCCAGCGAGGACACGGGCTCATCGCAGATGAGCACCCGGGGTCCCGGGGCCAACGCCCGGGCGATCGCAACGCGTTGACGTTGGCCCCCGGAGAGGGTCCGTGGATGCCGTCCGGTCAGCCCCGGGGCCAGCCCGACCAGTTCCAACAGCGCCTCCGGGGAATCGGCGCCCCAGCCGCCGTCGGCCCCGGCCCCGCCACCGCGGACGGTCAGGGCATCGGCCAGGATGGCCCCGACGCGTCGGCGGGGATCGAAGGAACTCAACGCGTCCTGGTAGACGGCCCCGAGCAGTGGCCGGCGCGCCCGGCGGGAGGATTCCTTCCCCGGAACCCAGTCACCGCCGAACAGCTCGACCGTGCCTTCATCGGGTTCCTCCAAGCCCAGCAGGATCCGCGCCGTCGTGCTCTTGCCCGATCCGGAGGCGCCGACCAGGCCCAGCGTGCGCCCGGCTTCCACCCGCAGGCCCACATCATCCACGGCCCGGAAGTCCTCGCCTCCTTTGACCGCGAAGGTCCTCGACAGGTGCCTGGCCTCCAGCACCGTCCCCTGCGACGAACCAGGGCCCGACACCGGCCGCGGCTTCGACTCCGGCACGGGATCCAGCAAAGAGACCGGCTCCGGCGCCCCGGGATCCGCCGGTGCCACCGACAGGCGGGTGCCGCGGGGGCGACCGGCCGGAACGGCGCGCAGGAGCATCCTGGTGTATTCGTGCTCCGGGTGGGACAGGACCGTGGCGGTGGGACCCTGTTCGACGATCCTGCCCCCGCGCATGATGGCCACCCGGTCCGCCACCGAGGAGACCACCGCCAGATCGTGGCTGATCAGCAGCAGCGACGACCCCCCGGAGCGCAAGGAGGCCAGCACCCCGAGGACCTGGGCCTGGGATTCGGCATCCAGGGCCGTGGTGGGTTCGTCGGCGATGAGCAGCTCCGGATCCAAGGCCATCGCGGAGGCGATCAGCGCCCGTTGGCGCATGCCGCCGGAGAGTTCCCCGGCCCGCCGCCCGGCATCAACGGTCTGCAGTCCCATCGATTCCAGCAACCCGGCCACCCGGCGGCCCCGGGAGGCGGCGGAGAGGGAGGTGTGCAGGCGCAGCGAGTCGTCGATTTCCCGGCCGATGGTGCGCAGCGGGTCCAGCGAGACCAGCGCATCCTGGAGCACCAACCCGATCCGGGTTCCGCGCAGGCGCCGCCACTGCCGCGCGCCTGCCCCGTGCAGGGAGGCGCCGTCGAACTCCCACCGGCGGGCGTCCACCCGGGCGGCCCGGCCCGAGAGCCCCAACAGGGCCCGCGCGGTCACCGATTTACCCGACCCGGATTCTCCCACCAGGGCCAGGCATTCGCCCCGGCCTACGTCCAGGCCGACGTCGTGCACCACCGGGGTGCCGCCGAATCCGACCTGGAGCCCCTCGACCCGCAACAGCGATGGCCCGTTCATGCGCCGACCGCCCGTCGTTGGAGGGACCTGCCGAGTACAGTGCTGGCCGCCGCCGTGGCGACGATGGTCAGACCGGGGAAGAACGTCATCCACCAGGCGGAGCCCAGATAGGTGCGTCCCGCCGCGAGCATGGCGCCCCATTCGGGCGCCGGAGGGGCCTCGCCGAGCCCGAGGAAGCTCAACGCCGAGGCCCAGATGACTGCCTGGCCCACCCCCAGGGTCGCCAACACCAGGACGGGGCCCAAGGCATTGGGCAGCAGATGCCGGAACAGGATCTTCGCCGGATGGTGGCCCAGGACCCGGGCCGACTCGATCATCGCCGAGCCGCGCAGGGCCCTGGCCTGGGACCGGATGATCCGGGCGTAGCCCGGGGCGGTGGTCAGCCCCACGGCGACGATCGTGGTGGACACCCCGGGACCGGCCAACGCGATGAACACCAGGGCCAGGAGCAATCCGGGCAGCGCCAGCATCACTTCGACGAGGCGTCCGATCCCTGCGTCGAGCCAGCGTCCGCCCAGCCCGGAGGCCAGCCCCAGGACCAGGGCCAACCCCAGTCCCAGGGCGGTGGCCGCGGCCCCGATGAGCAACGAGGGCCGGGCCCCGTGGACCACGCGCGAATAGAGGTCCCGCCCCGATTCGTCGGTGCCGAACCAGTGGGAGAGGGAGGGGCTGGAGAAGGCGGCCCCGGGGTCGATGGCCAGCGGGTCGGTGGGCGCCAACCACCAGGGTACGACGGCGGCGAGGACCAGGAAGCAGGCGGTGGTTGCGGCGAGGGCCGGCAGGATGACCCCGGGGCCCGGCCAGCGGCGCGGGCCCGGCCGGCGGCGCGGGCCCGGACCGCGCGGGACCGGCCCCGGCAGGCGCGACCGGGTGGTAGACACGGGGGGCACCG